>NZ_RKSM01000001.1:2843519-3159466 GCF_008729015.1 Haloarcula sp. CBA1129
CCGACGGCTTTGTTTTCAGTACTGCAACGGCCGGCGGGAGCGACGCGACTGAGACAGTGTGTGAGATGGTCGAGCGACTGGCCCGCGAGGACGTCCGCTACCTGCTTGTGGCGGGTATCGCGCCGGCGTGGTTCAACGTCCTCGACCTCCGACGGATTCACGACCGCACCGGTCTGCCGGTCCTGTCGGTCACCTTCGAGTCCTCGCCGGGGCTTGCGGGGGCCATCCGCGAGGCGTTCGACGACCCCGATGCCGTGCAGGACCGGCTGGCGACCTACCGCGCTCAACCGGAGCGCCGGCCGGTATCGGTGAACGACGAGACGGTGTACGTCCGGAGCGTCGGCCTCGACGACAGCGCCGCCGCGGATGTGGTTCGTGCATTCACGCCGGAAGGCGGCCGTCCGGAACCGCTCCGGGTCGCCCGACTGGCGGCGCGGGGGCTGGTCGAGATGGAGTGACCGGAATAGCAGTACCGCCCGACCGGAGACGGTGTGACACTGGCCGCCAAGACAATGGCACAGGGCGACTTCACATCAGTTACCACGACAGATTCTCATCTATTGCTAAATACAATACAGCAGACAGAGCGACTCGAAAGGGATCTGTATTTTTATTCTGTAGGGACGTTAGTAATAGCTAAAGACAGGCTGATTGTCCGACACCGTGTATGTAGAAACACAATGGCAGAAAGCAAAACACAGGCGAGGACGGCTGTAGAGCCCGCAGAAACGAACGAACAGACGAACAGCGACAGTAGCGTGACCCGCTACGAGGGCGACCAGCCGACAGAACACAGCGTGTACGGCACGCGCCAGCAGGACAACCAGCTCGTATTCTTTGACGGACAGTTCCCCGATACGGAAACGGTTCGCAGCGGCGACGTTCAGGCACAGACGCTCGCCGCACTCGACCAGATTCGTGCTATGGCTGCCGAATCCGGTCTCGAACCGCGTGACCTGCTGCAGACGACGGTGTATCTCACGGAGATGGACCAGCTGACAGCGGTCAAGCAAGCATATGCGGCGTTCTTCGACGGGCAGCGACCGTCACGGACCGTCGTCGGCGTCGCAAGCCTGCCGAACGACGCGGCGGTACAGATCGAAGCGACCGGTGTGAAACGGTAATCGCTGACGGATCTGGACCGTTGTTACCGCTGAACCGGCGGAACCGGAGCTCGGACCAGAGGCTCGGCGGCGGACCGCTGCGTTTGAGAGCCCCCAGCGCAAACGACGGGGCATGGAGCAGATGGACGGTCTCGACGTCGTCGACTGTGAGCGCTGTGATGACCTCTGTCGCTCGCGCTCGCGAATCGTCAACGGTGTCGGCCCCGCGGATGCAGACCTGCTGTTCGTCGGGGAGGCCCCCGGCGCGAACGAGGACGAACAGGGCGAGCCGTTCGTCGGGCGAAGCGGCGACGTACTTGACGACGGGTTGCGCGATGCCGGCCTCGATCGCGGCGACGTGCGTATCACGAACTGTGTGCGCTGTCGCCCGCCGGACAACCGCGACCCGCGCACGGGCGAACTCGCGAACTGCCGGGAGTACCTGAAGACGGAAATCGACCGCGTCGACCCTGAAGTCGTCGTCACACTTGGGAAGGTTCCGGCCGAGCATCTGCTGGAGCGCGACGTAGCTGTCACCGGCGAAGCGGGCGACGTGTTCGACGTGCCCATCGAGGGGCAGCCACGCCGCGTGCTCGTCTCCGTCCACCCGGCGGCGACGCTGTACGACCCGAGTCAGAAGGAGACGTTCGAGGCGGCGCTTTCGACCGCCGCGGAATTCACTGACGCCCAGAGCGGGCAGTCGCGGCTCGGCGAATTTTAACTGTTCCCAGACGTGTCCGGCAGACGGGCTACGCCGTCACCAGTTCCATCGCCTCTGCTTTCGTGTCGACCAGCGAAATGTCGACACCCGAAATCTCGCCGACCTTGCTCTTGAGTGCCATCTTCTTGATGCCCCCGGAGACGATGACCCAGTCCGTGATACCGAACTGCTTGCCCGCCTCCGCGGCCTCCTGTGCCCGTGTGAACACGTCGTCGTTCAGCGAGGCTTCCATCTGAAGGTTCGAGATATGCGTATCGACCGCCGGTTTCGAGGCGAGTTCTTCGAACCGTTCATTGACTTTCGCGAACGTCTCGTCCGTCATCTCCATCCCTTCGGGGAATTCAGCGATGAGAACGTTACCGTCGACGTACAGCACATCTGTAAGATCAACCATCAACGGCCGTATGCAGTAGATGAATAAAACGAGCCGGGCTTATTTTCACAGTTGATATTCTCATCGGGCCCGAGTGTCTGACTGGAAGCGGCACCACCGACCGGACAGTGGTTGTGCCGAAAGCTTGTTCGAACAGGAAGTCACTTAGCCCCTGTTCGCCTACGGCAACGTATGAGTGTCAGACAGACGACCGCAGACGTGGTCGTCGTCGATTACGGACTTGGGAACCTCCGGAGCGTCACGCGCGGACTCGAACGCGCCGGCGCGGACGTGACCCTCTCGGAGGACCCAGCGGAGTTCGACGCGGCCGACGGCATCGTCCTGCCCGGCGTCGGGGCGTTCTCCGAAGGGATGGACAACGCCGGGCCGTTCCGCGAGGCGCTAGTCGAACAGGCCGAGGCCGGCAAGCCCCTGTTCGGGATCTGTCTCGGGATGCAGATGCTCCTGACGACGAGTGAGGAGGCCGACCACGAAGGGCAGGGCGACGCCGAAGGGCTGGACCTCATCCCCGGGAAGAACGTCCGGTTCAGCCGCGACCAGACCGTGCCACACATGGGCTGGAACGAACTCGACGTGACGCGAGACCACCCGCTCGTCGAGGGCGTCGACGGGGAGCACGCCTACTTCGTCCACTCCTACTACGCCGTCCCCGACGACGAGGACGCGACGGTGGCGACGACTGACTACGGGGCGGACTTCGCCTCGATTGTCGCCAACGACGCCGGCAACGTCTTCGGCACGCAGTTCCACCCGGAGAAGTCCGGCGAGACGGGGCTGCGCATCCTCCGGAACTACGTCGACTACTGTCTCGACCACTGAGTTTCTGACGCTAGTTTATTTGTATGCCTACAGAGGACTCTGTCGTCCTGCTCACCGGTGCAGCGTCGGGCATCGGCGCGGCGACGGCGCGGGCGTTTGCCGACGACGGCTGGACCGTCTACGCGACGGACATCCAGAGTGAGTTTCCAGACGATATCCGCGAGCGCTGTCGCTGTCTCGAACTTGACGTGACCGACAGCGAGCAGGTCGAGGCCGTCGTCGACCGAATTATCGTGGAGGCGGGCCGTCTCGATTGTCTGGTGAACAACGCGGGCTACGGTGTTGCCGGTCCGGTCGAAGACGTCTCCGGCGACGAGGTTCGAGAGCAGTTCGACGTACTGGTCCACGGCCCACACCGCCTCGTACAGGCAGTTCTCCCCGAGATACGCGAGCACGGCGGGCGCATCATCACGGTCTCCAGCGTGCTTGGCCACACCGCGTCGCCCGGCCTCGGCGGGTATTCGGCCGGCAAAGCCGCCGTCGAGTCGCTGACCGACGCACTGCGGATAGAGGTCGCCGGAGCGGACGATGTCCACGTCTCGCTCGTCGAACCGGCGTGGGTCCAGACAGGCTTTGCCGACAGCGCGCTGGGAAGCCTGCACAACGAGGACCGGACGCCGACCTACGACCGGACCTACGACGCGCTGGAGGACGGCTGGGTACTCACCGGCGGGCCGCTGGCGACGACGCCGGAAACCGTCGCCGCGACAGTCCTCGCCGCAGCGACTGCCGACCCGCCGAAGGCCCGCTACCCCGTCGGGGCCTTCGCCACGTTCGTCCGGTGGACCCACTGGCTCCCGGCGCGGCTCCAAGACCCGATACACCGCGGGTTCGGCCGAGCGAGCGCGTTTCTGGGGCGGTGGCTAGGGTGACATCTCCGACCGACGGCGACCGGGTTCGGCTCTCGACCGGTCACGAGGTGACGCTCCCGCTGGTCACGGAGGCGACGGTCGCCGGGGCGGTACTCCCGGCGCGATACGAGGTTGCGGAGTCGCTGCTGCCCGCTGGACTCACACCGGTCCGAGCGACGGCCCGCCGGGCCGCAGTCGTGCTCCTCTGTGTCGAGTACCACCGCATCGGCGACGACGCGATGGCTCCCTACGACGAGTTCGCGGTGATGATCCCGGCGACCCCGGGGGAGTGGCAGCCACCGCTTATTCCACTCCTGACCCGCGGGGCCGGGAGCTACGTCTGGTCGCTCCCGGTGACGACCGAGCCTGCGCGCGCCCTCGGCGACGAGATCTGGGGCTACCCGAAGACGGTCGCCGACATCACCCACCGCGACGACGCGACCCGCCGCGAGACGACAGTCGTCGAGGACGGCGACCACGTGGCGACGGTCGGCATCGACTGGCCCCGGACTTGGGAGCGCCGGGAGCGGATAGAGAGCTACGCGGTCCGGGAGGGACGGCTGGAACGGACCCCAGTCGAGTTCCAAGGGAAACTGGGGGTCGCACCGTTGAGCGGTCGCGTCGACGTGGACCTTGGCGACCACGAGCGGGCCGACACCCTCCGCTCGCTCGAACTCGGCTCTCGGTCACTACTACGATTCTCGCTAGCGGGGCGGATTGCGTATAGCGCTGGGCAGCCAGTAGCGCGGTAGCAGAGCGTGGCAGTAGCAAGACCGGAACAGCGCGGTAGCAGTAGCACGGCGGTGCGGAAGCCGTAGCATATAGCATACCGCGCGCCGTCGGCGTGCGGTTTCCCCGGACGCGAACGAAGTGAGCGTCCGGCCTTTTTCGCCCACGTTTTTCAAGGAGTGGTTCGAGCGCGCTCTCCGAGCGCGACTCGAACCCGACGCTGAAAAAGGTGGTCTAGAGGAACTCCCGAACGTCCGAGTACCACATATCGTGGTCGTCGACGGCATCGATGGCCTCGGCGATGCGAACGGCAATCGCGTGCCAGCAGAGCTGGTCGGGGTCATCGGGGTCGAGGTTGTACTCGCTGTCGGCGCAGGTACAGCCGCCGTCCTCGACGATGTACTCGTCGTCGTGGCCGACGACGACAGTGAAATCCCGGTACTGCTTGACCCGGCTCTCGCCGACAGCCTCGATGGCCTGATGGCCGCGGTCGTCGTGCGCGTCGACGATAGCTGACACTGCATCGGGGGTTAGTTCCCCGGCGGCTTCGAGGTCGGCCACCCACTCCTCGACTGCGGTCACAGCCATGCTACGGAAAGGGGTGACAAAACGGCGTCGGCTTCAGCATCCGAGCCTCGACTGGTTCGCAGTCGACAGCGGGGAGTTATCAATGGTTGTACTGTGCCCAGAAGCATAAACACGGAGTGGGGGTTTCTTCCGCCATGGACCTCCCGTGGCTGGCGCTGGGCTCGTTTGTCTCGGGGCTCGGGTCGCTGTATCTGCTGGCACAGCTCCGGACGCACTGGGACAAGCCCGGGGCGCGATGGTTCGTCGCAACCATCGTCACGCAGACAGTCTGGTGTTTCAGCTACGGCGCGGCGCTGCTGGTGTTCGACCCGGCACTTCGCCTCGCTCTGGAGATGGCGTCTTGGCTGGGCATTATCTGGATCGGCTTCTGTTTCCTCTCCTTTGCGCTTGGATACACCGGCCGGACGAACGTCCTCGAAAGCAGTTGGTACCGGGGCGTAGCGGTCCTCCCGATCGCCGGAACGGTGCTCGTCGTCACGAACCCGCTTCACACCGTGGTCTGGGAGGGGTTCCGGGTCGTGCCGGCCGCCGGCAGCGCCGGTGCCGACTACGCCGTCTTGCCGATGGGGCTGCTCACGATTATCGTCGCGATGCTGTTCGTCAGTTTCGGGACGCTGTTGGTGTTCGATACGGTCGTCAGCTACGGGCCGCTGTACCGGAGTGAGGCGCTGGCGGTCGGCCTGAGTCCGATACCGCCCGGGGCCGGGGTGTTGCTGTGGGCCGGCGGCATCGGGCCGATTCCGGCGGTCAATCTGACGACGCTCCTGTTCCTGCCCCACGTCGCACTGGACCTGTACGCGTTCGTCCGCAGCGACATGTTCGAATTCCACCCGGCGACCCGGCGGGCCGGGGAACGAGCGGCCATCCACGACATCGCCACGCCGGTCGCTATCGTCGACGAACAGGGGCGGGTCGTGAATCTCAACCCCGCCGCGGAGGGGATGCTCGCCGTCGACAAGCACGAGGCACTGACGAAGCCGCTAAACGGCTTTCTGGCGGGCGATACTATCGAAACCGACGGCGGGGGTTCTCGGGCATCCATCGAGGCCGGTGGTCGACACCGTGAGTTCAAGATCCGGCAGACGGCGCTCCGGGACGAAGCGGGCACGCAGCTGGGGTACACGGTCGTCTTTCAGGACATCACCGACGAAATCCGTCGGGAACGCCGCCTCGAAGTGCTCAACCGGTTTCTCAGACACAACGTTCGCAACGAGAGCGTCGTCATCCAAGCCCGGGCGGAACTGCTGGCGGGGGAACTCGACGGAGACCACGCCGAGTACGCGGCGACCATCGAGCAGTCGGTTAGTCGGCTGATCGACTCCGGCGAAAAGGCCCGGACCCTCGCCGAAGCGGGTGCCGACGACGCAGCCCTCGACTCCATTGTGCTGGCCGACCTCGTCACCGAAGTCATAGAGACCGCCAGCGACGAGTACAGCGGTTCAGTCACGGTCGAGATACCCCACGACCTCCGGCTGACGACCCAGCCTGCCTTGCTGGAGGTCCTCCTCGCCAATCTCGTCGAAAACGCCCTTCAGCACGTCCCGGACGCTGTCGTTACCGTCGGGGCCACGGTTGAGGGCAATGACGTCGTGCTGACCGTCAGCGACAACGGCCCCGGAATTCCTGAACACGAACTCGGCGTGCTGGATCGGGGCCGCGAGACGGACCTGAACCACGGCAGCGGCATCGGCCTCTGGCTCATCCGGTGGACGGCCACGACGCTTGAGGGCGACCTTGCGTTCGACACGAGCGACGGGACGACGGTGACCGTTCGACTCCCCAAGGAGCGAACGGCCGCCGAAGCGGCCTAGGTCGAGGCGGGAGCCGGCGGGCTTCGAACGACTTAACGGCACCCGCACGGACCGGGGCATATGCGCGTCAGTGAGGGCCGAGTGACGGTCACGGTGCCGGAACAGCCTGACGCGGGGAAGGGCGCGGACGTGTTCTTCAACCCCGTTCAGGAACTGAACCGCGACATCACCGTGGCGGCGCTGCGGGCCTACCGAGAACGAACCCCACGCGTGTCGACGTATCTGGACGCCACCGCCGCAAGCGGCATCCGTGGCGTCCGTGCGGCGGCCAACGACTGGGAGACGACGCTGTGTGACATCGACGACGACGCGACGGCGCTGTGTGAGCAGAACCTCGAACGGAACGACCTCGCCGCCTCGGTCCGGCGGTCGGACGCGAACGTGCTCATGCACTCGGAGGCGTTCGACGTGGTCGACGTGGACCCCTTCGGCACGCCGATTCCCTTCGCCGATGCCGCGGTTCAGGGGACCAAACACCTCCTCTGTGTGACGGCCACCGACACCGCACCGCTGTGTGGCGCACACTTCGAGAGCGGCGTCCGCTCATACGGTGCGGTGCCGCGAAACACCGAGTTCCACGCCGAGATGGGGATGCGCGTCCTCCTGTCGGCGATGGTCCGCACCGCAGCCCGCTACGACATCGCCGCTCGGCCGATTCTCAGCCACGCGACGAAACACTACGCCCGGACGTACCTCGAATTCGACCACGGTGCGAAGGTCGCCAACGACTGCATCGACGAACTGGGCTACGTCCACCACTGCCAGCACTGCCTCTGGCGCGACCACGACTACGGCCTCATCGCCGACCCGCCCGAGGACTGTCCGGTCTGTGACGAACACCTCCAGACGGCCGGCCCCATCTGGCTGGGCCGGACCTGCGACCCCGCGTTCGTCGACGCCGTCACCGAGCACTTGACCGAGGAGATGGGAACTGCCGAGAAGGCAACAGAGTTGCTGGCGACGCTCAAGGCGGAAATCGACACGCCGACCCACTACGACCAGCACCGCCTCTGCAAGCGCTGGGGTCGCGGTGCGGAAGCCATGGACGAGTTCATCGAGAAACTCAGCGACGCCGGCTACGAGGCCTCGCGAACGCATTACGGCGGGACGACGTTCAAGACGGACGCCGACGTGGTGGAAATCCGCGACGCGACGGCAGAGTAGCGGACCCAAGAATCACAGCGAACCCCGAGGTTGCGAGCAGAGTTGACGTTCGAACAGCGTCCTATCGACCGTTTGCTCGCCCGACGCTCTCTCGCACCGCAGAAACGAGGTCGTAGGTAAGCAGGTACACCGGGCGCAGGAAGTAGTTCGCCATCCCTGCGAGACCGAGCAGTCCGCCGATGGCCTGCATCTCACCGGGCGTGGCCGACAGGCGGACGAGCAGCGGCAGGGCCGTGATGAGCGGCGCGACCCACAGCGACGCAACGAGACCATCCACGTCGACACCGGCGACGGAACCGAATCGCTCCTTGTCCGGACGGGCGGCGTACAGAACAGCCGTTAGTACCAGCAGACCCACGACAATCGGCAGAGACGCGCCGACGCCGGCGACGCCGAAGCCGATAGCCAGTGCGGCCGCGACGAGCAACAGGACCGTCACCTGCATCGTCCCGTGCCGGATGGCCGCTTCCGTATCCATATCCGGTCGTTGCGGCGGTGCTGTATAAACCCTGTGAGGGCGGCGTCCGGTTCTTAACACCTTTCGGGTTCGACCGCAAAGCAGTGGCGAAGACGTGCCCTCCACGTACAATCCGGTCCGTGGCGTCCTGCTGTTCATCGGCGGCTTACTTGCACGGTTTGACCTCGTCGAGCGCGAGCGAATCCGCCGAGCGACGGACCTCTCTTGGCCCCGCATCGTCACCGGGCTTGCCCGGATGTCGAAGTCGACGGTCGACGTGGCGATGGTCGGGCTCGCGCTCGGACCGACAGCTATCGCCGGCGTCGGCTTCGCCGCGCCGTTCTGGGAACTGGTGTTCGCGCTGGGTGGCGGCGTCGCCGGGGGGACAATCGGGATGGTGTCCCAGCGCTACGGCGCCGACGCCGAGGCGGAGCTGGCGGTGACTGTCACGACCAGCGCCGCCGTCGCTCTGGGGCTGACGCTCCCGCTACTGGCGGCGTACTGGGTCCTCCCGGGTCTGCTCGTCGATCTCGTCGGGACGGGGTCCGAGGCCGTCGATTACGGAGTCCAATATTTGCGCGTCATTGCCCTCGGTGTCCCCTTTGCCGCACTGAACCTCATCGCGAGCCGAACGCTCGTCGGGGCCGACGACGCTTGGACCCCGATGCTGTTGCGGGCCGGCGGCGCGGTCGTCAACATCGCGTTGAACGCCGTGTTCATCTTCGGATTCGGTCTCGGCGTCGTCGGTGCGGCGCTGGGGACGGTCGTCGCGAACGTGCTCGTCACGGCCGGGTTCGCGGTCGGACTGGCCCGCGGTGGCCTGCCGGTAATCGGTGCGTTTCCGGTCCGGATTCCGTTATCGCGGCCGTTCCTCGACCGGGGATTGGGACGAGACCTCGCAGAGACCGGGGCACCGCTGGTGGGAGCCAACCTTGCACGGACCGGGGCGCAGTTCCCCCGGCTGTTCATCGTCGGGCTGTTCGGGCCGGGGGTGGTGTCGGCCTACGTCGTGGCGCTGCGGGTCCGGGCGCTGCTTGATACGCCGAACTGGGGACTGAGCCTCGCGTCGAGCAGCCTCGTCGGACAGGCGCTCGGTGAGGGCAACGAGGCCGAGGCGACCGTCTGGGCGCAGACGGTCCTCCGGCTGAGTATCGGCGTGTACATCGTCGTCGCGGCGACGTTACTCCCGTTCTCGCGTGGCCTCGCCCGCTTGTTCGTTTCGGACCCCACAGTACTCCCGCTGGTGACGGTGTTCGTCGCCGTCGCATGTGCCAGCGTCGTGTTCAGGGGCGTCGACGGCGGTTCGACCGGGCCGCTCCGTGCCAGCGGTGACACGCGCTGGCCGCTGTACTCCCAGTTGGCCGGGATGTACCTGTTCGCTCTCCCGCTGGCGTATCTCGGCTACGTTACACCACTCGGCGAACTCGCGCTGTACGCCTCGCTGGTGGTCGAAACCGCGGTTCCCGCCGCAGTGACCTACTATCGCTTTCGGTCGGGAACGTGGCGAGTCGTCAGTCGGTCCTACCGACCCGACGCGGCGCTGGACGATTGAAGCGTGGCGTCGACAGCCGACTGACATCAGGCAGCCGACAGTATATTTGTGACGCCACTCTGACGTGCTCGTGTGGACCGCACACGCGCTGTCTCCGTCGGTCGGGATGTCGTCCGCACGGTACGTGAGGAAGAGGTCTCCTTTCTCGCAGCCGGCATCGCCTACTACATGTTCGTCTCGCTCCTACCGCTGTTGTTGCTGACGCTGGTCGTCGGCACGCTGGCGGGCGGAGAGGCCTTTGCCGAGCGTATCGTGACGGCAGCGGGAGACGTGCTCTCACCGACAGCGTCGACACTGCTCGAAGACGCGCTGACAAGCGGGGCCGGCCGCGGTGGGGCGACGGTACTCGGTATCGGTGTCACACTGTGGAGCGCGCTCAAGGTGTTCCGCGGGCTGGATACGGCCTTCAGTCGCGTCTACGGGACGGATGGCCCCGACTCGATTATCGGGGAGCTCGTCGACGGGCTGGCCGCGCTGGGCGGCATCGGCGTCGCGCTGGTCGGCCTCGGTGTCGTCGGCGCGCTCGGAACGGTGCTCGGCGTACAGGTCGCACTCGGTGGCCTCGCGCTCGTTCCCGTGCTGGCAGTCGCCTTCCTCCCGCTGTACTATCTGTTCCCCGACGAGGAAATGACTATCCGGGCGGCCGTCCCCGGCGCGGTGTTCGCTGGTGTCGGGTGGACCCTGCTCGGGACGGGGTTCAACGTCTACGCGGCGCAGGCCGACTCCTATCAGGTGTACGGGGTCATCGGCGCGGTGCTCCTGCTGGTGACGTGGTTCTACTTCGCCGGACAGGTGCTCCTCGTGGGCGCAGCGGTCAACGCGGCGCTCGCGGACCGGCAACTACAACAGGTATCGCGCCGACGGTCCGGCAAAGCGATGAGTGAGGACGCTGACGAGACCGACACGCCGCCGCCAGCCGGCGCTGACACGCCCGGACCGACGACTAACGACCTGACAGACGAGGAGCTCAGGGAACTCCGCGAGGAGTTCGAGTCGTTCCGCGAGGACATCGAGGGGCGGACGCTCCACCGCGACGAGGTGCGGTCGGACCTCAAGCAGTACGTCCGTCGCCGGATGCGCCGCGGACACGCCCGACAGTGGGGCCCCTACATCGTCCTACTGTACGGCACGATAATGACCCTCGGTGCGTTCTACTATCTGGAGGGCATCTGGGCCGTCTTGGCGATGCTTGTCGTCTGGCTGTCGACGCTCGGCCTCTACGCGATTATGATAGCCGTCGGCGTGACCCTGACTGCGACCGGCCTCCCCGGACGACTCGTCGACCGCGTGCGTGACTGGCGACAGTGATACGGACTGTCGGCGTGACGGAGGTGCTGTCGGCGCTGCCCGGCGCAGTCGTCGTACTGTTCGCGCTGATCACCCAACTGGGTGATTTCTGGTTCACCTTCCTAGCCTGTGGCCTGCTGTACTGGCTCGGCCCGTGGACGCCGAGGCTCGGCCGCAACCTCACTCGCGACCGGACAGCGATGGTGGTGGCGCTGCTCGCCGTCGGCGTTGCCCTCATCGTCTCGCTGAAAGGCCTGCTCGGACTGCCACGCCCACCCGGAGCGGGGACGGCCACCCACGCTGACCTGCTTCCGGTAGCGCTGCGAGGCATCTACGAGTCGATGGCGACTGGCGAGGGGTACGGGTTCCCCAGCGGTCACGCCACGCTCTCTCTGCTCGTCTGGGGTGGGTTCGCGTGGGCGCTCCGGGTCGGGACACGGCGCGGCCGTGTCGCCGTTGCCGGGACGGTCATCGGCCTCATCGGACTCTCCCGGCTGGTGATAGGCGTCCACTACCTCGTTGATATCCTCGCTGGCTTCGCCGTCGCCGGCGCGTGTCTGGCGCTCGCGCTTGGTGTGCTCGAAACGCCCGAGCGAGTGTTCGGACTCGCCGCCGCTGTCGCTGTGGCCGGGCTGGTCGTCGCCGGCGTCTCCCGCAACACGGCGGGTACGCTGGGTATCGCAGTCGGTGGGGCCGTGGTCTGGGCGCTGCTCGGCGACAGGATTCCGGAGCCAACGCGCCGTGGTGTCGTGGGTACGGCAGTCCTCGGCGTCCTGACAGTCGGGACGTTCCTCGGGGTGACGTTCGGTCTACATCCGACGCCAGCCGTTGTAGTACTACTCGCCGCGCTCGGCACTGGCCTGCTGCTGGCGCTACCGCTGGCCGGTGAGTACCTCGCGAAAAATACGGAGACGAAAGCCGCTTAGAACGTCTCGAGGTAGCGGTCGAGTTCCCAGTCGGAGACGTCGACCAGATACTCCTTGTGTTCCTGACGCTTGGCCTCGATGAAGTTCTCGAAGACGTGCTCGCCGAGGGCGTCGCTGATGACCTCGTCCTTTTCGAGTTCGTCGACGGCTTCGCCGAGGTTCTCCGGCAGCGTGGTGATGCCGTACTCCTCGCGTTTCTCCTCGTCGAAGTCGTAGATGTTCTCGCGGACCGGATCCTCACACTCGAGGTCGCGCTCGACGCCATCGAGACCGGCGTGGATGAGCGCGGCGAAGGCGAGGTACGGGTTACACGACGGGTCGGGGAAGCGGGCCTCGATACGGCTTGCGGCCGGTGTGCGGGCGGCCGGCTTGCGGATGAGCGCCGAGCGGTTGCGGTCGGACCAGGCGACGTAGACAGGGGCCTCGTAGCCCGGGACCAGCCGCTTGTAGGAGTTCACGGTCGGGTTGGTGACCGCGGTGATGGCCGGTGCGTGTTCGAGGATACCGGCGGTGAAGCTCTTGGCCGTATCGGAGAGGTTGAACTCGTCGTCGTCGTCGTGGAACGCGTTCTCGCCGTCCTCGGTGAACAGCGAGATGTGCGTGTGCATCCCGGAGCCGTTGATCTTCGGGATCGGCTTCGGCATGAACGTCGCGTGCAGGTCGTGCTCGGCCGCGATGGCGCGAACGACGGACCGGAAGGTGGCGACGTTGTCGGCCGTTGTCAGGGCGTCGTCGTAGGTGAAGTTGATCTCGTGCTGGCCCTGTGCGACCTCGTGGTGAGAGGCTTCGATGTCGAAGCCCATGTCTTCGAGGCCGTAGATGATGTCACGGCGCACGTCGGAGGCGAGGTCCTTCGGCGCGAGGTCGAAGTAGCCGCCGGCGTCGTTGGTCTTGGTCGTCGCACGGCCGTCTTCGTCTTCCTCGAAGAGGAAGAACTCGGGCTCGGGGGCGGCGTTGACCGTATAGCCCATGTCCTCGGCGCGCTTGATGGCACGCTTCAGGACGCCACGCGGGTCGCCGGAGAACGGCTCGCCGGTCGAGGTGTCGATGACATCACAGATGAGACGGGCACTGGAACCACCTTCGACGTTTTCCCTCCACGGAAGCACGGAGAACGTCGATGGGTCCGGGTCCAGACGCATGTCGGACTCCTGAATCCGAACGAAGCCGTTGATCGAGGAGCCGTCGAAGTAAATCCCTTCTGTGAACGCTTTCTCTGCCTGATCGGCTGTAATCGAGACGTTCTTGATCGTGCCGAGGATGTCGGTAAACTGGAGTCGAAGGAAGTCGACGTTCTTCTCTTCGATTTCGTCGAGTACCTCCTCCGCCGCCTCTGAAAGTTCGCTTGTCATCTTTGGACACCCGATAGGAGCGGTGCTACTACTAAAACCCTGCTGATTTGCGCAAAGGTTTCGACGCTTGCGCTTACATTTGGACATTCGTAAAATTCTAATCCCTGGGGGGCGTCCCCCAATGTAATGACGTACGAAAATCTCGACCGTGAGCTAGTGAATGCCCTTCTCGGGGATGGCCGCGCAAGCCTCCGAAGTCTCGGAGAAGACCTCGACGTGTCGGTAACGACCGTCTCAAACCACCTTTCCGATCTCGAGGATGAGGGGATCATCAACGGGTACACCCCCAAGGTCGATTACGACAAGCTCGGCTACGACGTGACGGCCATCATCCAGCTCAAGGTAGAAGGGTCGTCGCTCCCGGCCGTCACCGAGGATCTCAAAGAGCACAAGCAGATGATCTCTGTGTACGAGGTCACCGGCGACTACGACATCATCGCGGTCGGGAAATTCACCGATACCGACGGTATGAACTCCCAGATCAAGGAACTCCTCACCGACCCGGACATCAGGGAGTCGAACACCTCCGTCGTGCTCAACGCCGCAAGCGAACACGAGCAGTTCGACCTCGACATGAGAGAGTAGCGACTGTCCTTCTGCGCCGTTCCGAACGTTTCCGGAGCCACAGCTCCCGACCCACTTTCGGGCGGTACCGACGAATACTTGACTGACCAGTCAGTTAGTTGCACGTAATGAACGACGGCGACACGGCCGACGATATTATGGATGCGACCTACCGTGCGCTGTGTACGCACGGCTATGCAGATCTGACGATGCAGGACATCGCTGACGAGGCGGACAAGAGCAAGGCCGCCCTCCACTACCACTACGACAGCAAGCACGACCTCCTCTGTGCGTTCCTCGAATACCTCTATGACGGGTTCATCGACCGGATCGAAGACCCCGACGGTGAGGACCCACACGAACGCCTGCTGTCGCTCATCGATTCCGTACTCGACAAGCCGGACGATGGGAGCGAAGAGTTCGGGACAGCGATTCTCGAAATCCGTGCACACGCGCCCTACGAACCCGGCTTTCGTGAGCGGCTCATCAAATTCGACGACTACCTCGCGGACGAACTCGAAGCGGTCCTCGAGGACGGTATCGCTGACGGGACGTTCAAATCCGACCTCGACGCCGAGGAGACTGCCCGGTTCATCGTCACCGTGCTGACCGGGGCCGCGACCGAGCGTGTCACGACCGGTCGCCCGGTCGAGTGTACCAGACGGATGCTCACCGAGTACGTCAAGACGCATCTCTTGGACGGCCAGCAGGAGGTCACAGCGTGAGCGTCCGGCAAAGACTGGGCCGTCTGGGTGCACGGCTCGGGAACCTGTTCAAGGGGCAAGACGAACTTGACCTGACCAGCGGCGACATCGGCAAGCCGCTACTGTTTCTCTCTTTTCCCATCGTCATCACGAACCTGCTACAGGTGGCATACAACCTCGCGGACACGTTCTGGCTGGGACAGTACTCCACGACGGCGCTTGCGGCGATTTCCTTTGCCTTCCCGATGATCTTCCTGCTCATCTCGCTCGGCATGGGGCTGTCGGTAGCGGGGAGCGTACTGGTCGCCCAACACACCGGGGCCGAGGAGCACCGCGAGGCCGAGTACGCCGCCTCACAGACCGTGACGTTTGCGCTGCTGGCCTCCGTGTTGCTCGGCGCGACCGGCTACTTCTTCGTCGAGGACTTCCTGTCGCTTCTGGGCGCGTCCAGCGAAGTACTCCCGGGCGCGACGGGCTATCTGCAGGTCGTCTCGCTCGGGCTGACAGCGATGTTCGGCTTCTTCGTGTTCATCTCGCTGATGCGCGGGGCCGGCGACACCATCACGCCGATGCTGGTGATGTTCGGGACCGTCGTGCTGAACATCGTCATCGACCCGTTCCTCATCTTCGGCTGGTGGGTGTTCCCCGAGATGGGTGTCGTCGGCGCGGCCGTCGCAACCATCTTCTCGCGTGCCGTAGCGCTGGTCGTCGGCATCGGAATCCTGCTGTCGGGCAGGCGCGGCGTGCGGATTCACCTCAGCGATATGGCACCCGACTTAGAGTACCTCCGGAAGCTGCTCAGACTGGGTATCCCGGCCTCCGTTGAAGGCACCGGGCGCGCCGTGTCGGTCAACGCCATGCTGTTCATCGTCGGGACGTTCTCCGTTACTGTGGTCGCGGCCTTCGGCGTCGGTATCCGCGTGTTCTCGCTGGTGTTCATGCCCGCTATCGCAATGGACCGCGGCGTCGAGACGATGACCGGCCAGAACCTCGGTGCCGAGCGACCGGACCGCGCGGCGACGGCCAACCACTTCGCCGCGAAGGTGTCGTTCGCTATCCTCACCGTCCTCGGCGTAATCACGATCTTCGCCGCGCCAGCCGTCGTCAGCGTGTTCAGCGACGACCCAGAGGTCGTCCGCATCGGGGCCGAATTCCTCCAGTGGGTCGCCCCGACCTTCGGCTTCATCGGCGTCGTCCGAGCCTACTCCGGCGGGTTCCGCGGGGCTGGCAAGACACTCACCGCGGCTGCGCTGGCGGTCACCATGCTGGGAATTATTCGTCTACCGGTTGCTTGGGTCGCCTCCCGCCCGGTCGCGGTCCCGGCGTGGCTCGGCCCGCGAGTCGTCGACCTCTTCGCGCACTCGCTGGCCGAACAGGGCATCTGGCTGGCTTTTGCCGTCTCGAACGTCCTCGCGGCCGGCCTCGCCGCTGCTTGGTTCCTCCGCGGGACGTGGCGCGAGGCCGACGCACGGGCCGGCAGCGAACCGGCCGTCGCCGACGATTGAAAGCGCTAGCGGCTGAAAGATACCCACAAAACGCTCAGGCAGCGCGTGTCAGCGCCGGTCGGCCCGCTCGAAGCGCTCGTCAGTGAGATACACGTCGCCGTCCCGAACCGAGATCTCGATACTGTCGAGAGCGTCACCGGCACAGGGGCCGTGCGTACAGACGCCGCCATCACGTTCGAACTGCGCGCCGTGCTTGTGACACACCAGTCGGTCACCCCGCATAATCGCGCCCCGACCCGGGTCAAGCGGGACTTCGGGCTGGTGGGGACAGGAGTTGCGCCAAGCGACGACGGCGTCGCCGGCGCGATGCAGGATGCAGTTCACACCCCGTTGCCCGTCGCGCGCCTCGAACACGAGCGTACTATCGGTCGGTACTGAATCGAGGTCGGCGATTCGGCGCGGGTCGTCGCCGTCATCGGTTGCTTGTGGTTCTTCGCCGTCGGCCGAGTGGTCATCCTCGCCAGTACCGGAAAAGCTGAACCGGACCGTCGTGTCGCCGGCTTCGACCTCGCCGTCGTCGTCGTGGATGCGGACCGATTCCGACTCGTTGTCGGTGTCGACGGTCACGTCCACGGGGTCGCTCATAGCGTATTGTCTTCGACTGACACACATAGCGATGTCGAAGTCGGTCGCGGCATGCCGGTTGCAAAACCGAATTATGTCAGCCCCTCGGAACGTCGGTATGGACCGAGACGACGTTTCCGTCGAAGTGGAAGTCGAGGTTGCGGTAGACACAGCCGAACTGGAAGGCAAGGGCATCGAAATCGAACTGGAAGCCGAAGTCGAGTTCGAGGAGCACGGCGACGAGGACAGGGCTGCCGAGGGAAGCATGGACGAAACGGAGGCCGAGAACGACAGCGGCGAGAGCGAGGAGTAACGAGCCCGTAACGTTCAATTGTGCGCATACGCTGGACACAGGCCAGCGATGGCACCGGGAACGGCCGCCGCCCGACCCGAGGTGAAACCGATTGCACACTCAGAGGCTGTCGTCGGACTCGGACGGCAGTCGCTCCAGCGGCGTGACCGACGGAGTCACATCGGCGGCCGCTCGGAAGCGGTCGTCACAGTCACAGCGATCTCCCACAGGTCCCGAGAGCGGCGGGTCGAACGAGAACCTATCAGAATCCATACTGAAGTATATTTCTCAGAATACTTACTACTCAACGGTGGCTACGGACAGGTACACGATGCACAACACGCCACACGTCATCGGAATCAGTGGAAGCCTCCGCGACGACAGCGGAACCAGAGTCGCCGTCCAGCGGGCCCTCAGCGTCGCGGCCGACGACGGCGTGACTACGGAACACATCGACCTGCGAGAGTGGGATCTCCCGCTGTTTGACCCTGACACGGACGAGGCACAGTCGGGAGACGGCCCGGAACTCGCTGCCCGGGTCAGTGAAGCTGACGCCATGGTTCTCGGAACCCCCGTGTACCACGGCACCATCGCCTCACCGCTGAAAACGGCGCTCGATTACTGCAGTATCGATGACGTCGAAGGCACGACCGTCGGCATCCTCGCGGTGGCCGGCGGCGGGTTCCCGACGCCGGCGCTTGAACATCTCCGAGCGTCCGTTCTAGAACTGAAAGGCTGGCCGCTCCCGCGAGCGGTTGCCATCCCCGACTCGTGGGCCGCCTTCGAGGACGGCAGCATCGCCGACGAGGACATCGCCGAGCGCGTCGAGAAACTGGGAGCAGACGTCGTCGCGTACGCAGGCGTGGCGGCTCGGCCCACCGACACGGAACAGTTGGAGCTGACGACTAGCGACTGAGACGGATCGTTGAAGCGGTGTCCCGGTACGTGCCGACCCCGATGTCGACACTATCCAGAACTGAGCGACAACAGTTCGTACGGTATCACTCGAACCAGTCGACGAAACTGCCGTCCAGCAGCGTCTCCTCCTGATGGCGGATATAGGTGGCCTGCATGCCCCAGATGGCTTCGGCCAGCGGGACGTTCTCCTCGACGCGGCGGCGGACGTAGTCGTGTTTCCAGCGCGCGGGCGTGAGCCGGCGGTCGACACGCTCGCGCAACGGCCGGATGTACCCGTGGGCTTCCTCCGACGAGAGGCCGCGCTGTTCGAGGCCTTCGCGTGCGTGCTCGAACAGTTCGCCGTATATCTCCTCGGTGCTGGTCGTCGTCGCCCCATCGGCGGTAATCCACTCGATCTTCGCCCGGAGCCCGTTCCGAGCGGCGGTGTAGAAGTTCCGTTTCGCCGTCTCCCAGTCCAGCGACCGGATGGGGTGTTCGAGCCGTGGCAGGCTCTCCATCAGGCCGGCGAAGACGGCCGCAAACCCGATTGCGTCGTCGACGGTCGGCTGTGCGGCCAGCGGACGGAATTCGATGCGGGCGTTGGCCGCCGACCGGGTCGGCCCCTCGAACACCGGCCTGACCCACCGCCAGTACGTGCCGTGCTTGTGTCGGAAATGAACGAAGTCGTCGTCGAAGCGAGTCCCCGACTGCAGGTCGACCGGAACGATAGTGTCGTCCTCGACGATGTCGTCGATGGCTTCCTCGACTGAGTCGAAATCCGGCGGGAAGCAGACTTTCGGGGGCGTCGAGTCGCCGTCGGGTGGGTTAAGCACCGACTCGAAAACGCCGATACGGTTCTCCATGTTCGCCCCGGCGACGATCTCCGGGTCGGGTGCGTCGTCGTACAGGTCCGGCGGGAAAAACGGTGAGTTGACGCCCAGCGCCAGCAGCGGCGCGGCGATACGGAGCGCATAGGTGAAATACTCCGGCAGGTCCGGGGCGTGGGGGATCTGGTAGTGGGGCTGAATTGAGGTGATGAGCGACTCCGGCATTACCGTCTCGGACTGTAGCGAGACGTGTGGCGCGTCGATTTCGAACGCCGAGGGGTAATCCGTGTTGGCCATCGTGTGATACCGGACGGAGTCCGACATATTCGTGCCAATGCGGACGCCGCTCTGTTCGACACAATCACAAAGGTACTCCCGGGCCGTCTCGCCGGCGGGCGGAACAGTCCACATACCGTCGGAGACGAGGCGGATACCCTCGTTGCGAACCCGTTGCTGGGCCGGCATCAGCGACGCCTTCAGTTCGTTTCGCTGAGCCGCCAGCCCGTGCGTGTTCAGCGGCTGCGGGCTCGTCTGCATCTCCGCGTTGTGCAGTCCGAGTTCCTTCTCGAACCCGATGAGTTCGAGCAACTGTCGAGGGACCCGCTGGAGCGCGTCGGTCTGCTCATCGACGGCATACAGCTCCAGTTCCATGCCAACAATCGCCTCCGAGTTGTCGAAGGTCCCGCTCCGAACCGCGGCCTTGAGCGCTTCGGCCTCCTCGCGGGCCCGTTCGTTGAACGACTCGCTGTCCGCCGCAAGCACCTCGGCCACCCGGTCTGCCAGTTCCGAAGCCGACATATCTCCGGGTTTGCAGCCATAGGTGTTAAGGATGCCCCAGACAGGCGGCGGACAGCGAGAGCGGGAGTTCCACACAGACACACTGACCCACCGGTATCACTCCGACTCAGCGGGAGGACAGTAGCCGCGCACTCACAGCAGTTCGTCGATGTCGCTCACTCCAGATCTCGCCCAGAAAGCGGTTCACGTACACTCACAGCAGTTCGCCGACATCGCTCATCGTTTCCCCTAACGGGTCCCGTTCCGCAGTTGTGAGTGCTCCCTCGACCGCATCGCGGGCCGCCGGCAGCGGGTCGTGGGTCTCGATGTAGGTTGCCAGAGCAAACTCCTGTTCAGTCACGCCAGCGAGTGCGATGGCGTCGCTGCGGGAGAGGTCCCCGGCGAGCCAATCAGCAATTATCTCACGGCCCTGTGGGCCGACCGGTGACACCTGCTCGCCGACCAGATGAAGCGTCTTGGCGGCCATCACGGGCGCAATGCCAGCAGCGTGGCCCGCATCGCCGACGCTCTTGCCGGCTGCGTAGGCCTCGACGACAGTCGCCGCTGTCGCCGCCGAGCACGGGAGGTCGTCGGCAACCGGAGCCAGTCGCTCCGGGAGGGGCGCATCCGTCTCGTCGACAGCAGCGACGCCGCGGTCACGCTGGTGGGTCGTGACCTCGACACCGGCGGCAATATCCGACAGCGTCATTGAAATTTCTTTCTTTGTGCCGGAATTTAATGCTGTCGGTATCCCGATAGGCACTGGGCATATCCGAATAGCTACCTACCGGTTACCGGTAGGCAGTTTGGTCGAAAAACGCCCGAAAACCCGCCGCTGCATCGGTTTTTTAACCCTCCACCCAGCCGTAGGTGGAAACATGAGCACGACGGTAACGCAATGTCCAGAGTGTAACGGGTCAGTCAAACAGCAGGGCGTCGAGTCGGTCTGTGGCAGCTGCGGGCTGGTCGTCGGCGAGGACGCCATCGATCCCGGCCCGGAGTGGCGGTCGTTCGATGATGATGACACTGACCGGGCACGGACGGGGGCACCGCTGACGCGGTCGCGCCATGACCGCGGTCTTTCGACGAAGATCGGCCGGTCGACACGGCTGAAAGGGCGCAAGCGCCGTCAGTTTGCCCGACTCCGCCGCGAGCACAACCGCGCCCAGATCAGCTCGAAACGCGAGCGAAACAAGGTGTACGCTTTCACCGAGATCCGGCGGATCATCAGTTCGATGGCCCTCTCGGACGCCATCCGTGACCGGGCGTGCGTCCTGTTCGAATCCGCACAGAACGAGGACCTGCTGCAGGGCCGAACACTGGAAGGGTTCGCGGCCGCGGCCATCTATGCCACCTGCCGGACCGAAGGCGTTGCCCGGACCGTCGACGAACTCTGTACCGTCGCCAAAGCGACTCAGACGGAGCTTCGCGCAGCGTACGATGCGCTTAACAGGGAACTCGGGCTGCCGACCGGACCGATTGACCCACGCGAGTACGTCCCTCGGTTCGCAACGACGCTTGACCTGCCGACGGCAGTCCGGCAGCATGCGGAACAGCTCGTCGACGAGGCACAGGACCGCGGCCTTGTCAGCGGGCGCAATCCGGCCGGCGTCGCGGCAGCGTGCCTCTACACCGCGGCCCAAGAGCAGGACGTGGCGCTCACGCAGGCCGAGGCAGCAGAGACGGCGGACGTGACGCCGGTCACGCTGCGTGGGACCTACACCGAGCTACAGGAGTAAACGGCCTCGGCGAGCGCTGCAAGCGAGTGATGGGCTGGTGTTTCCGGCGCTGTTTCTCGAAGCGGCTGTCCATGGGTCTGTGCTGTCGCCAGCGGCTCGCTCTCCGGGACAGCGACGGCTGGCGCACCGAACCGGTCCGCGACGGCCCCGGTCGCGGGATTCGGATCGGCGCGGTTGAGAACGACCCGACAGAGTCCGGCGTCGAGTTCGCGGGCCAGCGCACGGACTCGGAGCGCGTCAGCGAGGGCCGCACCCTCCGGCGTCGTGACGAGTATTGTAGCGTCAGCGGCTGCGAGGGGGAGACCCACGTCGGCGTGTAAACCGGCTGGCGAGTCCACGACGACCCAGCGGTAGGTCCGCTCCAGCGCGGCGAATACATCCGTGAGTCCCTGCAAGTCGGCGCTTCGAGCACCAGCCAGCGTCCGCCCGCACGGAACGAGTGACACAGGGCCGTCCTCGCGGACAGCCTCATGCGGGTCGGCGCGGTCGGCCAGAACGTCGTGCAGGTCGGGACCGCGACTCGACGGAAGGTCTGCCATCCCAAGGTCGCCGTCGACGACGACGCTCCCCGCGTTCACGTTCGAGAGCGAGTCCCTGCTGTCAGGCCGTTCGAGCGCGTCGAGTTCCGCCGCGAGGTTGTACGCGATAGTGGACTTGCCGACCCCGCCCTTGCCGCCGGTGACTGCCAAGATCATGCCAGACGCGACAGCGCCTCAGTCGGCACCGTGGCGGCCGCCCGTCGGTCAGCGAGCCGTTCGGCCCGCTGGGCCAGCGCCCGGAGCATCTGCTCGTCAGTATCGCCGCGTGCCGCGACCGTCCGGACGCCGGACAGGCCCTCCGCCGCGCGAACCGCAGCCGTCGCCGCCGACAGCGAGTCCGCCTGAGCCAGCCGTTCGGCACGGTCGGCCCGCCGAGCGACGGTTGCCAGCCACTGGGAGACTGCATCCGGGAGTTGCTGGTCCGGCCGCTGGCCGGACGCAGCCTTCGATTCGACTAGTGGTTGGCCCATCGCTGGCCGCGGTTCGATGACTTGTTCGGGCGAGAGGTCCGGCGGCCCAGCGTTCGCAGTTTCGGCTGCTTGCACCGACTCAGCTGTTGGCACGGCATCAACAGGCGGCGACGGGTCACCCAGTTCTCTGAGAACAGCATCTGCGGAGTCGAGTCGCTCGTCCGCTGTAGTATGATCAGGCACCGGCTCGGCACTCACCAGCTCCGCCGGGTGGTCAGACGGTGGGGCCGGCGTCGCGTAACCGAGCGCGCTCGTTCCCGACTCAACGATCCCTTCGAACCTGTCCTCGGACCAGCCGGCCTCGGGGACACCCTGCTTTCTCGGCGGCCAGAGGGGGCCATCGAGACAGTTCCGAACAGTAATTCGAGTCGGTTCGGCAATGTCGCCGACGGTCGCCGTGACGAGCGTCACGCCGTCGACTCGCTCGGCGCGACAGTCGAAGGTAACCATAGGAACGGTGGCCGGACCTTCGGATTTAAACCTCAGCAACGGACGACAGGGGCGTCGAGACAGTCTGACGCAGCTGTTGGCGTCCCGAGCCGATCCGTTTCGAGGACGACCGGTGCGGGCGTCCGGGCGAACCGGAGCACAGCCAAGGCGGCTGTCACGGGGTCGGCCTCAAACGGGTCATCGGGAACTGGCCCCGGAACGGCTTCGATGGCCCGAGCGAACGTATCGGCACACCGGTCGACGAGAGTCGCCCGAGCGCTCCGCCGGAGATTAGCCAGTTCGTCGGCAAGCTGCCGCTGCTCCTCCAGCGAATCCCGGTAGGCGCGTGCCTGCTCTCGGCGGAGTTCGCGAGTCTCTCTGGCGGCGGCTCGTCGCGTCTCCCGTTCGCTCAGTTCTGTCGCCGCCTCCCGGAGGTCGTCCTGTGCCGCTCCGTTGTCCGCACCGATGGCCTCGCGAGCGGTGAGACGGCCGCGATGGGTAGCGACCGCTTCCTGCAGGCCGTCGATGGTCGACTCCGGAACCGGGTCGACAGGAGTCGGCAGCTCCGGCGGCGAGCACTCAAGCTCGGCCAGTCGGGCACGGTACTCAGCGATAGCGTCGTCCTGTGGCGTCTCGTATCCCCGTGACCGAGCAGCGGCCGCGAGTGCAGTCCGCGTTCGCAGTCCCATAGACGGATGGACGTGGCCGGCGTAAGCGTACACGGACGGCGGTTCCGGGCAGGAAACGACTGGAAAGCACCGCTGCCCGCGGATGCTTGCGGCAATCGTCCTCCCGTCGAGGTCTCGGGCTCGGAGATCGACGACAGCGCCAGTGTACGTGGTTCCAGCGACGCGGAGCTTCACAGGTCAACGCCTCGGAGCTGGTCCGGGTCCGGGAGATCACGCCCCGACGCGAACCGCTCGTAGGGCGTCGCCGGTTCCTCGCGCGCCTCATACCGTTTGGCCGCCTCACGGACGTGCTTCGGGGCATCAGTCGGCTCGAACGGCTCGACGTGCTCGATCTGAACGTCAAGGTCGTGTTTCTCGTGAAGCCGGAGCGCCTGAAAGGCCCCGAACTCGGTTCCGGAGAACAGCGCTGCTCTCCCGAACTGTCGAACGACACAGTCTTCGTGGGCACGACAGACGTTCCGCAGATCTCTGCGTGCCGCCCGGGAGTACGTGACGACGAGTAGCACTGAGTAGACATTGCCATTATTACTATAAAATTTTACTGAATTGAATTAGATTTAATCTGAATATATAGGGCTCCCTGCCGGAAAGATAGAGGGCAGTCGGACTCAGGAGTCAGCACTGCACACAGTCTGTGGAATATACCGACAGTAACCACACTGCTCGAAAAATCGCTACTCGACAGCTGTAACAGTGAATTCGCCGGCGTCCGAGACGAGGTCTCGCACCCGTTCGCGGGCCGCTGTCTCGGACGGCGCGAGGACGACGAGTCCGTCCACAGCGGCCCCACCGCTGGCTCGATACGCCTGCAGGTCGCCCTCGAACTCAGTCGCGTAGGTCCGGAGCGTTCCGCGGACATCCCGTTCGAGATCACTGAGCGACCGCGACCCGGCCTCGAACTCGGCCAGCGCCTCCTCGATGTTGCGGAGTGCGGAGATGCGGTCCATATCAGGTCGTTCGGAGGTGGTCCGTCCGAGGTTCGTACACCTCACCTTTCTGTTTCAGCTTGTCGATCTCGTGTTCGGCTTTGGACTCGTCGATGCCGACTTCCTCGGCGCGTTCGATGACCACGTCGGCTGGTGCGCCCTCGTCGTACTCGTCCTCGATGTCCGAGATGATGCCCTTGATGTTCTGGATGCGGTCACGCTGGGTCTTCGACTGTCCCGTCTCGACCACGTCGGCGTCGAACTCGCCGGTCTCGGGGTCGACACCGATTTCCTTCAGACAGTAGTGGGCGATGTCGACCGCCCGGTCGGCGTCGGCCTCGTCGACGGTGTCCGACAGCCGAATCCGAGCGGACGCCTCGGCAAGCCGGACCAGCGCCTCCAACTTTCGAGCGGTAACCGGCACCGGCGCGTCCTCGTCCTGCCCTTTGAGCCGCAGGTCGACGTAGAAGTCCTCGATGCGCGTTTTCGCCTCCTCGGTCATCGTCGGGAAGCAGTTGCGTTTGGCGTAGGCGACGTACTTCCGGAGGAGGTCCGGCTCGATGGTCGGTGCGACCTCCTCGGTGACGGTACCGACCTCCTCCTCACTGAAGTTCGAAGTGGGGTTTTCCGTCCGATGAGTGTGGAGTTCGCCGGCGTAGTTGGTCTGGATGATGTGCTCGGCGAGGTTCCGGTCTTTCTCCTCGTCCGGCTTGTCGGTGACCGTAAAGATGAGGTCGAACCGGGAGATAAGCGCCGGTTCGAGGTCGATCTGCTCACCGATGGGCTCGTACTGGTCGAAACGACCGTACTTCGGGTTTGCCGCACCAAGCAGCGAGCAGCGGGATTTAAGCGTCGCATTAATTCCGGCCTTGGAGACGCTGATACGCTGCTGTTCCAGCGCTTCGTGCATCGCTGACCGGTCTTCCGGAGACATCTTATCGAGTTCGTCGATGGCAGCGATGCCCTGATCTGCGAGCACGAGCGCACCAGCTTCAAGCGTCCACTGCTGGCCGTCGCCGAAGTCGTCGCGAACGGCCGCGGCGGTAAGCCCTGCGCTCGAAGACCCCTTCCCGGAGGTGTAGACAGAGCGTGGTGCGATATTCTCGATATATGATAACATCTGAGAGTTGTGCGAGACAACTCCGTTAGTGAGGTAATTGTGGGTGTCTTCTATTTCGAGGTCGTAAACCCACTCCTCATCCGGCTCGACAGTCTCGATACGTTCGATTTCGTCCCAGGCGATGTTGCCGTCGGCAAGCGAGCGTAGCGCGTCGATATCTGCTCGAATACTGTCGAGGCTCCCACCATCTGTGATCGCACCTGCGGTGTCGGACGCCGATTCGCTCAATTCCGAAAGGTGAGCTTCGAATGCATCAATGACGGTTTCGAGACTGTTACGGGTCGGATTGCGGCTTCCACGTTCGTAATGCTGGTACGTCGAACGCGGAAGTCCACAATCTGACTGTGTGAGTTCGAGTGACTCGCGGATGCGGCGAAGCTCATGGCCGACGTTCGGAACAACATCGAGATTCGGATTCCCGTCTGTCCCGTCGAACTTAGCACAAGCCTTTGTCTTTCGTTCTGTGACGAACCCGATACGGTCAACGTATGTGCTGAACGCCTGCCCGGAAATTCGCAATCGGTAGCTTCCGTTTTGTCGTGACTGAACCTGTGACGAAATACCGAGCGAGAGCAGCATCGTTCGAACATCCGCAAGTAACTGCTTGCTCATCGAAGCCGCCGTAATCTCGCGTTGTGACGCAGAAACGTGTCCCTCGCCCTCGATGTAACCCTTGAGGAAAGCGGCCGTAACGTCGTCGCTTGCGCCCATCAACTCCCGTGGAACGCGTTGGTTCTCCGAGGAAGACAACAGTGATTCCTCGAGAGAATCCAGGAAACTTACAAATTCGCCAGCGGAGCACATCAGCTCGCGGGCGTCTTTCCCGTCATGCGGATCACGTATCGTGACGTTTAGATTGAGCGACTCCAGAATCGTCGTTGCGTCATCAAGAACCTCGTCGTCGTTGTTCGTGATTGAAACGAAGCCAGTGTTGTCCGCTCGCTGCTCGACGTACCCCTCGGCGACGATGTATCCGATAAGACGGGCGAAGTCTGTCGTCCACGCCGATGGCAGTTGGAGATCAATCCGATTGTGTGCCTGTGACGTTCGGAATGCCACATCCAGTTCGTCAGTCCCCGCAGTAGGGATCGAGCGCGGGACCCCGATGAACGTCCCTTCGTCGAGATTTTCGGCTCGCTTCGCGTGGAACCGGCCATCGGACTGGACGAACAACGGGTGAGACGGTGTGACTTCGAGTTCATGGCCCGTCGCAGTCCGAATCCGGTACAGGACGTCAGGGGCCTCGCGCTTCCAGACCTTCGTCGCCTGCTGGGTCGCTATTGTCCCGTCGTTCGATAGCGACGGGACCTCGAAATCGACGCTGTCCCAGACGCCGTCATCTACCGGTTTCGGGTCGTCGAGGTGCGACTCGACGAGGTCACGGATTGGCACGTCACGACCGTCCGCGAGCGTTACGCGAGTGTCGCCGTGAACGCACTTCCCGGTCCCAGGGTCCCCTATCAGCAGCATATGGAGGTCGCCACGTATTCGAGATCCGTCAGGAAGCTCTTTGGTCACCCCCGAGAAGAGCTGGAGCATCATCGCGAGCTTCTCCTTCTCGTAGCCGTAGATAGAGGGCGCGATGGCCCCGACCATCTTGTCGTAGATGTCGGACTCGTTCGAGAGCTCGACGATTTCTTTCTTGTCGGCGTCGGTGATCTCCATGTCCTCGAACTGCTCATCCTCGATTTCGACGCTGACGCCCTCCATGTAGATGTCGAACATCGGGGACTTCTCGTTGTCGTTGCCCCGCTGGTCGAGTTTGAGGATACCGGTCACGCGGACGTGGTCGCCGGCAGTGACGTGGCCCGTGATGTCGTCCTCGATGTTGATATCGATTGACTGGGGCGTCTCCCCGCCGCGCAGTCCCTCGGGAGATTCCTGCACGCGGAGCTTCTGGGCGTCGATGAACTGGGACTGGTCGGTGTTGAGCCGGAAGGGGCCCTGCCGTTCACAGCCCTGACAGTCGTGGGGTTCCTGAAAATCGCCGGCAGTCTGGGGGATGCGCGTGAGTGTCCCACAGCGCTGACACTCGAAGGCAGCCTCGATAACCTTCGGGCGTACGTCAGTCGCTTTCCGAATAATGCCTCTGACAGCGACGAGGTTCCCGTGGTGTTCGTGGCGCAGGTCGCGGATATCCTCCGAGTCAGGGAGGTTTCGGACGCGGACGTGAGCCTGCCCGAGCGAGACGTCGACCGGGAGGTCATACAGTCGAAGGGCCTCCTCGGCGTACTCCTGTATCTGTTCGGGCTTGGTCCGGTAGTCGTCGGCCAGATCCGGGTCGAAACGATAGAGATCATCCCAGTCGATGTACAGCGATTTCTGGTCGTTGGGATATTTCTGGGCGAGCTCACCGATCTCGTTGCGATAGTAGTTGCGGTAGAACTCCTCGAAACGGTCGATGAGTTCGGTGTTCTCGGCGGTCGCCATCTGAGTGGACAGTGGTTATGCCCACTGGCCTAAGAAGGTTCGCAAACCGGGGTGGCACTGAAATCCCAGCGGATGCACGGCCAATACTGAGACAGACCGATACGGAGAGAACTGGCTACGTAGCGCTGGGGGGAAGCTGACAGTGACAGAGCGGACCCGCAATCGCTCAATTACAGCTTTGCGAGCTACAGGCAGCCACTCTCCCAGTTTCACAGCTGATTTGTGCTGGAATATGGGTGCCTCGCGAGCGAGCCTGTATGCTATCTTCACAGCGGTATCATCACGGAAGTGGTATCAGTATCAACGTCGAGAATTGGGACCAGTAGTTTTTGCTGATATAACTGATTCACCCAGAGTAGAATACCCGTGTACGATCAAAAAATCACAAGGCGTCGGCTCCTCGCGGGCGGCAGCGCGGCCGCGACCACAGCACTCGCTGGCTGTGGCAGCCGCTTCGAGAATTTCGGGGGGAGCGAAGAGGCAGAAGACACCAGCGACAGCCAGCAAGCGACCGCCAGCGGCATCGACGAGAGCGATGCGGCGGCGACTGTCGGCATGGTGTACGCGCTGGGCGGGCTCGATGACCGCTCATTCAACGATGCGGCGAACCGCGGCATTCAGCGCGCGCGGCTCGATAACGAGGTCGAGTACACGAACCACGAGCCGGGCAGTGTCGCCGGGTTCGCCGAGGTACAGGCCGAGCTGGCGAGTTCGGCGAACCCGTCATACGACCTGATCTGTTGTATCGGGTTCCTGCAAGCGGAGGGACTGTCTGAGACCGCAGCGGAGTACACAGACCAGCAGTTCATGATCGTCGACTCCGTCGTGGAGGCCGACAACGTGGCGAGTTACGTGTTCCGCGAACACGAGGGGTCATTTCAGGCCGGGAACCTCGCTGGACTACTCACGACCAGAGATGTCGACCTCGGTGCGGGTGCGACGAACCCGGAGGAGACGACCGTCGGGTTCGTCGGCGGCCTCGACCAGCCCCTCATCCACAAGTTCGAGGCCGGCTTCAGAGCCGGCGTCGAGCACGCCAACGCGGACGTCGATGTCCTCACGGAGTACCTCGGGAACTTCGACGACGTGCAGGGTGCCCGCGACATCGCAGCCGGGATGTACGACGATGGCGCGGACATCGTCTACCACGCAGCAGGTGGCGCAGGTGTTGGCATCTTTCAGGCCGCACAGGCCCATGGCCGGTACGCAATCGGGGTCGACTCAGACCAATCCCGCAGCAACCCTCGGTACGCGGACGTCGTGCTCGCGAGCATGGTCAAGCGAGTGAACGTCGCTGTCTACGACGCTGCGACGGCGACAGTCGCAGACAACCTCCCCGTTGGTGAGGTCGTCTCCCTCGGGCTCGATAGTGACGGCGTCGGCGTCGTCTACGGTACCTCCCTCGAACCGGCAATTCCCGACGACGTCAGGGAGGCGCTGTCGACATCGCGGGAACAGATCGCCGCTGGCGACATCGTCGTCCCCACTGAGCGCTCCAACACGGGTGGGGCCTGATGGCGGGTGGCCCACTCGACGGACTGGCGAGCGCGCTTGATCGGGTCGCCCCGGAGTTCATACGGCAGCGGTTCGCTGCGAAGTTTGCTGTTGCGTTCCTTGCCGTGTTGCTCGTCATCGCTGGCGCCGGCGCGTTCACGTTCCAAGCGACGTCGACAGCGGTCGAACGCCAGACGACCGGGCAGCTAGCCGAAACAAGCCAACTGGAAGGGGACTCTATCGGGTCGTGGGTCGAGCAGCAACGCACGCACACACGCTCCATTTCGCAGGGTGAACCACTCCGTAGCGACCGGCGGGCTGCAGCGTACATCCTCCTGCAGGACCAGCTACTGCCTGACGATGTTGTCAGTATGCATCTCGTAAACGACACTCGTGGCGAAGTGGTCGCCAGCACGGAACTCCCGCTAGAGGGGCGGTCGCTGTCCGAACTTGACGCGCCGTGGACGAGCGCCGAAGTGCCAGAGGGACCCGGGAACAACACACAGGTGTGGTCGAGTAGTCGGTCGTACCGCTCGCCGGTCCTCAACGACGAGCCCGTGATGGCGTTCGCTAGCTCGGTCCCGAAGCGTGACGGCTCGCACCTCGTCGTCGTTACGCGCATTCAGAGCCAGGTCGACCGGCTCAGCAATGCGAACTCCACGAAGGAAACCACGATACTGAACACCAACGACGAGACGGTACTGAACATCGACCGCGAGTTCGATGCCGACACCCACAGTGGGAGTCTCGCGGCAATCCGTGATGCGAACGGCACTGCAGCGCCGGTGACCACGGTTTCTGATGGTCGCGTGTACGCGTTCGCGCCCGTCCCGACCACGAACTGGGTCACAGTTACGAGTCTGGACACGGCGCAGGCGTTCAGTGTCCGGGATACGGTCGGGCAGACGGTCGGGCTGCTTGTACTGCTGGCGCTCGTTTCGTTGTCGGCTGTCGGCCTCGTGCTCGGAAAACGCACGGTCGACCCCCTGAAGCAGTTGCGAGATCGTGCCGAACGCATCGAGGGCGGCGACTTCGATGTCGACCTCGCAACGAACCGCGCCGACGAAATCGGCCGCCTCTACGGAACCTTCGACGAGATGCGAATCTCGCTCCAGAACCGTATTCGAGAAGCGGAGGATGCGGTCGAAGAAGCGAAGACGGCGCGGACGGAAGCCGAAGAGCTTCGCACAGAAGCAGAGGACGCACGGGCCGAGGCGGAGGAAGCCAGCCAGCGCCTCCAAGAGCGCGCCGCCGAGTACAGCGCGGTAATGCAAGAGATCGCCGACGGAGACCTCACAAAGCGACTCGACGAAGACGCGGAGGAGACAGCGATGCGAGAAGTCGCAGTGGAGTTCAACGCGATGCTCGACGGCCTCGAAGCCACCGTCAGTGAGGTCGCAGCGTTCGCCGACGAAGTCGCGGATGCCACAATCGAGGTCGCGACTGGAGCCGAGGAAATCGAGACGACGAGCCAGACCGTCAGTGACCGCATACAGGAGATCGCCGACGGGGCTATCAGACAGCACGACGACCTTGAGGAAGCCGCCGCTGAGATGGACGAGCTATCGGCGAGCATCGAGGAAGTCGCGGCGTCGTCGACGACAGTCGCAGAGACAGCCAGAGAAGCCGTCGACCGTGGCGAAACGGGCCGGGAAGCCGCCGAGTCGGCCATCGGTGACATGGCCGAAATCGAGTCCCGCTCGGCGGACGCGGTCGACCAGATTCTCGACCTGCAGGAGCGCATGGACGACATCGGCGAGATTGTCGACTTCATCACGGATATCGCCGAGCAAACGAATATGCTCGCCCTGAACGCGAACATCGAGGCCGCCCGTGCCGACAAGGACGGCGAGGGCTTTGCCGTTGTCGCTGACGAGGTCAAGAGCCTCGCGGAGGAGACGAAAGAGGCGGCGGCGGAGATAGAAGCCGAGATCGCGGCCGTACAGACGGAGACCGACGAGACTGTCACGGACATCCGTGCGACCAGCGACCACATCGACACCGGTGTTGAGACTGTCCGCGAGGCGGCCGACGCAATCGAGGATACCGTCGACGCAATCGAGAACGCTAACGATGGGATTCAGGAGATTGCGGATGCCACCGAGGACCAAGCCGACGCGACACAGAGCGTTGTCCACCGCGTCGACGGAGTGTCCGACATCAGCCAGAACGTGACGGAAGACGCCGAGCAGGTGTCGGCGGCCGCCGAAGAGCAGTCCGCGTCCGTCGCTGAAATCGCTCAGAGCGCGGACGAACTCCGCGACCGTGCCGACTCGCTGGCCGCGACTGTCGATCAGTTCGACACCAGTGGCGAGGGAGACACCCACAGCGATACCGCCGGTGTCGGCGGGCAGCGCACTGCGCGTTCGGCCCCCGACGGGACTGGCGACTAACGCGGCGTGCCATCGCTACGGCTTCTTTTCGCAGCGTTGTTCGGAGAGTCGCTGCTGACATACTGGGAAGGACTGGCCGTTGTGACGAATGTGAGCAGCGACAACAGCAAAGGACTGGCAGGAAATGCCACTGAAGAATTAAGCGGTAGAAGCAACGAAAAGGTCGCTTTCGGTATCCGAGTATGGGATCGCCCAGATTTGAACTAGGGGCGCGGGCACCCAAGGCCCGAAGGTTACCAAGCTACCCCACGATCCCGTACCAACCAATCCATCCGACAGCGAGTAAAGGGTTTCGTTGCAAGACGGCCGTGTCACGCGGGAGCGAGGCCCCAGAAATACGCGATGCCGAGCGTCGTCACGACGGCGAAAACAGCCTGTAGCGGCGCACCCGCCTTCAGATAGTCGGTAAACCGGTACCCGCCGGGACCGTAGACGAGGAGGTTCGTCTGGTAGCCGACCGGCGTCATGAACGCTGTCGAGGCTGCGAAGGTGACGGCGAGGACGAAGGCGAAGGCGTTGGCGTTCAGTTGCTGGGCGGTCTCGATGGCGACGGGAATCATCAGAACGACTGAAGCGTTGTTCGAGATGATGTTCGTCAGCAGCGCTGTGACGATGTACATCAGTCCGAGGACGACGGCGAGACCGCCGCCGGCAGTGAGCACGCTGCCGGCACCCAGAACGAACAGCTCGGCGAGCAGGTCAGCGCCGCCGGTCTCCTGCAGAGCGATACCCAGCGGAATGACGCCGGCGAGCAGGAAGATGACATCCCACTGGATGGCGTCGTAGAGCTCCGGCGGGCGGAGACAGCCGGTGAGGACCATCGCGAGCGCGCCGCCGAGCGCCGAGATGACGATGTGAATCGGGGTCAGCGCCGCGACGCCGACGACGGCGGCGACGATGCCGACCGCGACGGGAATCTTCGACCGGCGGAAGTCCGGCCGTTCGACCTCTTGGGCGACAATGAAGTCATTGTTGCGATTGAGTCGGTCGACGCTGTCAGGGGTGGCCTGCACCAGCAGCGTATCGCCGATGCGGAGTTTGACGTGGTCCATCCGCTGGCGGTACAGCTCCTGCCCGTGGCGAAGCGCCAGCACGGTCGCATCGTAGCGCTGGCGGAAGTTCGTGGAGACGAGCGTCTCGCCGATGAGCGAGGAACCGGGGGCGACGACAACTTCGACGAGATTCTTGCGCTCCGTTGCGGTTTCCAGTTCTGCCTCATCGACCTCGACATCGGGAATTACGTCCAGCCCCTCGACGTCGAGGAGGTCGACGAGCGTGTCCCGATCCGTCCGGATGGCAAAGACGTCGCCGGCCCGAATGGACTTCTGGCCGAACGGTTCGAGAAACGTGCGTTTCTCCCGGACCAACTGGACGATGTCCACGTCGAACTCCGAGACCCTGAGCGCCTCCTCGACAGTCTGCCCGATGAGCGGGGAGTCCTCGCGGACGACAACCTCGGTCAGATACTCACCCATCTCGAACTCCTCAGTGAGGTCTTCTTCGGCCGGGATGCGCGACGGAACCAAGTAGCGCCCGATGGTAAGCAGGTAGATCGTCCCGACGATGGTCACAATGATCCCGAGCTGCGTGAACTCGAACATACTGAACGGGCGGCCGATCAGCTCGGCTGACAGCTGCGAGGCGAGGATATTCGTCGAGGTGCCGATGAGCGTCAGCATACCGCCGAACATCGAGGCGTAGGACAGTGGCAGGAGCAGTTTCGACGGCGAGAGCTTGCCCTTGTGCGCGATATCGGAGACCATCGGCAGGAGGATGGCGACAGCGGCAGTGTTGTTGATGAACCCGGAGATAGGTGCGACCAGCCCGACGGTCGCACCGAGCTGTCTCGTCTCGCTGTCCCCGGTGAGCGAGGCGATTTTCGCGCCGAGAATCTGGACGATGCCGGTCCGCTGGACGCCGTCAGAGAGAATGAACATCGCAAGCACCGTTATCGTCGCCGTCGAGGCAAAGCCCGAGAGTCCGCGGTCCAGCGGCGATATTCCGTCGCCGGCCCGGTGTAACACGTACACCGGCTCGGCGAGCAGCCCGACATCAGCCGCGAGCGTCGTCACCGGCTCGGCCAGCATCAGCGCGACCATGACGGCGATAGCAGTCACATCGACTGGCAGCGCCTCCGTCGCAAACAGCACCAGCGCGGCGACGATGACCGCGAACACGAACAACATCCCCGGCGTGACAGGTGGCAGCGACACGTCTGACCCCTGCGCCGCCAGTGACAAAAGGATGGGTCGTTTGCGAGCGGTAGCATCCGCTCACAACCCGGACCGGCGGCCGACGTTTATGACCGTGGGGGCCGAACGAACAGCAATGAGCCTTTTCAACGATCTCGGCCGAAAAGTCGAGGAGCTGAAACAGGAGGTCGGGAACGCGACCGACGACGAAGCCACTCACCGGTGTATCGAGTGTGACACGCTCCTCTACACGGACCACGACGAGTGTCCCGAATGTGGGAGCGCGTCGGTCATACCCATATCTGACTAGCAACAGCGAGAAGACGACTGACCGGAGTCGTATCACTCACCGCGCCGGCCCGTCGCGGCCGAGATCTTCGAGCAGGGCGTCGTAGCTCCGCCCGAACACTGCCTGCTTTCTGAGCGATGTCATTGCGACTTCGAAGACGGGGACGGCGAACTGTCCGTCCGGTCCGCCGACGACGACGGCCGCTTCGTGATTCGTCTCGTCGGTCCAGTCGCCGTCGAGGTGCCGGACGAGCACCTCGCCGAAGTAGCCGCCGAGTTCCCGCACGACGCTGGTGAACGCGCGGTCGTCGAACGATGCATCACTCTCGAACGTCGTCTCGGCGAAGCGTTCGTCGTCCCACTCCGCGTCGACTAGATCGTCGAGGCGCGAAAGGGAGGCCGGCGCGAAATCGAGGTCGTGTTCGCCCCAGAAGTCGGCGAACTCGACGGCGGTATCGGCGTGTTCCGCGCGGACTGTTCCGGACTCCCACGGGCGAGCCACCGTGCTGGCGGTCGAGTCGCCGTCACTGGGAACGGCTGGCTCACTCTCGTCGGTGGCCGTCTCGTCAGCTGGTACGTCCTGTGACGCCGCGCGTTCGCTGGTGTCGGTCGCCTCGACATCGTCGGTAAGAGAGGGTCCGGGAGTCCCAGTTGTCTCGTTGGTCCCCTCCTCGTCGGCAGTATCTGTCGGTGGTTCGCCACTGTCAGTTTCGGGAGCCGCCGTCACATCTGGAGCGGTGTCTGACGACGCATCCGGTGAGTTCTCGCTGCTCGATTCGTCGTCCAGCGAGCGCTCGGCTGCTCCGTCGTCGGCTGTGTCGGTTGCCGCTTCGGCAGCGGTCGTGTCAGCTGCCGCCACCGCGGACGCGTCGACAGCCGATTCCGCCGGAGGTGTCTCGGCCGCTGGCGCTTCGTCCGAGGGGGGCGCTGTAGCACTGTCGGACGCCGGCTCGGCCTCGTCGATGTACGCAGACACCTCGTCAGCCGTGACCGTATCAGCAGCGTCGGTCGTGTCGACATCCGGCCCGTTCTCCGAGGCATCGAATGTTGGTTCCTCTGTCGGTGTTTCGAGTGGTGGCTGCGCATCGGCGATATCGGCAGCCGACTGCTCGGCGGTGGTCTCAGTTGTCGACTCCCCGTCACGTGAACCGACCGTCGATTCATCGCCAGCGGTTGCAGCGGCTGGTGGCTCGCTGCCGGCATCGTCTGACGCTGAATCTGTCCTCTCGGTGTTCGCGTCCCCGCCGATATCGGAAACCGGGCTGTCGGCGTCGTCGTCGTCCGAGCGAGCCTCGGTCTCTGGCTTATCAGCGGTCTCACTGACGACGGGTGTAGGGTCGGCGTCATCCGACCGGTCGTCGTCTTCCGACTCGGCTTCGACTCGCCGGACGACACGGGTCGGTTCCGTCTCGATTGCTCGAGACGGATCGGAAGCAGTGGTGTCGGTGGCACCTCCCGCGTCTGGTTCCCCTGTCGCCGTCGGTTCGGGAGGCACGTCGCGTTCGTCCGCCTGTCCGTCGTCGACGCGGCCGACGACTCGCGTCGGTTCGGAGACGACACTGTCGGCGGCGGGGTCGCCTGCATCCGGACCCGCTCGCTCGTCGTCGTCAGTCGCCCGTGCGGTATCGAGCGCAAGTTCGGATTCCAGACGGGTCACGACAGCCGCAAACACCGACTCGTCGCCAAACGAGCGGGCGGCCACGTCGAACACCGCGACGGCCACCTCGTCGTCCGGGCCGGCGACGGTAACGCCCCACCGGCCGTCAGACTGGACCCACTCGCCGTCGTACGCCCGCACGAGGAGTTCGCCGAGATAGCTCCCGAACCGAACCGTGTTCGCGGTGTAGGTCGTCACGCCTGCGGCGTCACCGACGGTCTCGCCGCCGTAGCTCTCCTCGATTGCCGTATCGAGGCGCACGAGCGCAGCGGGGTCGAACGTCAGCGGGTCCGCGCCGTCGACGACACGCTCGGCGTACTCACGGAAGGTCGTCTGATCGAGCGTCGACGTATCCAGAAGGTCCGGCCCATCGTCGGACGGCGGGTCACCCCCGGCCGTCCGCTCATCCCCGTCGGTCGATGAGTCATCACCACCGACGGCGCGACGGATCGTATCGAACAGGCCCATGGACACCGGAAGTACGTGCCGCTACAAGAATCTGTGCCCCGAGCTGATAGACGAGAGATAGGTCCGGCTAGTGCTCGTCGCGCAGTTCCATGTCGGCGACGATCTCGTAGGGATGCTGTCCCTTGCGGATGCCGTCGAGCAACTGGAATGATTCGTCCGGCGCGAGGAAGTGCCGGGTGACGGCCCGGCCCAGCGGCGTCGGAGCGAGGCCGTCGATGAACTCGTACTCGAGCAGCTTCCCCAGCGCGTGCTTGGTCGGCACCTCCCCGACCATCCGGTCGTTGAGCCGCTTGGCCTCCTTGCCAGCGACGGTGACGTTCGCAAGCGTCTCCTCGACGGCCGACCCCTCGTCGTAGCGGGTGATGACCGGCTCCATCTCGCCTTTCAACAGCTTGAACGCCACCTCGTCCTCAGTCATCTCCATGCTGTTGTGGTACGAACAGTCGGGTTCGACCAGCATGTAGACGGTGCCCTTGTCGTGGTAGTCCGGGCGACCCGCGCGGCCGAGCATCTGGCTGAACTCTTGGACGGTGAGCCATTCGATACCCATCGCCAGCGAGTCGAAGATGACCTGCGAGGCCGGGAAGTCGACCCCCGCCGCGAGCGCCGCCGTCGTGACGACCGCCGCGAGGTCCTGATCAGCGAACTGCCGTTCGACTCGCTGGCGCTTCCGGTTGTCCAGCCCGGCGTGGTACGGCGCGGAACTGTACTCCAGTTTCCGTGAAATCTGGTGACAGCGCCGCCGGGAGTTCGTGAAGATGATTGTCTGGCCGCGATAGCCCTTACTGGATTTGTTGTCGAAGGCCCGCTTGACGAGCTTCTTTTCCGTCTCGATTTTCTCGCGGCCGTCGGCGAACGTGACGTGGCGCTCGATGGGGACCGGCCGTTCCTCGAACTCGATGAGCGTCGCCCGGAGCTGGTCGGCCAGCTGGCCGGGGTTGCCGACCGTCGCCGAGAGGTAAATCCACTGCGTGTCGCCGCTATCGGGTGAACCTCCGGATTCACAGTAGTACTTGAGCCGCGAAATCAGGCCGTCCAGCCGGTGGCCCCGCTCGTCTTCGCCGAGCGTGTGCACCTCGTCGATGACGACGGTGCCGACGGTGCCGAGGTCCTTGCCGGTCCGGAGCGCGTGGTCGATTCCCTCGTAGGTCCCCACGATGACATCGGCCTCGGGGTCGAAGCGACCGCCCTCGTCGGCGATGCGACTTGCGCCAACGCGGAGCGACACGTCGACCATGTCGCCATAGCGGTCCTGAAACTGCTCGTATTTCTGGTTCGCAAGCGCGACCAGCGGGACGAGAAACAGCATTGTTCCCTTGTTGTTCAGGACGCGGTCGATGCCGGCCATCTCACCGATGAGCGTCTTCCCCGTCGCCGTCGCGCTCACGACGAGCTGGTCGCGGCCCTCTGTTGCGCCGTGCTCGACGGCGAGGCTCTGGACCGGCAACAGCGTGTCGAACCGGGATTCGAGGTGCTCTTGCATCCCCGGGTGAAGGTCCAGCGAGTCGACGCGGACGGGATCGACCTCGTCGACAGTCGCCGATATCTCGTCGAACTTCGTCAGATCCGGGTCCAGCTGGCCGGACAGGAGGTTCGTCACGCGGTCGAGGTCCTGTACTTCGAGCAGCAGCTCTTCGAGCCGGTCCCGGGCGTCGCCGCTAATATTGCCTTTGAACGCGAGTTCGCGGTCGAGCTGCTGGCGAGCGCACTCCGGACAGATGGTCTCGTCGTCGGTCTCGATTGCCGTTTCGCTCGTAATCGGCGAATAGCGGCCGTCGGAGGCACACAGCCGGCAGGTCCGGACGACCTTGGCCTCGATCTGGTACGCGTCGAGCATTTCACGGACGCGCTCGCGTGCGAGCGGCGCGGTCTGTTCTGAGATGCGAATGCGGGCCGCACGGCGGGCGAGGTCGACGAACTGGTCGGGCGAGCGAAGCTCCTCGCTGGTCCCGTCCTTGACTCGGAGGCGGCGTGGGCGGGGGCCGGCGTCGGTCTCTTTCAGTTCGAGGATGCCGTGGAAGAGCCGCTCGCCGTCCCGGTGGGCGGCGACGCGGAACTCCTCGCCGTGTTCGTGGAGGAACAGCGTCTCTACCTGTGCGGCCTGCTGTGACACAGTCGTCTAGAGGCGACTGCGCTACTTGAGCGGTTCGGACTAGGTGTGAGTGTTGCTGGTGTTGTGACGGCTTGTTTGCCAGCCAGAAAGTCCGCTGGTAGTCACTTCTGGAGCTTGATTTCGTCGTCGCCGGCGGGAACCGCACAGAGGAACGCGCCCGGCTCGTCCCCCTCGTTGCGATACCAGTGGACAGCGCCGGCGGGGATGTGGAGGCTGTCGCCGGCTTCGACCTCGGACTCTTCGCCCTCGATGCCGACGGTGTAGCTTCCCGAGAGGACGTACTGCTCGTGTTCGATTTCGTTGGTGTGTTTCGGCACGCTACCACCGGGGGCGAGGGTGAAGCGACGGATTGCGAGAGTCCCGCCGCCGTTCTCCTCGCCAATGAGGACGCCCTTCTCCAGCCCGTCGGCTGCGTCGACGGCGTCGTACTCGATGTCCGCGGCCCGGCGAATCAGTGGCTCGCTCATATACGGTCTATCGCGGGCTCGGCGCAAAGGCGTACCGACAGCGGCGACGGCAACAGTCCCGCCAAGGGGGCTTAAGACCATCCCGCGTCAACCTCCCGATATGCGCCGGTTTCGCATCGGAAGCGCGTTCGGAATCCCGATCCAGTTGGACCTGACGTTTCTCCTCGTGCTACCCCTGTTCGCCTGGATTATCGGGACACAGATCGAGCAGACGACCGAGCTGTTGAACAGGACGCTAAACGCCGGTTTGGACGTGGCTGTTCTCACCGACGGCGGGCTCGTGTGGGTACTCGGGATCGGTGCGGCCGTCGGCCTGTTTACCGGCGTCGTCCTCCACGAACTCGGGCACTCCCTCGTTGCCATCCGCTATGGCTTCCCCATCGACTCCATCACGCTCTGGCTGTTCGGCGGTATCGCACAGCTCAGCGAGATGCCCGAAGACTGGAAGCAAGAGCTGGTCATCGCCATCGCCGGCCCGATTGTCAGCGTCGCCGTCGGCGTTGTCTGTTACGTCGCGTTCCAGATTCTCCCAAGCGGGGCGGCGACAGCTATCGAATCAGCGCGGTTCATCCTCGGCTATCTCGCCCTGATGAACATCGCGCTGGCGGCGTTCAACATGCTTCCGGGCTTCCCGATGGACGGGGGCCGCGTCCTGCGCGCGCTGCTTGCTCGCCGGCGAACGTACGCCAGAGCGACGACCATCGCCGCCGAAGTCGGGAAGGTGTTCGCCGTCTTCCTCGGCCTCTATGGCATCTTCGTCCTCGGAAACATCTTCCTCGCCGGCCTCGCCTTCTTCATCTACATCGGCGCGGCGGGCGAATCCCGCCAGACCTCGATGCGGGCCGCGTTCGAAGGCGTCACCGTCGCAGACGTGATGACGCCGGCAGACCGCGTAACGACGGTCCCCGAGGATATGTCCGTCCGCGAACTCATCCAGACGATGTTCAGGGAGCGCCACACCGGCTACCCCGTTGAGCGCGACGGCGAGGTCGTCGGCCTCGTGGCACTCGAAGACGCCCGCGCCGTGCAGGAGGTCGAGCGGGACGCGTACACCGTCGGCGACGTGATGACGGCGGAGATTATCACAATCAGTCCAGATACCGACGTGATGGACGCACTGACCTCACTTCAGCAGAACTCCGTCGGCCGCCTGCTCGTCACTGACGAAGACGACGCCTTCGAGGGGCTCCTGACACGGTCTGATATCATGACGGCACTCTCGATTATCAAATCCAGCAGCGACTACACCGCCATCGGCGAGTCGGAGACCGAGACTGTCCGACCAGAATCGAAAATAGAACGGTAGCGGTCACTCGTCGGCGAGGGACGACATCGCTTCCTCATCTGAGACCTGCTCGAACTGCTCGTAGTACTGGCCGACGGCCCGGAAATCCGACGGCATCTCCAGACAGACGACCTCGTCGACCAGCGCTTTGAGCTCCGAAATCGCCCGCGGCGAACCGACCGGAACCGCGAGCACGAGTCGTTCGGGATCTGCCTGTCGGATCTGCTCGATGCAGGCCCGCACCGTCGCGCCCGTCGCCACGCCGTCGTCGACGAGACAGACTCGCTTGCCTGTGAGCCCCGGCGACACTTCCGAGCTGCGGTAGCGTTGGGCCTTCTTCCGGGCGGTTTCGGCCATTTCCGCTCGCGTGCTCGCAACGTAGTCGCGCGGAATCTCTCGCCGTTCGATGACAGCGGTGTTGAGCCAGACCGACCCGTCGGCGGCGACAGCGCCGATGGCGAACTCGGGGTTGTTCGGTGCGCCGATCTTCTTTGCGACCGCGATGTCCAGCGGCGCGCCCAGCGCGTCGGCGACGGGACGCGCCACCGGCACTCCACCGCGCGGTATCGCGAGGACGATGTCAGCCACGATGTCCCGCTCGCGCAACGCCTCACCGAGCCGTCGACCAGCGGTGCGCCTGTTCTCGAACGGCGGGGAGCGGTTGCGTACCATACTGGTTAGTTCGCTGTCGATACGCAAATATTTCCGCATTCTGGCAGCTTCGGAGTTGTCGAATGTGCCAGCCCCGGCGAAAAGTCTCCTTACTCGGCATCCAGTGCCGCGGCAACCGCTTCGAGTTCTCCCTTCCGAAACGGTTGCTCCGCGTCCGCCGGGTCGTCATCCTCGCGCTCGCCGATCTTCCAGAGGATCCCCGCTCGCATCTGTGGCTTCGACGGCAGCCGGTCTGTGTCGATCTCGTATCCGACAGCCTCACAGATCGCCGCCAGTGCTTCCTTGGTGAAGGCAGTCGAGACCGGGCGTTCGTACCGCCCGACAGCCTCGCGAATCTCGTTCTGCAGTTCGTCAACGGTCGGTGACATATGCCTACTGGCGGCGGGACTGGTTGTGTAAATTCCGGTCCGGTTACGCTGTCGCGCCGCCCGCAACGGGGGCACCCGTCCGAGGGATACCGGCCCGCCAGCGCAGTTCCGCCCGCAAGACGTGACCGAACTCCGCCCCGCGATGGCAACTCGGACACAGCGAGACGACGTTGTCCAGCGTGTGTGCATCCCGGACGGCGAGGGCCGGCATCGCGGCGAACAGCCGGACCGGCACGATATGGTGCACGTCCGGGTTCCGCCCCAGTTCGTCGGCATCAGTCCCACACAGCACGCAGGCGTGGTCGTCCCGCTCTAGAGCCCGCTCACGCACCGCCCGCCAGCCCGGCCCGTAGTCGCCGACGCCGCCGCCACGCCAGTTCGGATGCCCGTCGCCGGTGAACGCCGAGTCCGCGTTTAGACTCGAACGTTTGGTCACAGGAGGGACATCCGTGATTCACCAGCAGAAAGTACTACTGTTTTATACAAGGTAAATTGACGGAGGCCAAGGTGAAGCTAGAACTTGGATGGGTGAAAGTGCCGTAATCGGGTGTTAGAAGGCCTAAGTCCGGGCGCGGGAATTGAACCCGCCTCTTAGCCACCACAAGGCTAAAGGATGCCACTACCCCAGCCCGGACACGCTTGCTGAAGCATTCATAGGTATTCCGCTGGAACAGAAATACGTTACGAATCGGACCACCCGGTCGTTGGCAGGCTCTTAGCGGAACGGTTGTTCGACGTGCTGTTGCCAGAACCGGTCGTCGAGATACGAGTCGTCGATGCCAGAGTAACCCGCGGCGCTGGCAACGGGACAGACAGTTGCCCACAGAATCCGCTGAACAACGTTTGGCACGGCTGCCAGCATCGTTTCGTCGGACAGCTCCCGCCCGATGACCAGAGAGTGAATCAGGTCGGGTTCGGCGTAGCCGCCATCGTCATCGAACGCGCCGGTGTGATCCAGTCCCCAGAGCGTGTAGAGGGCGCGAACGGTCCGCATCGATGGGAGTTCGGCCCGGAACGCAACGACCCTGTCAGTGTCATTGCGGAACGTGTGGGCAGTCCCTGATTCGATGGTGGTTTCCTCACCGGGGCCGAGCCGTGCTGGAGTGCCATCGGCGACGACTGTAAGTGTGCCATCGACCGCCTCAAATGTCTCTGTCGTCGGATGGACGTGGGCCGGGGGCGAACTTGCGTCCGGGGCCAGCCACTGGAGGAGGACCGGTCGCCCATCGGGACTGCTATCCGAATCAGCCAACAGTGTCGCCCAAGTGCCGGTCCCAGGACTGGATGCTAGCGCTCGTGGAGAGTCACGGAGGAGAGTGGCAGCACGGCCATCGGGGTCGATTTCCAGAGCAGAGCCATCAAGAGGGGTCCCAGACGCATCGAGTGGCCGGCCAGTTCGAAGACAGCGGGAAGCATCGAGAGTGGGCATTGTGTGAACACAGCAACGGCAGGGTACTGGCTCTTCTGTGGGGTATACGAGTGGGGTTTATACGCCAGCCAGTCCCAGCCTCGGTGGTGAAGCGTCTTCAGGTCACCGCCGAAATCGAGCCGGCGCTTGCACCGCCGTTTTATACGATGCTTGCCGATTCGCCACAAATCGATGAGACGCGAGTACTGGCGTGGAACACGAGCGCCGAAGGCGTCCGAACAGTGCTGTTCGCCATCAACGGTGCCGTAGACAGCTTCGGGTCAAGCGCCCCGGACACGGCGGGCATCAACTCAGTGCAGGTGGCGGCACCCGAAGCGGCGTGGTCGTACGCGCTTGTCGAAGTCGCACCGCAGGAAGCACCGGTGTTCGACGCGATTAATCAGGCGCGGAGCCGGCCAGGACTGGTCGTACGGATGCCAATAGTCTACCGTGAAGGGACAATGCGGTTCCGGGTCGTCGGCGACCCCGACGCGCTTCAGGCCAGCTTTGCTGCGGCACCGGATGGGTTGTCCGTCCGCCTCGACGAGATCGGTCAGATGCAAGGCCCGCCAGATCAGCCGGGGACAACACTAAGCGAGCGCCAACGCGAGGTCCTCGAAGTGGCAGTCGACCGAGGATACTACAACCATCCCCGAGAGACGACTCACGAGGAGATCGCGGATGCGGTCGGCTGTGCGCCGTCAACTGTTAGCACGCACCTCCAGAAGGCAGAAGCAGAGGCCGTCATGAGCTTGGTCAGCGATTTCAGTTGAGCAACCAACCGGCCGGTCAACGCTTCGAGATGCTTTTACACAGCCGACGCGTACAGAGAGGCACGCGTGGCCATCACGGACAAAATCTACGTCAAGAACCACCAGCAACTCGCCTCTCAGCTAGAGACGAGTTTCCCGAAAGGGGCGTTCAAGGGTGCGACGCTTGATATCCTCTTTCAGGGGGAGGGGCTGGCAAAGCTCGACGAAGCCTCTAGAGAGCGAGTGCTTGACTTCGCGGAAGATTTTCTGGACTGTGACTGTGAGGCCAACCCACACTGTGGCTGTGCCGAGCGGAAGTTCATATCCTACCTGCTGGAGTTGCGCGAGCAGGGGATGGGTCCGGACGCAATCGTCGACGTAATGAGCGACGATTACATGCTGTATGCGTATCCGGGCGACGTACTGTCCTTCCTCGATAACTCCGTCAGAACGTTAGAAGCCGTGGAAACCCTAGCCGACGTCGATGGGCGCGACGACGTGGCCGAGGACGTACAGCAGAAACGCCAGCGGTTACTCTAAGTCGTCGAAGCTACCGATGCGATAGGAGGCGTCCTCTTCTTCGCCCTGATCTAAGTCTTCGAGGTGGATGACCTCGTCTTGGTCCATCTCGTCGAGTTGCTGGCGGAGCTTCGTGACGTAGCGCTTGTGTTCTTCCAGTTGTTCGCGGAGGTGCTCGGCTTCGAGTTCGAGCCGTTCGTGCTCGCGGACGAAGCTTTTCGGGACTTCGACTTTCGGTGGGAAGCTCTCGGTGCTGGTCTCGGTCGCGTCGTCTTCGAACTCGTGTTCCGGGGCGACCTTCACCTGACCGTCGTGGGAAACAAGCGTGTCGACGTAGTCCCGGAAAACTGCGGACAGAGAGATATCGCGCTCCTCGGCGATTTCGCGGAGGGTTTCGAATTTGTCCTCGCTGACGCGAAAGGAGATGGTCTTGTTTTTGTTGCCCATAGTTATGTACTGTTTTAGTAGCAACGTATTTAATCGTTTGTCAGACGCTACCACCGGCGCGTGCCACTGGCAACGCTCGAACCGCTGTGATTTAACAGCCGGCCGACCCCCGTTCCGGACAGAGATGGCGACAGACATCGACGCAACCGCTCACCACTTCGGTATCATCGTTAGCGACCTAGATCGGGCAGTCGAGTTCTACCGCGACGTTTTAGGACTCGATGTACTGACGCGTTTTTCCGTCGGTGACGAGGCGTTCGGCACCGCCGTCGACATCGAGGGAGCCAGCGCCGAACTGGTACATCTTGACGCTGGCGACGCGCGCTTGGAACTTGCGACATACGAACCGGAAGGCGAGGCGATGCCGGACCCAGACCTCAACCGACCGGGGGCGACCCATCCGGGGCTGGAAGTCGACGACCTCGACGCTGTTGCCGACCGACTCCCCGACGACGTTGAAACCCTCAGCGGCCCGCAGACGACCGAGAGCGGGACGACGATCATGTTCGTCGTCGACCCAGAGGGGAACCGCATCGAGCTGTTGGAGCCGTAACGTCAGTCGCAAAAACCGCCGGCAGCGTCGAGGTTAGTCGGCGCTAGCTTCGGCCTGCTCGTCCTGCAAACTTTCGAGCGCACCGACGACCGACTGCCGGTAGTTCTCGATGGACAGTTCCTCGTACTCCTCGTCGGCCATCGCGATGTACTCGTCGGTGGCCGGGTCCTCAAGGTCGGCCTCCTTGTACCGCTTGACCCTGTCGAGGGTTCGCTCGGCCGTTTCGACGACCCAGCGGTCCCGCGTCGCCTCGTCGACCTCCGAGATGGACTCGGGTCGGATTGAGACGTTCACCTCGCCCTCGTCGGTCTCGTAGGTTCGGGGCTTGCCGACGACGGCGACGTAGGCCGGTGGCTCCAGTTCGCGCAGCATCGACGCCGCGTCGGGCTGGTACTGCCCGGCGTACATGAAGAACGTATCGCCGTTGGGGTCGACGACGCGGCCCTGCCAGTACTCGCTGTCTTCGCCGACATCCTCGGTCTCGGTGAGAGTGCCGACTAAGAACACGCGGTTGGCGCGCTGGCCGGTCGGGAGGAGGACGTACACCGGCGCGCGGTCGTCGTCGGATTCCTTGAACGTGTAGCTCGCGTCGTTGAACTCGCGTGCGAAGACGCGCCGTGCGACCTCGCGGGTGGGTGTACTCGCCATTTAGATCGACCTCGCTTTGATGAGAATCTCGTCTGCATCCACGGCCCCGGTCAGTCGCTCCTGCTCGTCGGCGAGCAAGTAGCGGCCGAAGGTCGGGCCTCGAACGCGATAGTAGCGGCCGAGGATCTTCTGTCGCATCTCGTCGGCGACGACGGTCGTGTCGAGCGCGTCCATCGCCATCTCTTTGGCCTCTTCGAGGGCGATGCCGGTCAGTTCCTCGGTCGCGTCCTCGTCGAAGATGACCTCGGTGACCTCTTCGCCGTCGTCGAGGACGCCCTTGATGCGGAGGTCGAATTCGCCTTCGACCTCGCCGTGCTCGCTACAGCGGCCGTTCTGGAGGACACGGGTACAGTCATCTTCCGGACAGCGCTTGATGAGCCCGGAGCCCGACTGGATGTCGACCAGCGCGCCGTCGGCCTCGACACTGTCGTCGCCGACCTCGATTGCTTCGTCGAGTTCCTCGATAGTGGTCGTCCGGTTGAGCTTCACGGAGAAGCGGCCCTGATACTCGTCGGTGACGACGTTGCGCAGGGCGTAGGATTTGCCTTCTTCGAGGGATGGCAGGTCGGACTTCGACCACTTCGTGAACTTGATGGTGCCCGTCTCATCGCCCAGCAGGCCGACCTGCGCCACGGCGTCAGCGCGTGGCTCCCAGAGCTCGACGACCGTTGCGCGAACGTCGACCCACTCTTCGGGGGCATCGACGTCGGCGACGTTCACCTGCTCGTTGCCGCCGCCGTCGCCGCCGCCCAGCTGGTCGCGGTCCATCCCGGCCTCGTCGAGGTACGTGTTGATGACGCTTCGACGGGCCTCGCTGATGGGGACCTGATAGTCGTTGACCAGTGTATCGAGCCGCTCGACGACGTCGTCGACGTCGATCTCTAGCTGGTCGGAAAACTGCTCGTGTATCTCTGTCGCGTGTGTACGCAAATCTGACTCAGTCATTGGTTTTCACTGTCTCCGCCTGGTTTTCATTGGGAGACATTCGACGGTTGGTCGCCTTCGGATATAAATACTCGCCAAGGGAGTGAAAGTGAAATAGCGCGTGCTGTCGTCGTTTCAGGGCACGCAGCACCGCGCGAGAAGATTGATTTGTGGTGGGCCACAACGGGAAGTATGGCCGACGACGAGCGACTCGCGCGGTTCATCCGGGATACCTTGCGGTCGGCCGAGCAGCAACTCTCTGACGCGAAGAAGGCCTACAGGAACGGGAAGCGGTCGGCGGAAGCCGGTCTGCCAAGGGACGAGGAAGGACGGGCCCGCATCGTCTGTCGCCGCCACGCCGAGTACCGCGCGGTATCGATGGACGAGCAGCGTCGGCCCGTCTGTTACGACGGGGAGAACCCGGACTGTCAGGGCTGTGTCGAGGACATCAGGGACGGGACAGTAGAGACGTGGTAGGTAACTGCTAGCGGGTAGTTCAGCGGATCGCCAGTACAACACTTTATCACTAGCCGGGTGAAGCCCGGGTATGGAGCGCCCAATCGTCGCGCTTGTTCTGGCCGGCGGAACCGGCACACGGCTGTATCCAGCGAGTCGGAGCGACCGGCCCAAACAGTTTCTCTCGTTTGGTCGAGACAAGTCACTGCTCGCCGAAACTGTCAATCGGGTGGGATTCGCGGACGAGACGTACGTGCTGACCCGGGAGTCCTTCGCCGACGGGGTGCGAGAGCGCGCCCCGAGTGCGGCGGTGTTGACCGAACCGGAACCGAAAGACACCGGCCCGGCGCTGGCGTATGCGGCCCACCGCATCCGCGAGCAGGTCGGTGACTGCGTTCTGCTGTGTCTGCCGAGTGACCACCGGATTTCGGGCCCATTCGAGACAGTCGCACAGACGGGCGCACGGGTCGCAGTGGAAACAGAGGGGCTTGTTACCGTCGGCATCGAGCCGGACCGGCCGGCGACCGGCTACGGCTACATCAAGCCGGGGCCGTCCGAGAACGGCTTCGCGCCGGTCGAAACGTTCCACGAGAAGCCCGACCGGGAGACCGCGACGGAGTACGTCCGGGAGGGGTTCTACTGGAATGCCGGGCTGTTCGCGTGGACACCAACGGCTCTCCTGTCCGCCGCCGAATCATCGCCGCTTGCACCGATGGTCGAGGGGTTGGATCAAGGGGATTACGACGCCGCATTCGACGCCGTCGACCCGGTGAGCATCGACTACGCCGTGCTCGAACGGGCCGAGAACGCCTTCGTCGTCCCGGCGGCGCTCGACTGGGACGACTTGGGTTCGTGGGACGCCTTCGAGCGTGTCCTCGACAGCCAGGACGGAAACGCGGTGCTGGGCGAGGCAATCACCATCGACGCCGACGGAAACGTGCTGGCGAGCGACGGCCACGTCAGCGCCGTCGGCGTCGAGGACCTCGTGGTGGCGTCTTTCGACGACCGGACGCTCGTCGTGCCGAAAGACGACGCGCAGCGCGTCCGTGAGGTTGTTGCAGAACTGCGGGACGACGGGCAATTCTGAGCGGACCGGCAGCCAGGCCCGTTAGCTCCGCATCGACCCGCCGTCGATGGGCAGGGCCGTCCCGGTGACGTATGAAGACCGGGCCGACGAGAGGAACGCCACCACGTCGCCGAGTTCCTCGGGCTGGCCGACACGCTGGAGCGGCGCGTCAGACCACGACTCGATACCGTCCTCGTAGGAATCGTACTCGCTGCGTTCGACGGCGGCCTCGACCAGTTCCTCGATGCGGGGCGTCTCGTGTGCCCCGGGCAGGACGGCGTTGACGCGAACCTCGGGCGCGAACTCGCGAGCCTGAGTCTTCATCAGGCCGATGACGGCCCGGCGGACGGCATTCGAGAGCACCAGATCGTCGATGACCTCCTGCACCGACCGAGAGGTGATGTTGACGATAGTGCCGGCCTCGGAGTCCCGGAGGTAGGGGTACGCGGTCCGGGTGGTCCGGACGGCGCTCATCACCAGCAGGTCGTAGGCGCTGTACCACTCGCGTTCGGTCGTCTCCATGAACGGGCCGGGAGCCGGACCGCCAGCGCTGGTGACGACGTGGTCGAGGCCGCCGAAGGTATCGACGGTCTCCTCGACGAGCGCTTCGATCTGGTCGGGATCGGTGATATCGGCTTCGACGGCCAGAACGTCACCGTCGCCGACGGATTCGAGTCGGTCCCGGGCCTCGTCGACGTGGTCCGGTGTTCGGCCACAGACAGCCACGTCGGCTCCTTCAGCGGCGAGCGCTTCGGCGCTTGCGAGGCCGAGTCCGCTTGTCGCGGCGGTACACAGCGCTGCGTTGCCATCGAGTTCGAGGTCCATGTCCACAAGAAGTACCGACTGTCTCAAAGAAGTCCCGCTCGCTAACTGTCCCACTGACTGCTGGCTGCGGGCTGTCCTAACTGCCCCAGAAGTTGTCCCGACTGCCGAGACGCCGGCCGTCATCGTCGGTGTCGTCGGCCCGCTCGTCGGTATCGGTGTCGCTCTCCGTGGTTTCGGCTTCGGAAGGCTCCTCGTCCATCTCCAGCCGCTCGACTTCCTCGGCCCGGGCGTGGTTCGAGTGGACGTTCGTCACCTTGACCAGCGAGCGGGCCGGCGGGAGCACGCCGTCCACCATGATGATGAAGCCGTCCTCGGTCCGACCGACACCGGCACCGCTTTCGTGGATGTCCTCAACGTCGACAGTGACTTCCTCGCCCATCTTGACCGGCTGGCTCTTGAGTTCCGAGATCGGCTGGTTGTAGTGATTGCACCACTCGGCGCCGCCGCGGTCGCCGTAGTGGGTACAGCCCATCCCCTGAATTCGTTCGGTGAATTCGGGACAGTCGTCTGCGAGCGGACAATCGGCCATATCAGGGGATAACGTGGCCGCTGGCAAAACGCTTGCGACCCCACTGCAACGCCACACAGCCTGTTATTACGTTTGAGATTTTCACCGGCACACACTTTACCGACACTCGCTGGTTGTCGCGTAGCATTCGGCAGCATCCAGAGCTATGAGAGCGCAGATATCGGCAGGGCTAGTCTGCTTCCTTTTGATTTGTACGTCACCGGCCGCTCTCGGCGTCCAGTCAGATCCACCGGAACAGCTCGGAATCAGCGGTGACAGCTCGATTGACGTCCGGTACACGATTGACAGAGAGCCGAACCAGACCGGTCGGGTGCGGGTAACCGCGACGATTGAGCGACCACAGCACGTCACCGGACTGTCGGTCCGGACACCGGCCGAGACAACAGTCCTCCGGGCCGACGGACTCCAGTCCGATGGCGACCGCTGGCGTATCGCCGGTGCTGCCGAGACGGCACAGTTGACCTACACTGTACCGGTCGGACTTTCGACGACGTTCGGCCAACGAACCGCGGACACCGACGACTGGACGCTGCTTGCCAGACAGGAAGTGTCACTGCGTGCTCGCTGGCGCTGGCACGTCGGGCCGCGGCCCACGTGGAACGAGTCGCTCGCGCTCGTGCCCGGCCAAAACGGCGTCGCCGGCGTCACGGCCGCCTATATCGGTCCCCACGAAACAGAGCACAGAACGGTCAACGGCGACCGGATCACGCTCATTGTTCCGGCAAGTGCGGACCTACAGCCTAGCCGAACCGCCGTCTTGGACTCTATCAGCCATGCGAAGCGTGTTTCGACCGCCGGAGCAGACCACGGCCACATCCGCGCGTTTGTCGCGCCGAACGAACTCGCCCCCGGCGGGTACACCCCAACGAACGGCGAGTCGGACATCATCGTCAACGCTGGCGAACCCGTCCGCTCCCCAGTCAACGTCTGGGTCCACGAGTACCGCCACACTCGACAGACCTTCGAGACGGCGCCAGCGATGGACTGGCTCGATGAGGGGAGTGCGGACTACCACGCCGCGACCCTCACGTACAGCGCAGGCGAAATCGGCGAAGACCAGTTCCGAGACAGGATTACCACCAAACGCCACGAAACCGCCGATCTGACACAGCCCGATAGCTGGGCCGGACCGGGCGCACAGTACCACAAGGGAACGCGTGTCGTCGCGGCCATCGACGCCCGCCTCCAGCAGGCGACCAACGGCACCCGAGCGTTCGAAACGGTCCTCGAACGGCTGACACGGCAGGACAAACGCGTCACCCTCGGGCTGTTCGCGGAGACAGTGTCGAGTGTCGTCGGGGACGACCTCGATGCGTTTGTTCGACAGGCTGTCACTGGCACCGCGCCGTCGGTCCCGACTGACGCACTCACCGAGCATGATTTGCGGCGACGGGGCGCAGCAGAGACGACCAGCCGACCGTCGAATTTTGCGCCGTCGGTCGATAGCAGCGCGACCGCAACGACCACCGCCGACGACGAAGCCGGATACAGCGTCGATACCGCACAGCCCGTCACTGACCGTCACGGGGAGTGGACCGTGCTCGGGACGTTCGGCATGCTGTCGGTGCTGCTAGTTCGTCGCCAGCGCCATCGAAAGCGGCGATGACTTACCGGCCGAGTCGCACTGTCCGCACCGATGAGTGTCGCCGCACCCCCGGATCTGCGTGCGGTACCCGTCGCGAGGTGTGTGGCCGAATATGTTCTTTCACAACTGTCATATCGACTGCTCGCTTGCCATCCGACGATGGCATCCCAGTCCATATTTGAGAGAATCGGCGGTCGTGACGCGGTCGAAGCGGTTGTCTCTGATTTCTACGACCGTGTGCTCGACGATCCGGTTCTCCAACCGTACTTTGAAGACACCGATATGCAGGAGCTCTACAGTCACCAGACCCAGTTCATCAGTGCCGTCGCCGGCGGGCCGGTCGACTACGACGGCGGTGACATGGAAACCGCCCACGAAGGGCTGGGAATCACCGAGGATGCGTTCGCCAAGGTCGCGACCCACCTCGAAGCCGCGCTCCGGGCGAACGGCGTTCCAGATGATGACGTCGAAGCGATTCTCACAGAGGTCGCTGCCATGGAAGACGACATCGTAGAGGCGTAGCCGGCCGCCGAGGTTCGGACGTGGACTGAGACACAGCATCGGAACCATCGGGAACCGAAACAGACGATATCGCGAACCACGGTGCCGCTGTAGTCATCGCCCTGTACACGGACGACAGAATACTGACCGCGGCACCGGTAGTTCACCCATGTCTTCAAAACAATAGCTGAGTATGAAAATGTCGCTGTTCCATACGCTTTGCGGAGAAAACCATGCGTGTGAAGGGTACGAAACCGAGACCGTCCCCCCAAGTCGAGTTGCTGTGCCTCTGACAGGTCATGCAAACCGACTAGGTACCGGCAGTAGTGTGCCCTTCACGACAATATTCTGTAGAGTGGGTCCGGGAGTACGTGTCGGCGGCGACGGGCATTGCAGAACGGACAGTCAGTAGCGACCCGCGGCAGCACTCGAATGCGACCGACAGCGAGTTGATGCGATGCCACTCCGAAGCGCGTAGCGTGGCCGCTGGCATTACTATCGTCCGCAAGGAGCGGGCACGGTGGGAACCTGAATATCGCCAATTCGCGGCGTTGATTTTAGTACTCATTGTTTTTCAAATATCTGGAAGGAAATCGCTACGCTGTTCAGCCTGTTCGCGGTCAGAACGCCGATCATAGTGACGGTCAAGAATATCTGTACTCGCGTTGAGACGATCTTTCACAACTCGTCGAGGAACATCCTCACGACGGTAATAGGTCACTCGGCCGCTGCGAACATCGTGAGGTGAGCGAGCGGATGGACACTTACTGGCATGGTCGATGTGGGTCGCTTCGCATTCATCGATATCGCGGTCGTGCGGGCAGTCCTCACCACGCCAGCAGGGACGAGTAATCCGATACAGTGTCGTTCGGAAGGTGTTGCCAGCTGGTCGACCGTGTGCTGTCGTGAGCAAGGGTTCTCGTCCGTGATCGTCGGTCACATCGTCCCGGTGGAAATCAATGTAATCCTCGATGTACCGAGCGGTTTTCTCACTGATTCGGTTCCACCGAGTCCCTGCCTCACGGTTCTTGAGCGGCGTATCTGTTTCAGGGCGATGGACGAACTGGAGTGCGGGCCCGGAAAATCGGGGATGGTCACCATCTAAGTCCACATCTCCGAGATCGAGTCCACGGATTGCGCCAGTACGCGCACCGGTTTCCCAGAGCAGAGCGAGAATAATGTGGTCGCGCGTGCTGGGACCGGCCTTTTCAAGATAGTCCAGAATCTCAATTGCGCGCTCAGGGTCAAGCGTAGTCTCCGATACGTCCTCACCGTTTGTCATCGTCGGCAGGGTCAACTTTTCATAGAACCCCTGTGGTACAGCGTCAATGTCACTGGCAAACTGGAGGAAGCGGCGGAGTGTTGCCAGTTGACCCTTGAGCGTGACCGCCTTGATAGGGTCACGACCGTCGCCCTGGCCTTCGCGTCGCCAGATCCGATACTTATAGAGATCACGCCCAGTGAGTTCGTTCAGGTTCTCGATCCCTTCCTCATCACAGAACTGTACGAACGCCCGGAGACGGTGTTTGTTACTCTCCCGTGTCGACTTTGCGTGTTCGTCGATCATCGCATCGTGGAACATTTCCACAGCCTCATGAGGTGGGATCGGATTGAGGTTAGTCACCGAAAACCACCCCACGAACCGGGCGAACGCCGGACTTTTTATTTAGCGAGGCGACTGTCGTCGTGCGGGGCGTAGACCCCGTATCGGTTCCTGTTGACATGGATGAGGTAACGGAACCGCCCTCGGGCCGTGTTCCAGCACGGCCCAGTTCTAAATGGCTGAGAGCCATCAGTAGGCGGCCCGCAAGAACACTATTACCCAGAAAGTGCATAAATGTATCGGGAAGCTATATTTGATTGGTTGATATGAAAATGCACGTAAGGACTGAAATAGGTGGTTCGAGTAATATTTGTAATTCAAATGCGCTTATCCGGTTCGTGGCAGAGCGTTTGGGACGACCGTATCCTTGAATGGATGCGAGAGAACGAGGGTACGGGAACGCCTAAAGAAGTCCACGACAGTGGGTTAGTCCGTGTTTCGAGAACACAAATCGGCCGCCGGATGAAGAAGCTCGCCGAGCATGGACTTTTGACTCACGTTGGTAACGGAGCCTACGTGATCACCGAGGAAGGGAAAGCGTATCTCGACGAGGAATATGACGCCGAAGAAGGCGTATATATCAACGGTAGCGGCCCATCTGAGCCGTCCACGAGTGCAGACGCTGGAACGAACGACGTGTAATCGCCCTCCACTATGACGATTCGAAAGACCGCCCGCTGGCAACGGAGTATCGATGACCGAATACTGGAACACCTTCGGGATGACTCGGTGTCGACAGCCAAGCAAATGGCTATCCGTGACAACATTCACGCGACAGAAGCGCAGGTGCAAGATCGGTGTCGGGTATTGGCTGACGCAGATCTAGTCGCGTTTCTGACGGAGGATCAGGATTTCATCGAGTTGACGACGGAAGGTGAGCAGTATCTTGAGGGAGAGGTCGACGTGGAACTGTATCCGTATCCCCGGCATCCGAAAGCGATGGAGTAAGCCAACCAACAGTGGGAGGGTGGGTGGCTTGACATATGTCTATTGGGTAGGGGTCTCTTTCTACACAAATAAGAAATGAAGCGCTTAGTTACGCTTCGGGCGCTTCGTAGCTGGACAGCGTCGCAGAGTTGTCGCCGCCTTCATTCGTATAGACAATATTGAGTTCATCGTTGTTGTCGATTTCTGCGGTTGAGGTCGTTCCTGCCGTAATCTCAGATCCAGAGCTGTACGGTGTATCGCCGGAGGAATCTCCGAACTGAAGCGAATCTGTCCCGTCAGTTACTGATAACCGACCCGCTTCAATTGTGTCACCGCCATCGTGGGTAATCGTTACGTAACCCTCGTTACCACTGGTCCCGTCGTTCGCAAGAGTGAGTGAACCAGTCCAAGAATTCGATCCACTCGTATCGTAATCATACGAGAAGCTGGCCTGTGGAGTGTTCTGCTGTGCCTGATCACCAAGACCAAGCACGAAAGATGCGATTACTGCAGCGAGGATAACCGTAATTGCGACCATCAGAATGACGCCAATCACCGGTGAGACAGCGTCATCTTCGGTAAGCAATTCCTTCAGGTTTGTTAGGTCCATACGACTCAGTCCATGAGAGACAATGGTATAAACCAGCCAGACTGTTCAAGCAAAATCAGGCGATACAAGTCCAGACTGTAGGTTTACAAGGCACTGTTGTATATTTCAAGCAACACTTGAACACCAATTATCAGCAAAACGCATGGATATCGGGGGGCTATCCAGGCCCGGAACACTGATGCGAAAACAGTGTTCCTATATCCCGTTTTCAGCGAGACGGGTCACTGTCTCGCAGGTGTTTGTCTGTACCTGCAGCGTATCAAGATTGTGGATATGTAGTCAAAATAGCTTCAGGTACAAAACAAAGTACGAGTATTATTCAGCAGGTCCACGTTCACGAAGCAGGTCAAAGAGTTCGGGCCATTCGACATCTTTCTCGAATAGCCCTGCTCGAAGATTCCACGTCCAAGGAGCGGCATCGTCGGGATCGTAGCCGGTGGCCTTCTCGATTTCTTCAAGACTGCCACCGAACAATCGGCCAGTTGGTGCATCAGCGTCGGCAGGCCACGTCTCGAAGAATTCCGCGCTCTTCTTAGCAGCCTTGTACATCGCCAGCGTAGACAGTCGCTTCCGCTCCGGGTGGAGGTCCTTCCCGGTGTGAACCACGACAGCTTCCATGTCGACGCCGATCTTCGCGTAGCGCTTCGCTAGCGGTGTGTACTGTTCAGCCACTTCCCGGCGATTGGTCCGGGCATCGAAGTGCGTCGAGCCTTCGTCGATCAGAATGGCCTTCGGTCGGTCGCGGTGTTCGAGCAGCTGCACGGCGAGATTGTGCGCTGACGTGACGACGATATCCGTCTGTTCCCACGTCCGGACGTTCGAGAGCACCAAGAGGTCATCGAGGTCGAGCGCCCGCAACGTGATCAGAAGGATGGCCGTGTTGGTCTTACCCGTGTTCGGGTTGCCAGCGGCCGTGACAAACGCCGGAGCGCCGTTGTTCTCGATTTCGTTCAGGAGCATCATCGGCAGACGCAGCGCCGAGGCATCGAGGTCCTGCTCAGTGACACCGACGATATGGGACATGACCGAGCCGTTACCAGTAGCGACGGCTTCAGTTGCTGTATCGGTCAGTACTTTCGAGGAAAGCGCCTGTCCGAGCGCAGTGCCTTCGAACGTCGAACTACCGACCGGAGACCGGTCGGTTTCTCGCATTGCTGTTTCGATGAACGACAGCGCCGCGCGGTCTTGGGCGTCCTCGACGATACCAGTATGCGGGAGCAGTCTGTCGTCGCCGTCGATTTCTCCCTGTACCTGTTCGTAGAGCTTCGCAGCGGTCAGTAGGTGTTCGTCAACGCTGTCAGTCATCGGCAGGCACCTCGACAGAGTCAGTACTGTCCTCGACGAGTTGATCCCGGAACGCGTAGGCGAAGCTAATCAGCGGAACGACAACTGAGACGACAGGAAGAGAACTGGGAACAGGTCGATACGCAGGTACGTACACCTGTTCACCGGCGTTCTGCGTCACTTCCAGCGGCACGTCCAAGGCCTGCGGAGGAACCGACCAGAGACCGGCCCAGAAGCCAGCAACGAATGTCACAGCAGCAGTTACCACGACGATACTCTTCTCACGGTGAGTTAGGTTGAGTTCAATCATCAGCAGAAACACCTCCGTCGCCAGCGCCAGCGAGATCCGCGAGGTCTTGGTCGAAATCGACGCGGATTCCGGGCACATCTGCCTCCGGAGACTCATCGTCCTCGGCGGCACGGATCTTGCGGTCAAGGCCGAACTGTTCAATGGCCGAATCTATCTCGTCAGTCAACCCCTCGCCTTCATCTGGAAGCGTGCCGCGCTCGAAGGTCGAAACGATGCGGAGAACCGCCTTTCTGGTGGCGTTACGGATAACGGTGAACGCCTGAGCTTCGATAGCAAAGCCACGCTTGGCGTCGGCTTCGAGCTGGCCGCGACACTCTTCGACAGCTTGGAGTGTTCGCATCAGCTCCCGGTCGGAGAGCGTGCCACGCCAGCAGCCATCGACAGTCTGTGCTTCGAGATCGACGTTCTTCCCGAACGCGAGGTTTGGACTCACCCAGTCCAATTGGCCGTCCTCGACGGACCACTCTTTGAAGCGCTGGCCCGGCATCCGGAAGATGCCGCCCTTCATCCGGCGGGCGTCGATGTCGACGAGCCAGACGTAGTTCGGGTCCCACAGCAGCGACCGGACCTTCTTGCCCGTCGGTCGTCCGACCAGCGGAATTGTCACGAGCGCACACAGGCCGATCAGTCGCAGGCTTCGAGGGAATTCGTAGCCGAGAATCGACGCGATGACGAACAGAACGATACCGACACCAGAGGCCATGAGCAACAGGTTGTCCGTGAGCCACCGGAACAGTCGGTAGGTCCGGCTGTGATCTGGGCCGGGATCGGCGTTGTGAGCCATCTCGTCTCGGTCGAAATCGGGATTGCTCCTGTCGTCAGTCATGCCAGTCGCTCACCCCGTTGGGCCGAGCCGACTTTGGCTGAGACGGCTTCGTACAGGACGGCAATCACGACACCGAGCGCACTGCCGAGTGCGGCGTTGCGAACGTCCTCACCACTCCACGGGCCGGTGATGATGAACGAGTTGGGTTTGCGGAGGTAGTGGAACCGTTGCTGTTCGATTGATTGCTCAGTCCAGAGTGTGACGCCGCCGCTCGATGGCACTCGAACAGTCGTGGTCGTATCTGCGTCGACGACAGCCGCACGGAATGAGACACTACCGGCTTCCGAACCGTCGTCGACCTGCGGGGCGACACTGACGACTTTGTACTCATCCGACCAGAAGTCGATCATCATTTGGCCGTCCTTGTAGCGGTAGTCTGTGACCACCACGTTCTCGTCAACGACGAGTTCGACATCACTGGGTGCACCGTCCGGTGCGGAGACGTTCGTCGAGGTCGCCGTCTCGTTCGTGGTTTCTTGCGCTGCTGCTGGTGCAGCGAGAGCGATACAGCTGACGATCAGTATCAGGAGTATAGGCGTATGTGCGTTCATGTTCGAAAAATCAGCGTGTTGGTCACCAGACCCAGTCGAGTGACGGCTCTGGGAGCCAAGACGACAGCAGATCAACGGCTGGCCCGATCACGTCGACGGTCCCTGAAAGTTGCAGCGCGGCGAGTGCGATCAGGACGAGCCACACGTCCCGAGGAACGAGCTTGAGAGCCAGCCAGTAGACCATCAGTTGTTACCTCCCGTCCGTCGCTGGCTCACGGCATAGAGTGTGCCAACGCCGACCAGTACCAGTACGAGTGATGAGGAGGAGCCACCGAGCAGGCCACCGCCAGCCGAGCCACGAAGGTTCTGCTCACGCGCCTCGATCTCTGCTCGCTTCCTCGCCAGATCCTCGTACTGTTGTTTGAGTTCGGTTACGTTGGTCGTCTCGTAGGTGGTTTTCTGGATAGTGACGTTCTGGACGGCCTGACCGTCCTGCGTTGAGATACTATCGATGGTGAACTCACCATCCAACTCGACAATGCGGTCACTGGTAACGACATACTGCGTGCCGCCGATGTTGGACGTGTTGTAGGTCGTGCCGTTCTCGAACTGCCCGCTGGCAGGATTCTCTTGAGAGAACAGGACACCTTCGTACTGCGTACCGTCTCCAGTGGTTACGTTGAAGCTCCCGATCTGGTCGAAGTTCTCAGGGGAGTTCGTACCCATCAGTGTGAGCTGTGCGGCGGCCCAGCCCTGGAAGTCCTCACCTGCGGATTGCTGGTTCGAGAGTACGTAGGGGTCTACGAGGTCGCTATTGTTGATTTCGCCCTTCTGATAGGCAGAGTAGGTATTATTTGCCAGCGTGTCCATGTCGTTCTGTACCTGCGTGTTCTGCGTTTGGATTTCCGACCACTGGGCGCTGTACCTCTCGAAATCGATTACCTTGATAGACTCGTAATTTGAGTTAGGAGCAGTGATTCGGATGCCGTCAGCGTAGTACTGAGGCGGGTCGCTCCCGTCCCCGACGTGCGCCACAATACCGGTATCCGGGCCGACAGTATGAGTCCCGCCCGTGTCCCCTGCGAGATTTTCGGACTTGAGGTAAAGAGACTGATACGTGGCGGTGGACCCATTGACGAGAGACAGAGTCTCTTGCGAGTCGCCAGATGGGTCCCAAACGACATACATATCATCGTACTGACCGCCGCCACCAACGCCAGAGGTGCCGATATCAGCAGTATAGGATTTGCTGGACTTGGGCGGGGCGTTCAGGCCACTCTCGGACTCCATCGTGTTAGCGATGTACTCGGCGTTCGTGGCCTGCTGAGTCCATTCAGCGGCTAGGTTCTCTTGTTTCGTAGCGTAGTAGTCTGCCACAGCGGACTTGGCCTCGCTCTTGGCGGCGGACTTGCTACTGCCGTTGTTCAGGGCCCGAATATAGGCGTTCTTGCCGATGATCCGAGCCTGCGTTTTGGTGTCCGACAGGTAGTTGTCCATCGTGTTGTGGTAGTTGTCGGCTTGTGCCTGACTGTTCTGACCGGACTGATACAGGTCAATATGGGTCTGCTCAGTCGAGAGTCCGGTAGTGTTGACGGCCGTACTGCCCGGCAGACCAGTCCTATCGAGTTGGACGACCGAGGGCATCACGGACTCTCCGACAGACTCACTCAGATCATAGGTGAAATCGGCGTCTCCACCCGTATCCCCGAGGAATTTACCGGGGTCGCCCGGCTTCCATGCATCAGTGACGCCGCCCTTCGAGAAGCCGGGTTCAGCATCAGCACCTTCCACCTGAACGGTGAAGGTGTCGTACGCGCCAGCGTTGCGGAAGTGTGCTGACGGAGTACTGGCCGATACCGTCTTCTTCATGATCGTGACGTTATCGCCAGCAGGCGACCCGGAGGTAATCACGGAGATCGTCGTCTCGGTGGTAACGTTCGAAAGGTCAATTTCGACCTTGTGCGGGCCGGTCGTGAACTCCTGAGCGTACGTGTCCGTCGAAGTTTGTGCCAGCGCGGGGCCGACACCAGTAACGACTGCCGACAGGACAAGCAGGCCAGCCAGCAGTATCGAGCGTGCGTGACTCATCAGAGTTTACCTCCGAAAGAATGGCGTCGTGTCATCGGTCTACTGAACAGCCACTCCCCAAGAGACGACCGTGGCGATGAACGCCAGCTGCATCCCAAGCGGGTCGCCCAAGCTGAGTAGGAAGTCGTTCACTTGTGGGACAAACTCGTTGCCGAGGATCACGAGCGGGCCAGCGACAATCGCCACTTTCTCCCAGAGTTCGTAGTACTCGAAGCGCTTGGACTCGCTCGACGCGAATCCAGCCGCGTACGTGCCGAGCGATACCAGTAGCGAGTGCTGGGTAGTCAACGTGTACGACAGCCACGGGAGTTCGACCGTCGTGATCCCGCCGAACTGGTAGAGGCTCGCGGCCACGAACGCCACCGAGAGCATCGCCGGCAGCGAACGCATGTTCATGTAGTCTCCGGCCACATCGCCCAGGCGTCGCTGGTAACTCATTGACTCACCCGCACCTCGCGCGGATTGTACTCCTGTTCTTCACCGTCCTCGTTTTCGAACGATTCCGTTTCTTCGGACTTGCGAACGCCGATCTTCGCACCTTCGATGAGGCCGGCAATGATCTGTCGACGCATCGTCTGATTGAGCCGGATCGGACGGCCATCGATTTCGGCCACACCGTTGTAGCTCGCCAGCGGGTTGAACGCCGTGATGACGCCAGTCACTTCTTCGCCTGGTTCGAGGTCGATCCATCCGTTCGAGTTGTCGTCGTCAGAAACCTCGACAGAATCGAGGTCATCAAACGACGGGGCTTCGTTGGTAGCCATACTACATTCAGAAATACTAGATGCTAGTTAAAAGAGAAAAACAAGATTGAATCTGGTGAAGTTTTAAATACAAAGAATACAGTGCGTTAGAGATCAAGAGACACGAATAGTATGGCCACACGAATAACACTCGAATAACGATAGAGACCTGTCGGTGATTTGCCGTTCGTACTGATAGCGTCCAGAATCACAGGACTGACAACTATCATTTATTCGTGGGTTCTGGAAACCAGTACGATTTTCTGAATTTTTGTTCGAGTCGTCCCAGCTCTCAACGTCGGTCGTGATCTCGGTCATTGTGACACCGTTACCGGAGCTGGCCGAGTGGAGTTCACCGTCAATCTCGATAGAATGCACGCGCCATTCTGGAACGCGCTCATGATCCAACCAGTCAGGGCGGTGTTCTGGATCATCCAAGTCGGGTCGGTCGAAGCCAGCCAAAACGCCGCGTATTAGCGCTTCACCGTGCTTATCCGGTAGCTCAGATTGAAGCATCCCGAGCAAGCCAGCGACACCAACATTCGGATGTCGACGAGCTTTCCGCTCTATTCGTTCGACGTACTCGACGGCCTTGTTCTCAAACGCGTCGTCGAGGATGTACGTGTCATCAGGTATCGGGACTGTGGCGTCAACAGCGCCCTGATATTCCGCGCAAAGCGGGCACTGGTTCGACCCGTCCGGGTGGTAGCACTGCCGGTCGGCCGTCGTCTGTTCGCAGGCACGCCAAGCGTCAACCCAATCATCCCATAGCTCAGTCGAGCCGCCGTCGGGAACAATTTCAGACGATTCAGCAGGAGAGGTATCTACCCGATGTTCTGTGAGTGTCTGAGATTGGTCGATACCGTGAGGAGAACCACACTCGGCGCACTCGACCGTGTTAGTTCCTTTGTCAGAGACAGTGAGGCGGTCGCCGTGTTGACCCTCTAAGTCCGAATGCGGCGACTCATGCCGTTGCCGACAGCGGTCAGCAATTGCGGCCCATCGGGCCGAATCAGACCTGGAGACTGTTCGAATGTTTCCGGCAGTCATCGCAGCTGCCCAGGCGATGTAGGAAGGAGATCGTTCGAATAGGTCGAGCGGATCGATAGAAGCGTAGTCCGCAACGTAGGCGGCGAGGTTTTCGACCGACTCGGGGTCGCGTACTGAAACGGGAGTGTCGCAGTCGTCGCATGCGCCTTCGGCAGCATCCCACGGGTTCGGTGCTGTATCCGCGTGTTCGGGACACGGCGTGTTCGTATGGGCGTCACGTCCAGCGCCCTCGGTCGCGGATACGTGGGTTTCCATGACGGGAGCGAAGTCCGACTGTGAGATTTCGCCGTCGACGACAATAATCGAGTGTTCGTGAGCGTAGCACTGATTTTGACCACTGCCCGGATGTGGTTCTAACACGCGCCAGAACTGCCATTCGTCGTTCTCGAAACCGAGCTTGTCGAATACGTATCGAAGCTTCTGGTAGACCTCGCGCCATGGCTCACGGACTCGGTTCGCATGGTCGACAGGGCCGATCCGAGTCCCATCGGGGACGGAAGAAGCCGAGCGGGTCAGAAACGCGACGGAAGGGTTATCAAACGTGGCTTCGGTTTCGCCGCCAGAGGGGCGTGAGCCGCCGGTAAGTTCACGAAGCCAACCCTGGCACTGAGCATAAAACTCGCGCTGGTAGTCTGGAGACCACCGATCAGATACTGAAAAGCTGAATTTCGTGAACTCAGGGTCACGGGGCCAGCCGTATTGGAGGTTGATTGTTGTCTGACGGGTCCGCTCGTGGGATTCAAGCAGGTTCTCGACTGCGACAGCCCACGGTACGCCTTCGATTTCAGTAACTCGTTCACCAGAGACGGATTTGCGAACTACCCAAGAATCGGCTGCATCAGCAGGTGAAAGGGAAAGTTGGTCAATCTCGTCACTGTGGGATTCAGAAACATGACCTGCTGGGTCTTGCGTAGCTGGCATGAAAAACGACTCACAGCGTCCACAGTAGTAGAGAATGTCGGAATCCCATGTCTCAGTAGAAAAATCAGTGTAGTCCTCTCGGATCGGAGTTCCGTCCTCGAATGCAACAGGAACATCCACGAGATCGGGACACTCCTCGATGAACGACCAGAGAACGTCGTCAGTACTTGGTAAGTCGCGTTCGTCGGATTCGGAAGATTGAGTTTCAGCGTCTGTCCCGGCGGTTTCACACTTATTCTGATTGGTTTGCCGAGAGCCGCTGGCCGCTGGTTGCCCCTCACTCATCGAACTTGGTAGAAGAATCAGCAGCGTTCGGCAGAGACCACACAGCATCCCCACGTTCCGGGCCTTCGGCCGGGCTTTCGCGTTGGGATTGCCCCCGTCGCTCCGCTCGGGGGCGTGCGCTCTCTCGGTCAGTCGGACCCCCATGTGAGGGGGTCGCTCCCTCCGCTCGCTCGCTTGTGACGGAGTTTAGGACTGTTTCAGGAATGTCATCAAAGCAGGAATGGCAGAGGTCGAACCGGGCAGCGTCCGTATCGGTGTGATTGATACAGATCGCTCCGCAGTTGGCGCAGCCGTAGTGAACGTACTCCGACCAAGAAGTCACGCCTGACCACCTCCTTCGAGATCGAGGATCTCAGCTGAGACTTCATCTCGAGTATGTCGATGAGCCTCGGTTAGCGCGATTGCCGAGGCCGTGGTATCGCCGCTATACGTAACAGAGACTAAATCGAAACAGAGCTCGTCGACGAAAACCCAGTCAGTCATCGAGAATCACCATCCTCGATCTGCTCGACAGCTCGACGAACTTCGTTGTCGGTTGCCTCTAGGAGGCGAGATGCACGAACGAACTCGTTCGGAGGATACGGCCAGTCCTCAGGAGAGGGAGAATTCAAGAATCATCACCCCGCTCACGTCCCGGAACAATGGAAATCGCAAGCAAGCAGCGGGGGCCGTTCAGCTGCTGAACGAACTCCGAAATTCGAGTTTCAGCAGAGAATTGCAAGCCGTCGAGAGACGACCTGAGTCGTGATATATCGGTATTTGAGCGTAGAAGCTCTAAACCGATGGTTTGCGGACGGGCACGGTGGGATTCGAACCCACGACCGTCGGATATCTTCCCCCGATGGTACAGCCAGCGGAGATAGAAGTCCGACGCTCTATCCGGACTGAGCTACGTGCCCTCGACATCGTCTACTTCCGGTGGTGACAAAAGAAATGCGGAACACAGTCGCCGGTCAGTCATCGGGGTCGAGGTCTTCCTCGACATCATCGACCGTCGCAATAGCGTTTACATTACCGGTCTGAATCGCTGTCAGTCCGTCCAGACCGCAGAGAGCGTCGAGTTCGTCCTGCGTGGTCGAGACCAGCAGGTCATCGAACTGGAGGTGGCGCTCGACGGTCGCACCGGCGGTTTCAGCGGCGGCGGCAACGCGCTCGAGGTCGGCGTCGTCGGCCGTTTCGAGAACCAGATCGACGGGCTCGCCTTCGATAGGGTCAGCACGCAGACTCTCGACGGCACGGGAGACGTACATCACTCGGATGAGGGACCGCCGGGCCCTTGATTGTGCTGTTCGGGGTGGTCAAACCGGGCCTCCGCGACAGCGAAGACCAGCGTACTGACCAGCCCGAGCAGCGTCCCGCCGGTGAGCATCACCGCGAGGTACTCCAGATCTCGAACGCCGAGGAAGAAGGCGCTAACGGCGTGTAACACGGCAGCGATGGACAGGACGTAGAAGGGGGCGTTCAGATACCGCCACCGGAAGCTTCCATCGAGATACTCGTCAGTCACGCGGCCAAGGCTGGAGGTGATGCCGGCGGCAGCGAACCACTGAATCGCGCCCGAGACCAGCGACGCGATAACTTCCAGAGCGTCGGGGTCGGTCTGGCGTTCAAGCTCTTGAACGCCGCTGACGCCGCCGATGGCAAGCAGTGCGGCCGCGACAACGTAGGTGATAATCGTCACGCGCCCGGCGTACAGCCCGGCGGTCGTTCGCTCGACCGCCTCGTCGAGTATCTTCTCAGCGCCGAGGCCCCGTGCGAGGATATAGAGGCCGAGGAGGCCAGAGATGACACCTAGCGCGGAGCCGGGGTAGCCCAGTGCCTCGATGGCGATTGTCAGCGGGTAGATGAGCAGGAGGATGCCAAGCGGAACCAGAATCGTGCCGCGAGTTTCCGGGTCGTCGAGCACCTGCTTGATGGTGTAGTACATCGATTCGAGATTCTGGGCCTGACGGACGACGACGCGGCGGACGCCATCGATGCGGACCCGCGAGCGGATGACAGGGACCACCGACTCGTCCTGTGCGCCGTCGGTGACGATGAGCGCCCGCACGTCCTCGCTGGCTGCCAGCGACGCGAGAACGGTATCAACCTCCTCGCCGACCGCCCGGTTGGCGGCGACGTCGCTCCCATCGACGCCGGTGACGGCCGCGACTTCGACCGGCTCGTCGGTGATGTCGTCGTAGATGTGGACGCCCTCGAAGAGGACGTTCACATCGGAGTCCTCTGGGTCGTTCGAGGCCAGCGCCACCGCTGCGTCTACGACGGCATCGCGTCCGATGACGGGCGTCTCGATGCCGGTCTTGCGGCCGAGGTCGTCATCGAGGTCGATACACAGCACCAGCAGCATCTACCGGCGCTACGCCGCCTGTGTTTAATTTCTTTCGGGGACTCGACTACCCCGATTCCGGCAGCGTCCCGCGGGTCCGGCGCTCGACGAGCAGCAGTGCCGCGAGCCCCAGAATGATGAGCGTGTACGCCGCTGCGGCGGTGAGCGCGGCCTGTTCGGAGCTGTACTCACCAGTGCGGAAGATAATGGCTTTCCTGACCATCGCGATGACGCCCGTGTAGATGACCAGACGGACGATGCGGCGCGTCTCGCTCTCCTGTGTGTACGCGACGACGGTCTGGTACACCTCGACGATAATGAAGAGGAGCAATGCGGTGTCGATGAAGCCGACGACGACCAGCGGGTCGGTGATGTCACCTCGGAGCGCACTCTGGAATATCTGGAGTCCGAGGTCGAACACGCCGATGGCGAACAGCAGAACCAGTACCAGCGCCGCGATGACTTCGACGTACCGGATGGCCGTCTCGCTGAGAGCCAACACTCGGTCGTCGAACGACTCCGCGGCCGGTAGCGGCCCGCCAACGGGGTCGGACTCCTCGTCGTCCATACTCATCAAAGGGTCCCCAACCCATTCAAACCGGTCCCTATCTGGCGTGGCCCGGGTCGGACGGCCGCGGCTCGTAGGTCTCCGATGTCGAACCCAATCTGGCGACGAGCCACAGGACAGGGAGCAGCAACACGCTGCCGACAACGAACGGCGACCAGTAGCCGACGGCGAAGTACAGCCCGCCCATGACCGGCGGGCCGACGGTCCGGGCCAGACTACCAGCGCCCTGCGTGATACCGAAGGCGCTCCCCTGGACGGCCGCGCTGGCCCGCTGGGAGACGAGCGCCGTCAGCGTCACCGAGAGGACGCCGTTACCGAGCGGCAGCAGCGTCAACACGAGCAGGAGGCCGAGCAGGTCAGCGGTGAGAGACGGAACAAGTGCGGTCAGGTCGGGAAGAATCGAGCCGATGGCCCGAGAAATCGGGATTGCGCCGACGCCGACAACGAGTAGCCCGGTCCCGAACAGCGAGAGCCGGACCGGGCTGTAGCGCGCCGAGAGCCGGCCGACGAGGACTCCTTGCGTGATGACCGCAACGACGCCGATGTAGGTCAACAGGAGTGCGCTCTGGGCGGCCGTGTAGCCGTAGATGTCGGCGACGTAGGGAACGAACATCACCTGCACGCCAGAGAAAGCAAACGAGACGAGGAAGAAGGCCGCGAGCAGTGGCCGGAGGCCGGGCGTCGCCACCGCCGCCCGGAGCTGGGTAATCGAGGAGGTGCGTTCAGTCGCTGACGCAGTTTCCGAGACGGTTCTGGACTCGGGGAGGAACAGTACGGCGACAAGCACACCGCACAGGCTCGCGGCCGCGGCGGCAAAGCTCGGGAGCGAGAACCGGGTAATCGGCACAGCCGCCGGCAAGAGCCCATCGACAACGGCAACCGTCGCGTCGAAGCTCAACACCGCGCCGATGCCGGGGCCGAAGATGAACCCCAGACCGAACGCGGCTCCAATGAACCCGAGGGCAGCGGCCCGTCGTTCGGGCGGCGTCACGTCGGCGACGTAGGCCTGAGCCGTCGAAAGGTTGCCGCCCATGGCACCGGCCAGCAGCCGGGACAGAAAGAGGAGCCACAGCGCGTCGGCCAGCCCGAACACCGTCCACGCGAGGACGGAGCCACACAGCGACACCACGAGCACCGGGCGGCGGCCGACGCGGTCCGACAGCGACCCGAGCAGCGGCGCGAAGACAAACTGCATCGCGGAGTAGGAAGCCGCGAGCAGTCCGATGACGAACTCCGTCCCGCCGGGGAACGACCGGGTGTAGAACGGGAGAATGGGGATGATGATACCGAAGCCCAGCAGGTCCAGAAAGACGACGAAGAAGACGACCGCGAGGCCACGACGGCGGCGGGACCCGGTGATACCGGTCCCGGTGTCTGTCATACCAGCCCCTGCGTCGGGAAGCCGGATAAGAGCGCGGGACGCGTGACTCCCCAGCGCACCCCTGTCCATGCCGTCACGTCCCACGCCGGACCTGATGCGCACGCTTTTTCCCGCTGGGAGCGGTGGCTAGAGACAATGATTTCCGAGGGCTGCGAACAGTGCGCCAAAGGCGGCAAGATGGTGCTGTTCGTCTACGGCTACTGCGACCAGCGAGACTGCTTCTACTGTCCCCTCGGGGAGAACCGCAAGAACGTCACCCAGATGTACGCCAACGAGCGTCCGATCGAGGACGACGCAGACGTCATCGAGGAGGCCAAGCGCATGAGCGCGCTGGGTACCTCAATCACGGGCGGCGAACCTCAGGAAGTACTCGACCGGACCTGCCACTACCTAGAACTGCTGAAAGACGAGTTCGGCGAGGACCACCACACGCACCTCTACACTGGGATTCCCGGCGGTCGCGAGAACATGCGCCGCCTCTCGGAAGCCGGTCTCGATGAGATCCGCTTCCACCCGCCCTTGGAGCAGTGGGGCGATCTCCACGGGACCGAGTGGGAGGACATCCTCTACATCGCCCGCGAGGAGGGGCTGACCCCCGCCTTCGAGATTCCCGGCATCCGCGCCGAAGAAGAGTTCCTCGAATTCTTAGACGAGGGCGCGGCCGACTTCTGTAACATCAACGAGTTCGAGATGTCCGACGGGAACTACCGCCGGATGCAGGAGGAGGGCTTCGAACTGAAAGAGGACCACATGAGCGCTGTCGAGGGGTCCCACGACATCCTTGAGACGATGGGGGACCACGAGAAGGTGTATTTCTGTACGAGCGTGTTCAAGGACGCCGCCCAGCATCGCTCGCGACTCAAGCGGATGGCCCGCAACATCCGCCGGGAGTTCGACGATGTGACCGACGACGGGACCCTCGTCTACGGGAAGGCGTGGACCTCCGAGGCCCGACTTGAAGCCCTCGGCGTTCCCGAGGAGTACTACACGGTCAAGTCCGACCACGTCGAATTGGCCTGGTGGCTGCTCGAAGAGATGGTCGAGGAGGGCGATGTGGAAAAGGGCGAAATCGTCGAGCAGTATCCGACCTACGACGGGACAGTCGTCGAGCGGACGCCGCTGTCGGCTTCGAATTCACAATCGGAGCAGTCAGCGGTGGGGGACTGATCTGTCCCGGACGCGAACGAGCGAAGCGAGTGAGACGTTCGGTTTTTTAGCGTAGATTTTTCGAGGAGTGGTTCCCGCAGTGAGCGGAGCGAACGAGGAAACCCGACGATGAAAAAGGTACTCGTGGCAGTATCCGACCTACGACGGGACGGTCGTCGAGCGGACGCCGCTGTCTAACGGTGCTGACGCCGGACGAGCGACGGCCGACGACTAATCCAGTTCGGTTTTCGTCCCGGTTTCTGCGACTCACAGGCCTGTACTGTCCAGCCGTGGCTTTATTTATCAGCTAAGAGAAATGCCGGTGACCCTCCATGCGCTTTGCTATCGACAGCGGCAAACTACTGTACGCGCTCGGTGTCCTGTTCGCCGCGGCGGCGCTCCTGTATTTCGTCCGTGACGTCGTGTTCAATCTCTCGATAACGGTGAAAGCGGTGTTACTGTTGCTGGGCTTTATCCTGTTGTTCGTGGCGGGTGTCACCCTCGAACGCGACGTGCTTGACGTTGTAGCCTTTGCTCTCAGTGGCGTGACCTACGTCGTGTTCGTCGGGTACGTTGTCGTCCGGTATTCGCCGGGCGAAACGGGGACGTTCCTGTTGCTCGCCGCGTCCGCAGGGCTGTTCGTCGGGCTGGGCTATGCGCTCCGGACAGGGATTCCGACGCCATCGCGGCGAACAGCAGTGGTCGCCCTCGGCGGCCTCCTCATCGTGAGCGGCGGACTCGTGGGGGCCGACGCGCTCAGCGGCGGGGTGACCTACGACGTACAGACGAGCGAATCAGTCACCGTGTCGGTCCCGGCGGCGGAACAGACCCCGGACAGGTACCCGTACATCGAGGCGGAAATCGGGACCGTTGCCGCGTCGAACCCGTCACCGTTCCTGCGGGCGCTGGCTCTCCCCTCGATTTCGGGCTGTCTGATCGGGCCGACGGAGCATCCACAGGAAAGAGTGTACGTAGACACCGATATCCAGTGGGACGAGGACACCATCGGCGCTTCGACGACAAAGTCCTACGCAGTCACCGCTGAGTTACCGATTGCTCCGAACCGGACGGAGCCAAAAACGTACGCCATTGAACAGGGGATTGACTGCGGTGCCGAGCGGGCCGAGCCGACAATAGCGATTCAGGTCGGCGAAACCGACACGTTAGACTGACTACTCCAGTTCCGTGAAACACTCCTGACAGTAGGTGGCGTCTTGCATGTTTGGCGTGCCACAGGAGCCACAGATCACGACCGACATATTTGTCTCTGACAGCGGTGCCGCCGCATCGTTGGTGAGTGCGTCGGCCGACCAGTTGGGCCCAGTCGACGACCGATCATTCATCTCGGCGCGCTGCTGGGCCTGCCGGATGAGTTCGTCGTCGCGCATCGCTTCGAGGCCCCGCCACAGTCCCAGAAACAGCAGCGTCGGTGCGACGATGACGAACAGGCCAGCGATGACGCGCAACGCCAGTTCCAGCTGGCCGAGTGGCATACTGTCACAAGAGGCTGGAACGTCGAGTATCCTTCGCCGCATCCGTCGGCTCGCACACCATCAGGCCGCGCCGACGCCTTCTTGCATCACCTCGCTGAAGACAGCCTATGAATGGCCCTGTCGTGGCAGTCGGTGGCGGACTCGCCGTGATCTTGCTCCTCGGCGTGAGCGCGTTCTTTTCCAGTTCGGAGATAGCAGTGTTCTCGCTACAGAAAGACTGGATAGCACAACAGGCGGCAACGGGCGACCGGCGGGCACAGGTGCTGGAAGAGCTGTACGACAATCCACACCGCCTGCTGGTGACGCTGCTTGTCGGCAACAACATCGTCAACATCGCGATTTCGAGCATCATCACCGTCCTCGTCGCGAACTATCTCTCCCCGGGACCGGCGGTCGTTGCAACCACTGTCGTCACCAGCTTCCTCATCCTGATTTTCGGCGAGATCGTGCCGAAGGCGTTCGGCCTCGGCAACGCACAGGAATGGGCACTGACCGTCGCATCGCCGGTCCGGCTCGTCGAGCGCGTGCTCTCGCCGCTTATCACGTTGTTCGACGGTATCACCAGTCGGATGAACGCGCTCATCACCGTCGAGACAGACATCGAGAAACCGTATCTGGACTGACTGTCAGTACTGGTACAGCGACACGACAAATGGGAGCTTGTTGTACATCCAAATCGCCAGCGGGAGGCCAACGATTGTCAGCGTCAGCGCGTACGCGACGCCGGTCCAGACGCCGCTGGCCCACCAGCCGACGAAGACGAACCAGACCACACGGACGAGCAGCGAGTACTGCGAGCCGCCGTCGCTCTCCGTGACAAGCCGGTCGCGTCGTTTGAGCGTCAGCACGAGTGGCACCCTGTTTATCAGCTTGATACCCAGCGGGATGCCGATGATTGTGACGTTCAGCAGCCACGCGACCGAGAGCCAGATGCCGGTCACCCACCAGCCGACGAACAGAAACCACACCGCCCGAACGAGGAGAGACCGCTGTGCACTCATACCCGAATCTACCTCGCCCGGCATCATAAGCTTCCTGTCCAGTGTGTGAGGACAGAAATCGAGCCGGTCTAGAGGTCCGGCGTTACGCTTCAAACCCGTCTTCGAAGACGAACGTCCCGTTCCGCTGGACGACCTGCACCGACCTTTTTCGGCGTCGGGTCGCCGTTGGCGACCGCTCCTCGAAAAACGTCGATGAAAAAGCCGACCACTCACTCCGTTCGCGGTCGGGTACTCAGTCCTCGAACCCGTCTTCGAAGACGAACGTCCCGTTCCGCTGGACGACTTCCCCGTCAACCTCGATGAACGAGTCCTCGCTCATGTCGACAATCATGTCGACGTGGACGGCCGACTCGTTTTGCTCGTTGTCCTCGCCAACAGTCTCGTCGTAGGCTCGTCCTACCGCCATGTGAACGGTGTCGCCCATCTTTTCATCGAACAGCATGTTGTAAGAGAACTGGTCGATATCGCGGTTCATTCCGATGCCCAGTTCGCCGAGTCGGCTCGCACCGTCATCAGTCGACAGCACCTCGGTCAGCAGGTCTTCGTTCTTGGCGGCGCTGTGCTCGACGACTTCGCCGTCCTCGAACCGAAGGAAGACATCGGTCACTTCCCGGCCCTGATGGTACAGCGGCTTGTCGAACAGTACCTCGCCCTCGACGCTGTCGGAGACTGGCGCAGTGAACACCTCGCCGCCGGGAAGGTTCTTCTCACCGTAGTCGTTGAGCGTCTCGTTACCGGCAACAGACATCGTCACGTCCGTCGTCTCCCCGGAAACGATGCGGACTTCGTCGGCAGGGTCCAGAATCTCGACCATCTGTGCCTGGTGCTCGCGGACGGCGTCCCAGTCCTTGAGGACGGCATCCCAGACGAAGTTCTCGTAGCCCTCCGTCGAAGTCTGGGCGAGCTGGGCGTTGGCAGGCGCGGGGTATTGTGTGAGACACCAAGTCTTCGAGAGCCGCTCGTTCAGGAGCGGCTGCTGGGACTGCTGATAGGCGGCCGTTGTTTCGGGGTCAACGTCACTGGTCTCGGTGACGTTGTCACTGCCCTTGATCGCGATGTACGCGTCCATCTCCTCGTACAGCGCTTCAATATGGCTCGGCGTCTCGAACTCGTCCCGATTGCGAAGGTAGGCACGACGGAACCGCTCGCCGAGGCGGTCCTGTACGACAAGCGGATTTGCGCCGCGGTCAGCGGCAAACTCGTGTAGCGCGGTCACAAGATCCGCAGCCTGCGGGTGAGCGTCGATAACGAGGTTGTCGCCCTCGCTCAGGTCGATAGAGTGGTCGACAATGACTTCCGCATGTTCGCGAATGCGTGGGTCCATACAGATAGGCACCACCGACGGCCCCTAACCGTTACCCTCCCGGCTACTTCTTCTTGCTCTGCTGGAGCCCTTCCTTGAATCCCTGAAAGGTCCGCCGGAGCATCAGATACATGAAGAAGAAAAACAGGAGGACGGCAGCGAGGAGTGCGTACGTGAGCAAGTCAGCCATACCGGCGGTTGTCGAGCCGACATCAAAGTCCTTTCGGGAGACCCGGCTTCGGGCGTCTACCGGGCGATATTGAAGGGTAAAATGCGGGTTTGACCGATAGCTACAACGACCACTGTGCTTTGGCAAAGACTCATAATCCCATAGAACATACAGATAGTCATGTCGTTGCTGCCTTCTCGGGACCCGGCGACCCCGGACGCCGAACCTCGAGTCATCGGTGTCGACAGTGATGATGCGGACGACGTGTTGTCGGCACTCTCGGCAGAGACAGCGCGTAACTTACTGTCAGAGCTAAACAAGGAGCCAGCACCGCCGTCGGAGCTGGCCGACCGGGTGGATACGTCGCTGCAAAACGCCCAGTACCATCTGAAGAAACTCAAGAATGCCGGTGCGGTCGAGGTCGTCGATACGGCGTACTCCGAGAAGGGGCGCGAGATGGACGTGTTCGCGCCGGCCAACCAACCGCTCGTTATCTGCGCCGGTGACGAACAGGAGACATCGGGGCTGCGGGCGGCGCTGGCGAACATCATCGGTAGTCTCGCTGTCATCGGCTTCGCCAGCCTGCTGATCCAGCAGGTGTTCGGGAGCGGACTGGGGTCGCTGTTTGGCGGCCCAGCAGTGTCGTCCGGAAGTGCGGACACCGGGACCCGGGATCCGAGTTTTTACCCCGAGAACGCGACCGTGACCGATGGGGGCTTTGAAGCCACTGCGGGCGCGCTCGATACCGCCGCACGAGGCGGTGCCGAGGCCGCTGCCGCCGCGATTCCGCCGGGACTAGCGTTCTTCGCCGGCGGCGCGTTCGTCCTCGCGGGGATGGCGGCGCTGTGGTACATGCGGCAGTAGTCCTTTCGCGCCTGCAGCGTTCTGCAAAAACGAAGGGAAAACCTCGACCAGAAGTGTCCCTGTATACCGTTACCGTTCGACGGTTGTCGTCGAAATCGGTGTTCCGTCCGGGGAGCGAAGGCGAACGCGAACGTCGCCGGCCATCACATCCAGTTCAGCGTGGGCCGGCTGATAGCGTCGAGGGTCGGCGTAACTCCCCGGGTTGACCAGCGTCCAGCCGCCGAAGTCAGTCAGTACAGGTTTGTGTGAGTGACCGACGACAACGATATCGGCGTTTTCCTGCCGGGCCAGCATCCCGAGGGCGGTTTCGGTGTGTTCGTGGCCGTGTACGACGACGATGGTCAGCCCCTCCCAAGAGACGGTCGCAACGTCAGAAAGCCGGGCACGGACCGCCGGCCGATCGTTGTTCCCGACGACGCCGGTCAGTTCGTCGCATTCGGCGTCGATAGCATCGAGGACCTGCTCGGTCATGAAATCGCCCGCGTGGAGAACGCGGTCGGCCTCGCGGACAGCGTCAAGCGTCCGACCCGTCAGTCGATGGTCGTCCGTCCCGTGCGTATCTGAGATGACAGTGAGCATACCGCGCGTAGCAGCCCCAGATATAAATCCAGAAGCATTTTGCGTGATGGATGTGACGGAAAAATAATGGCAGGGAGTAAATCAGTCGTCATCGCCGCACTGATAGCCAACGGCGCGATTGCGATCCTGAAGTTCTTCGGCTTCCTCCTGACAGGGAGCGCCGCGATGCTGTCGGAGACGTACCACAGCATCTCTGACACCGGAAATCAGGTATTCCTGCTCATCGGAATCCGATTCAGCGAGCGGGAACGTGACCGTCGCCATCCCTTTGGCTACGGCAAGGCGCAGTTCTTCTATAGCTTTCTTGTCTCCGTGTTCCTGTTCGGTATCGCCGGCTGGGAGAGCGCGAAACACGGCTACAGCCAGCTAACCAGTGGCGGCCACGGCGGCGGTGGACACGCTGGCGAGGCGGTCGAGTTTTTGTTTTTCACGTATCAGCCGCCGGCATGGCTGGACCCGCTGTGGGTCAACTACACTGTCCTCCTCGGTGCGTTCGTCTTCGAGACGTACGCCCTGATAAAGGCCCGCGCCGAGATGAAACGTCAGATCGACCGGAACGACTGGTCGGGCTACCGCGAGGCGTTCCGCAAGACGAGCGACGTGACGACGCTGACCGCGCTGACCGAGGACACCATCGCGCTCGCGGGCATCGTCATCGCGCTGGTTGGCCTGTTTCTCGAACAGCAGACCGGCAACCCGTTTTTCGACCGAGTCTCCGCGCTGCTCATCGGGATTATGCTGATGGGCTTCGCTCTGGCGCTGGCTTGGGAGAACAAGCGTCTGTTGCTGGGGGAGAGCCTCCCAATGGACGAGGAACAGCGCCTCCGTGATGTCGTCATGCAAAACGAGCACGTGGACGAAGTCATCGGCTTCCGAACGGTGTACTTCGGTCCGAACGAGGTCATCGTCTTCGCCGACCTGCGGTTCGTGTCGGACCTCGACGTGGAGTCGATGGACGACGAGATAACGGCCCTCGAATCGGCGATGCAGGACGCCAACGGCGACATCAGGAAGGTCTACATCGAGCCGGAGCTGTAAGGGTCGTTCCCCTCCAGCCACCACGGAATCGGGACGCGACCGATATCAGTGGTGACGGTCACGCTCGCGTCGATATCCGGTCGGTCCGGTCGTCGTTCGCTGTGTTCGACGGATCTGATTACCCCTTGTCGGTCGACGTACAGCCGCGACCGTCCGATTTCGGACTCGTTCTCGCCGGTCGGTGACTCTACTGTCTCCGTTGAGGACAGAACAGCGACCGGCCGTCCGTTCCACCGGAAGGAGTCCACCTGCCGGTACTCGGTATTCGACAGGAGCCGTCGAAGCAGATCAGTCCCTGCTGGCGAGGTGACCAGCGACGTGTTCGGCGCGGCGGGGGTAGTGGCGTACGGCGTATCTGGGTCGTCCCGGACATTTGTGTACACCGTCCCGTTGGCGAGAACCGCGTCGTCAGATATCGGACCGAACCGCCGTCTGACCCGCGTTATCTCTCTATCTCGGTCTACCCAGACATCGAGCGTGTTCTGTGGCCCCGCCTGTTCGACGTGGCGGTGGAAGCTCCGGGTCGAAAGCGCCCGCTCGTGACGGTCCAATAGCCGGTCCAGATCGACCGTCCCGTTGGTGGTCGGGGCTGTCACCGTTGCGTCCAGCGAGTGAGTGGGGACCGGGGCAGGGGTTACCGGGTCGCTGTCACCTGCCGTCGGGCCGGCCGGAAAGAAGCCGGAACAGCCCGCGAGAAGCGCGATAGCGACGGTGAGCGAGACACGCCACATGTGCCTTAGCAGGGGCGCTCGCGGCAAGTAGCTGTGGGCGAACCCTTTTGCCGGTGAACGGCCAATCAGCGCACGTGGCAACGACAGACGACGGCTACATGCGGTTTTTCCCCTTCGAGGAGCCGTACGACCATCAGCAGGAGGCGATGGGAACGATATACGACGCGCTCGAAGAGGGGCATGACGTGCTGTTCGAAGGGGCCTGTGGGACCGGGAAGACGCTCGCGTCGTTGGTTCCAGCGCTGGAACACGCCCGCGAGACCGGCAAAACCGTCGTTATCACGACGAACGTCCATCAACAGATGCGCCAGTTCGTCGAGGATGCCAGAGCGATTACCGACCAAGAGCGACTGCGAGCGGTCGTCTTCCGGGGGAAAGGATCGATGTGTCACATCGACGTGGACTACGAGGAGTGTCAGGCGCTGCGGGACACGACCCGTGATCTGGTCGAGGTCGAGAGCGACATCGCCGAACTGGAACAGCGCGAGGGGGAACTCCTTTCTGACGGGCAGGCTGGCAGCAGCGAGGCGATGGAGGCCCGCAACGCCGTCGTCGAGGAACTCCGGGACCTACAGGACGAACGGGAGGAAATCGAGACAGAACGGTCGACCTGCGACCACTACTACCGGAACCTCACCGTCGACACCAGCGAGTTCTACGCGTGGCTGTTCGACGACGTTCGGACGCCCGACGACGTGTACGAGTACGCCCACGAGCAGGGGCTGTGTGGTTACGAGCTGCTCAAGGAGGGGATGGACGGCGTCGACCTCGTCGTCTGTAACTATCACCACCTGCTGGACCCGACCATCCGCGAGCAGTTCTTCCACTGGATCGGCCGCGACCCCGAGGACATCATCGCTGTCTTCGACGAAGCCCACAACGTCGAGTCCGCGGCCCGGGACCACGCCCGGCGCACGCTGACCGAGAACACGCTCGATCAGGCCCTAGAGGAACTCGACAACGAGGAGGACGCCCGGACCGACGCCGCGGCCAACGTCATCGAAACGTTCCGGGACGCCCTCATCGAGGCCTACGAGGACGCCTTCGAGTTCGGTGGTCGCGCGGCCGTCGACGAACACTGGGACGACATCACCATCGCCAACGACGACCGAAAAGACGACCTGACGCTCGCCTTCCTCCAAGGGTACACCGGCCCCGGCTTCCACGAGGAACTGGACCGCGCGCTGGAACTCGGCCGGGACCTCGACGCCCGCTATCAGGAGGCGTTCAAGCAAGGTGAACTAGACACCAGAAAGGAGTGTCAGACCCTGCAGGCCGCCGGTTTCATTTCCGACTGGCTCGAGGAATCGGACGACACCGGCCAGTATCCCGTGGTCAGCGTCCGCCGTGACGAATCGACGGACGACGTGTATGGCCGCGCGGAACTGTACACCTGCATCCCCGAGGAAGTCACCCGTGACCTGTTCGAGGACCTGCACGCGGCAGTGCTGATGAGCGCCACGCTCCGGCCCTTCGACGTGACCGAGAACGTCGTCGGCGTCGAGGACGCGGTGACGATGGCCTACGGCGCGCAGTTCCCCGAGGAGCGCCGCCGGACCTACGCCGTCGACGGCCCTGCGCTGTTTTCCAGCGAACGCGACGACCCCCAGACCCAGCAACGCATCGCGCGCACGCTCGAAGACATCGTGCGCTTCACGCCCGGAAATACGCTCGTGTTCTGCCCGTCTTACAGCGAGGCCGAGCGCTACCACGACATGACCGCCGTGAGCGCGACGCGGTACCTAGACGAACCGGGAACGCAGGCGCGTGACCTCCGCGAAGCCTTCACAAACGGCGATGACGGCGTCCTCTACACCTCGCTGTGGGGGACGCTGGGGGAGGGCGTGAGCTACGACGGCGACGACGCCCGGACCGTCGTGGTCGTCGGCGTCCCCTACCCTCACCTCGACGACCGCATGGACGCCGTCCAAGACGCCTACGACGTGGCCTTCGGCGACGACGAGGGCGACGCCGGCTGGCGCTACGCCGTCGAAATTCCGACAGTTCGCAAGACCAGACAGGCCCTCGGGCGCGTGGTCCGGTCGCCCGACGACTTCGGCGCGCGAATCCTGCTGGACAAACGCTACACGGAGGCCGCTGAGATGGAGATGCACGACTACGCCGTCCGCGGGACGTTCCCGACGGAGGAACGCCGCGAGATGGTAGATATCGGCCCAGAGAAACTCAAGTTCGCGATGCTGAACTTCTATCAGGATATGGACGCGTACGACGGGCCGCCGCCGAAGCCGTAGCGTTGTAGTCCGGCCAAAAACGGTGACCGACCGGAAACCGGATGTTTTGAAACCCTCCACACGAAACTCGGGGGCAATGCTAGTTGCCTTCGACTTCGACGGGACGCTCTCCGACTCGGAGATGACGGTCCTGCTGGGAAGCCAGAACGGGACGGCTGAGGACATGGCCGATATTACCGAGCGTGCGATGAACAACGAAATCGAATACGCCGAGAGCCTTCGCCAGCGGTGTGCGCTCCTCGAAGGCCTCGCTGATGAGCAGGCACAGACGGCCTTCGACGAGGTGGCCCTGCGACCCGGCGCGGCCGAAGTCATCGAGGCCCTTCGGGATGCCGGCGTCTACGTGGCTATCCTCACCGGTGGGTTCGAGCGCGGCGTCGAGGCTGCACTCGAAACAGACGGCGTTGAGGTCGACGCTATCGTTGCCAACCGACTGCCTGTTGAAGACGGGAAACTCACGGGAGAAGTCCGCGGGCCGCTCATCTCCGGAACCAAAGACGACGCGATGGAGGTCGTGACCGCCGTCACCGGAGAGGACCGGGACACAACGGTCGCCGTCGGCGATGGGGCCAACGACCTGCCGATGCTCGAAGTCGCGAATCTGGCTATCGGCTTCGATCCGAAACCGGCCGTCGCGCCGTCGTGTGACACGTCAGTCGAGACGATGAACGAACTGTACGAACTGCTGGAAGCCGAAGAAATCCTGTAGCGCAGTCTTCGTTTTCGCTGCTCGTTGTCGATACTGTGTGGACCTGTTGGCAGGAGAGAAAACGGAAACGGGGAGAGGCACGCTCCCCACGGATGCGAGCATTCGTTGTCGGACCAATGACAGAGTATGGTTGAGCGTGAACCGACGCGTGCTCGCTACCGGCGACGGTTCATTGAATACATAATCCTCTCCCGTAATAAACCTAATGAATGGCTGAATTGTTGCAGAGTGTTGGTACGATCGTCCAGATATACCTCAGAGAATACCGTATCTTTGGTTAGTTCGTTGCCTGACCGATAGCTTGGTCGAGGTCGGCTTTGATATCTTCGACGGACTCGGTGCCGACGGAGAGTCGGACCATGTCGTCGGTGACGCCGGCAGCGGCCTTTTCCTCGTCGGTGAGTTGTTGGTGGGTGGTCGAGGCCGGGTGGATAATGAGCGTCTTTGCGTCGCCGACGTTGGCAAGCAGTGAGGCGATCTCTGTCGATTCGACAGTCGTTCGGGCGGCGTCGTAGCCCGCTTCGAGGCCGAACGTTATCATGCCGCCGTAGCCGCCGTCGAGGTACTCGCTAGCGGTGTCGTGGGTCTCGTGGTCTTCGAGGCCGGGATAGGTGACCCACGAGACCTCGGGATGGTCGGCGAGGAACTCGGCGACGCCCATTGCGTTGTCACAGTGACGGTCCATCCGCGCGGGCAGCGTCTCCAGACCCTGCATCGTCTGCCACGCGTCGAAGGGCGACTGCTGGCAGCCCAGATCACGGAGGCCACGGGCGATGGCGGCGTAGGTGAAGGCTGCGTCCTCGAATCGCTCCCGGAAGTTGACGCCGTGGTACGCGGGGTTGTCGCCGGCGATTTCCGGGTACTTGTCGGCGTGTTCCTCCCACGGGAAGGAGCCACCGTCGACGAGAACGCCGCCGACGGTGGTGCCGTGGCCGTGAATCCACTTCGTCGTCGAGTTCCAGACGAGGTCAGCCCCGTGTTCAATCGGGTTACAGAGGTACGGTGTCGCGAAGGTGTTGTCGACAAAGAAGGGGACACCGTGGTCGTGTGCGATCTCGGCCAACCGTTCGAAGTCGGGCGTCACAAGCGACGGGTTGCCGATGGTCTCACAGTGGACGTAGGCCGTGTTTTCGTCGATAGCCTCGGCGTAGGCGTCGTAGTCGAGTGTGTCGACGAAGCGGGTTTCAACGCCGTTTCGCGGCGCGGTGTGGGTGTAGTAGGTGTAGGTCCCGCCGTACAGCGACGACGCCGTGACGACGTTGTCGCCCACGTCGGCAAGCAGGAACGTCGCCAGGTTCAGCGACGCCATCCCGGAGGCCGTGGCGACCGCGCCGACGCCGCCCTCCAGCGCCGCCAGCCGTTCCTGCAACATCCCGACGGTGGGGTTCATCAGCCGCGAGTAGATGTGACCCGGCTTCTCCAGTGCGAACTGCTTTGCGGCGTCTTCAGCGTCCTCGAAGACGTAGGAGGTGGTCTGGTACAGCGGCGGCGCGCGCGAGCGGGTCTCGGCGTCCGGCTCTTCCTGCCCAACGTGCAAGGCGTCGGTCTCGAATCCGTGGTCTTGGTCGTCACTCATACACTTCACTTTCACCTGACGGGCCTTAATTTCGACTGCACCGGTCAGGCCCGCCACTGCTACGAGATAGCGGTGATTCTTCGCGCCGTTTCCAAACCGATTCGGGGCTGGAAGGCCCTCAGAGTCGTTATCGTACTTCTGAAAGGACACGTAGGCGAGTATTCGGGCCGGGAGCAAGTGGTGCGACGACTGTCGCACCCGAAGCGACCCGGGGAAGGGCAGGCCCGCCGGCGTGAATGGGTAGTAGCATACCGCTCGCCGGCGGCGAGCGGTTTCACCGGTCGCGAACCCAGTGAGCGACCGGCATTTTTCGCCCACGTTTTTCGAGGAGCCTTCCCGCAGCGAGCCAAGCGAGCGAGGAAAGGCGACGCTGAAAAAGGTGGTTAGGTAAACTTCCGAACCGTCATCTCCAGTGTATCCAGATCCAGAATCGGCGCGAAACCGGCGTCGGGGTCGATGTTGACGCTCTTCTGGAACTCGGTCTGGGCCTGCCAGCACCCGGAGTTCAGTGCAACGACGTTGTGATACTCGCCCCAGCCGAGCTTGTGGACGTGGCCGGTGTGGAACACGTCGGGGACCTCCTCCATCACGAGATAGTCGCGGTCCTCGGGAGCGAGTCGGGTGTGGCCGCCGTACTGTGGCGCGACGTGGCGCTTCTTCAGGAGCTGGTACATCGCCTTGTGTGGTTCCTCGTAGCTCGCTTCCTCGTCGGGGAGTTCGGCGATGACCTCGTCCAGTGAGACGCCGTGATACATCAGGACTGTGACACCCTCGACGGTGACCAGCGAGGGATTGGAGTGGACCTGTGCATCGTGGGCAGTCATGATGTCCCGGAGTTCCTCGTCGAACCCGGGCTGGGGCTCGGCCAGCCGAACGGCGTCGTGGTTTCCCGGAATCATCCGGATCTCCATGTCTCCCGGCACCTCTTTGAGATACTCCGAGAACGCGCGGTACTGGTCGTAGATATCGATGATATCCAGTTCCTTGTCCTGCTCGGGGTAAATTCCGACGCCCTCGACCATATCGCCGGCGATGAGCAGGTACTCGACGCTCTCGGCTTCGGGCGTGTGGAGCCAGTCGGTAAACCGGTGCCAAGCGTCTTCCATGAACTCCTGACTACCCACGTGGACATCGGAGATGAGCGCCGCCTGCACGTGGCGGTCAGCAGTCGATGGGCTGTGGGTCCGCGGGACATCCGGGAAGTACAGCGAGTCCACGAACAGGATGCCGGCGTCGTCGGCCAGCGTTCCCTCAACAGCAATGATCTCGTCCATGAGCAACTGCTGGACCAGATCGGCGATGGGCCGGTCTTTCATCACGAGACAGGGGAACGTGCCGTTCGTGTCTTCGAGCTCGACCAGCCAGTGCCCGCTGGCAGTCGAACGGATATCCGAGACCATGCCGATAAGCGCAGCGTCGCTGCCACCGCCCATGTTCTCGATGGCGTCGGTCGGCCGGTGGTTCACTCTGCCGCGCAGTTTGCCCGCCAGTTTCTCATAGCGGTCGCGAAACACCGCAACGAAGTCCGAGTACTCGCCGGTCCCGGTGGACTGCCCGGTCATGTCGTTTGCGACCTCGATAGCTCGGAGGGATGTGTCCACGTCCCGTGACCCCCCCGTTTCAGGTGGAGCTGACACCTCCGAGTCAGTCGATGTGACTGCACTCGTTCCAGTTGAAGCGGAGGGGTGTGATTGGGGTGGAGTGCCGATAGCTTCGTTTCCGGAGTCCGGTTCGGTATTCGGCGAGCTCTCGGTTGCTTCTATCGCTTCAATCACAGATTCGACGTGATCGGTTGTCAGCTTCAGCGCTTCATCGGGGAGGGTTTCGAGTGCGCGTTCCAGCGTCGCCGATGGATCCGGCGTATCAGCGATCCGAGTCACTGCCTCGCGCTCGGCGTTGTAGCCGCGGCTTGCGAGTTCGCTGACGATTCGTGCCGGCGTCTCCAGAGGCACGTTCCACACTCAGTGTCTGCGGGCAAAAGGATAGCGAACCGACAGCCGTCACAAGATTGATACGCCGCTGTCGGCAATCCGAGATAGAATGGGTCGGGACGAATCCACCAGCAGCACGCCTCCAGACAGGACAGAGGAGTCTGTGGAGGCCGGCCCTGCGTTTCGTTTCGGGCTGTACGTCCGTGATATCGCCACGAGCGTCGGGGCGGTTTTGCTTGTCGGCGCGTTCCTGTTTGCCGTCAGTGGGGTGTGGCCCCCACTCGTCGCCATCGAGAGCGGGAGCATGGAGCCACATATCGACACCGGCGATATGGTGTTCGTCATGGACGCGGAGCGCTTCTCGGGACAGGAGACCCGTCACGGCGTTGTAACGGCAGCGGCCGGGGCAGAAACCGGGTATCGGACCTTTCAGCAGTCCGGGGACGTCATCGTCTTCGAACCCAACGGTAACGAGCAGCGAACGCCGATCATCCACCGGTCGATGCTGTGGGTCGATGCCGGCGAGAACTGGTACGGCCGCGCGAATCAGACGTACATCGGGAGCGCGGACAGTTGCGACGAACTTCGGAACTGTCCGGCACCGCATGCTGGGTTCATCACGAAGGGGGACAACAAAGTGACCAACACTAGATACGATCAGGTCACTGGAGCAAGTACCGTTGTCCGCCCGGAGTGGGTCATTGGAACCGGGACCTTTCGAATCCCACGTCTCGGATACGTTCGCGTCCAGCCGGCACAGCTATCGCACACAGCAGTATCGGTGCTGGCTGCAGAAACTTCAGTACCGGCGGCGAGCTGACCAAACCGGAAGATAGCGTTCGGTCCAACAACAGAAAGTTGATTGGTCGCCTCCGAGTATTCGTGGTACGAATGGCCGGGCCAGACCGTCGGTCGTCGGATGGAGACGAAACCGAGGGACCGGAAGGGATGATGTACGTGACCGATATCGTCAGTAGCGCCGGCTCAGTCCTACTTGTCGGGGTGTTGCTGTTCGCCGTCAGTGGTGTGTGGCCCCCACTTGTCGCTATCGAAAGCCCCAGCATGGACCCTCATATCAAGGAAGGTGACCTCGTGTTCGTGATGGAAGAAGAGCGGTTCTCCGGACCGGGCGACCACGATGGCGTCGTCACCGCAGCAAACGACGACAGCTATCGGAAGTTCCAGCGTCCGGGCGACGTTATCGTATACGAACCCGACGGCAACAGTCGACAAACCCCAATCATCCACCGAGCGATGCTGTGGGTTGCGGAGGGCGAGAACTGGTACGACCGAGCGAACAAGGACTACATCGGTAGTGCGGACAGCTGTGATGATCTCAGTTCCTGTCCGGCCGACCACGCCGGCTTCATCACCAAGGGCGACAACAACGGCCGGTACGATCAGGTTGGCTCCAACCCCATCAGCGAACCGGTCAAACCCGGCTGGGTCGTCGGCACCGCGGAAGTACGAGTCCCACTGCTGGGGCAGGTTCGACTCCAGTGGAATCAGGCCGGAGCGGCGGAGCCGGTGGCGACCACGAACGGAACGGGGTCGACAGCCGTGAACACGACGGCGACCGGATAGGTCGTTGGGAGGACTGTTTCACCTGCAGCGGCAGATACCATCCGCCGTCGACACAGTTCGCGGCTCAGTTGTCGAACCGGGCCTGAACGAACGGCTGGACGTCGTCGATATCGCCGAGTCGCGAATCCGACAGGAGTACCGCCTCCGTCTCTTCGGTTGGAACCGACAGCGAGATCTCTTTGGTCCGGCCATAGCGTCCCTTCGAGACGACGACGGCGTTGACGATGCCGAGCATATCCAGTTCCGAGATGAGGTCGGTGACGCGGCGCTGTGTCAGGATGTCGGCGTCGATCTCCTCACAGAGGTTCTTGTAGATGTTGAACACCTCGCCGGTGTTGATGTTGTGGACCCCGTTTTTCTCCAGCAGGATGATGGCAAAGAGGACGATCTTCGACTGCGTGGGGAGTGTCCGGACGACCTCCACGACGCGGTCGAGTTCGATCTTCTCTTGGGCCTGCCGGACGTGGTCTTCGAGGACGTTGTCCGTCTGGTCGCGTTCGGCGAGTTCGCCGGCCGTCCGGAGGAGATCAAGCGCGCGACGGGCGTCCCCGTGTTCCTGTGCGGCGAAGGCCGCACACAGCGGAATGACATCCTCGGTGAGCGCGTCGCCTTTGAACGCCACGTCCGAGCGTGCCTGCAAGATGTCCCGGAGCTGGTTCGCGTCGTAGGGCGGGAAGACGATCTCCTCCTCGCCGAGGCTGGATTTGACCCGCGGGTCGAGGAAGTCAGTGAACTTCAGGTCGTTCGAGATACCCATAATCGAGACGCGGGAGTTCTCCAGTTCGGAGTTCATCCGGGAGAGGTTGTACAGGGTGTCGTCGCCGCTTTTCTCGACGAGCTTGTCGATTTCGTCGAGCATGATGACGACCACGCGCTCGTGGTAGTCGACGGCGTCGAAAAAGGAGCTGTAGACCCGGTCTGTCGGCCACCCCGTCATCGGGACTTCCTCGAACTCGGACTTGTCGGCTTCCAGCGATTCGATTTCGGTTTCGATGTCGTCGATGGAGTCAAACGCCGTCTCTTCGAGTGCAGCCGTGTTCTCGCGTGCCCGTGACTGAAGATCTTCGAGTTCAGCGACGCGGTCGTCGATGAGCTGAGCGTTCTTGTCGATGAATTTGTTCGCCAACTGAGCCAGTACTCGATACTGGGTATCAGTCACCTCGCAATTGATGTATTCGACCTCGCAAGGGACCTCGTATTTCTGTGAGGTCGTTTCGAGTTCCTCGCTGACGAACTTCGCCGACGCGGTCTTGCCCGTTCCGGTCTTGCCGTAGATGAGGATGTTCGACGGCGTGTCACCGCGCAACGCGGTAACGAGGATAGTCGCCATGTTGTTGATCTGCTCTTCGCGGTGGGGGAGTTTGTGCGGCGTGTACGAGGGACGAAGCACCTCTTTGTTCTCGAATATCGGCTCCCCTTCGAGGAGATCGTCGAACAGGCCACGGGACGCCTCGTCGGAGGGATCGTCAGACCCCGCATCGAGATTGTCGAGAATAACGTCGTCGAGATCGGACGGCCCGGTCGATGTCCCGGACTCCGTTTTGACGTCGAGTTGCCCGTCGGACCCGTCAGCGTCGTTCGACGTCTCTGTTGTCGACGAATCGGGTTCCGGGGGCGAGTTGTCGCTTTCGTCAGTCATAGTCGAGGGGATCCCCTTCGTTTCGTGTGGAGAGAGTTGGAGACACCGGAACAGAGGGAGCGAGGAGTGCGTCAGTACCGTCGTTAGTGAGCATCAGCGCTCTCCGGTGTGTCCAGTTGAACCACATGAACCGTACCGTGAGTCGATATTAAATATTTCGGTACACCACCTATGAAAGATATATGTTGGTACATTGATTGTTTCTATCGGGTGCGTATCGTTGTGGTAAAGAGAACTGTAGCTTCAGCCTCGTCGAGGCAAGTCGGATACGATACAGCAGGAGACTGACTGGAGGGAAAGGGAGGCGTGGTGCGGTTCCGGGCGCTGCTACGCTATGTGAATATAGGTGAGGATACCACAAGGAGGGACGGAGCCGGCAGGGCAGATCGACCGCACCGGGCAACCCCCCCCCCACCCCTTCGTTTCCGGTGGAACTGGAAACAGGCCCGGGGGTGGGGGGAGGGGATGCAGATGCTATCTTCTAGTAAGAGGAAAGATTTAATACAGTATCTCATAAACCAAAGCCGCACTAGATAAAACAAATAACTAGAAGGGGTCTGTAGTCGTTTTCTAGTGTCTAGGCGGCTCTAGCTAGTGTAATCACAGTTCGCGGTAATCTGAACAGTTGGTCCGCTCCCGATTCGACCGACAATTTCCCCACCCCTCCCCACGGGGATGAACGGTTCCAGTTGAAACGAAGGGGTGGGGGGCTAGGCTCGTCGCCGACAATCCGAGTCGGTGGGCCGAGAGATCGGGTTCCACCTGAACAACTCCCGCCAGCTGTACTCATCCCAGCGTTCACACGTTCGTCCGCGCTATTCGATGCTCTTCTATCTCATATCAATAATAATACTGATGTCTGACGTAGGCTTAAGTGAATTCGCCTATCTTTTACGGGCAGAGCCGCCATACCGGACGACTCCGGGCGGCGGGAGGATAGGATGGGATTGTTAACAAACCTCAAAGATAGCATCTCACGCGCGGCATCGACGCTGTTCTCGGAAGAAGATCCGAAGCGTATCGGGATCTACGGCCCGCCAAACGCCGGCAAGACCACGTTGGCGAACCGTATCGCACGGGACTGGACTGGCGACGCCGTCGGCCCGGAGAGTCACGTTCCCCACGAGACTCGACGCGCCCGCCGTAAGGAGAACGTCGAGATCGAACGCGACGGGAAGAAAGTGACAATCGATATCGTCGACACGCCGGGCGTGACGACGAAGGTCGACTACACCGAGTTCCTCGAACACGACATGGAGAAAGACGACGCTGTCCGTCGCTCGCGGGAAGCGACGGAGGGTGTCGCCGAAGCGATGCACTGGCTTCGGGAGGATGTCGACGGCGTCATCTACGTGCTGGACTCCGCGACCGATCCGTTCACACAGGTCAACACCATGCTCATCGGCATCATCGAGAGCCAAGACCTACCGGTGTTGATTCTGGCAAACAAGATCGACCTCGAAGAGTCTTCCGTCCAGCGCATCCGAAACGCCTACCCACAGCACGAGACAATTCCGCTGTCGGCGCTTGAGGGAGATAACATGGACGAGGTCTACGACAAAATCGCGGAGTACTTCGGGTGATATAATGGCAGAAGTCAAAGATCCAGACGACGGCGTCCAAATCGACCTCATCAGCGGCGAACGCATGGCCGGGCTGGCCTCGATGGAGAAGATCCGAATGATTCTCGACGGGGTCCGTGACGGCAACATCGTCATCCTCGAAGAGGGACTCTCCCCTGACGAGGAGTCCCGCCTGATCGAAGTCACGATGACGGAGATCAGCCCCGACGAGTTCAACGGCATCGAGATCGAGACCTACCCCAAGTCTGAGGCCGCCGATGCCAGCATCCTCGACCGACTGATGGGCAAACAGTCGACCCAGAAGCTGACAGTCATCGGGCCGGCGAACCAGATAGAGACGCTCCACAAGGACGAAACGCTCATCAGCGCCCTCGTCTCCCGGAAATAATGCCCCACCAGTGTACGGACTGTGGCCGTGGCTTCGACGACGGGTCGAAGGAGATGCTCTCGGGCTGTCCCAACTGCGGCGGGAACAAGTTCCAGTATCAGCCCGAGGGGGCCGACATCTCCGAGACGCCGGACGCGGAGCCGCCGGAACCACCGGGATCCGACAGCACTGTCGCCCGGACCGTCGGCAAGACCGCCGCATCGGTACGTGACTTCGTCAGTGGCTCCGCCGCGGACGGGGACCACTCCGCTGAGCAGTCGCGCCTCGACGCCGACCGGTCGGCCGATTCACGGCCGAGTGACCCATCCCACACTCCTGACTCGCCGTCGACCGAACCCGACCGCACGTCTGTGTCTGAAGATTCGGCACAGGCTAGTGCTCGCGGCGATATCGTCGAGCCGGATGAACTCCCATCCGATGCCCCGTCGGCGTCTGACTCTGAGCACCAGTTCTGCCCTGTCGGCGCGGATCCCGACCCACCAGCGGAACCGGAGCAAGAGGACCGCCCTGACTTGGAAGAACTGCGCGCGGAACTCAACGACCAGTTCGAGTCGATCAAGGTGCTGGAACCCGGCCAATACGAGCTGAACCTGATGGAACTGTACGACCGCGAGGAGTATATCATCGCGTTGCAGGAAGACGGACACTACTCTATTCAGGTCCCGGAAACTATCCGCTCCGACTGACTGCCACGCTTTTCCTGATTCGCCAATCCCGGATTACCCCGTAGAACCGCTGCACACACCATTATGTCTCAATGCGGGCACAACCATTATATAATATGCCGTGGATGCTTCGGATAACGCCATGAGCCACCGAGAACTCTCGACATCGGATTCACACCTCGAAGAGTGGGCGTCACTCCTCGGTGCTGATATCGACGACGACGGACGCGACAGCGATTTGCTTGACGATCAGGACGAACCCGCATAACGGTCACAGTTCGTCAGTGAACGCCACTCGCAGTCGTAGCTACGTCTCTCACACCGCTAGTGAGGCGAAAAAATAGCTCGGGACGACCGCCGTCCCAAAACTCGGTGGTTGTGACCGTTACGAGATTTTGTCGTACTGGTCGGAGAGCTTCTCGGCGGCGTCGGCCATCAGGTCCTGCTCGTAGTCGTCGAGGTCCCACTCGACGATCTCTTCGACGCCGTTACTGCCGAGGCGGACCGGGACACCGAAAGCGGTGTCCTCGTGCCCGAACTCGCCCTCTAGCTTGACCGAGGCCGGCAGCACCTCGCCGGTGTCGTGGAGGATGGCTTCGACCATGTGCGCGACACCGCGGGCTGGCCCCCACTCGGTCGCGCCCTTGCGCTCGATGACGTCCATCGCGGACTCCTGCAGGTCGCCCAGCAGCTGTTCCTTCTCGTCGTCGCTGAACTCGGGGTCGGTCCCGTCGACGCGGACCTTCGAGAACACGGGGACCTGTGCGTCGCCGTGCTCCCCGAGAATCGTCCCTTCGACGTTCTGGACCGGCGCGTCGAACTCCTCGCTCAGCACGTAGCGGAACCGCGCGGAGTCCAGACGGCCGCCGAAGCCGATGACCTGCTCGCGCGAACGATCGCCGGCCTCGTAGAGGTGGCGGTTGAGCAAGTCGACGGGGTTCGAGGTGGTCAGTGAGATGTAGTCGTCGTTGTGCTCGTCCAGTGAGGACTGGATGTCCTCCATGATGGGCGCGTTGTCGCCCGCGAGGTCGATGCGTGTCTGGCCCGGCTGGCGCGGAATCCCGGCCGTGATGACCACGACATCCGAGCCGGCGGTGTCCTCGTAGCCGCCCTGCCGGACGCGCGTGTTCGAATCGTAGGCGATGCCGTGGTTCGTGTCGGCAGCCTGCCCGACCGTGTCGTCTTCCTTGTCCGGGATGTCCACGAAGACGACTTCATCAGCGATGTCACGGAGCGCGATGTTGTACCCTGCGGCTGCGCCGACCGTACCGGCTGCGCCGACTACGCTTACCTTTGTCATACCATTCACAACGGCTCGGGCGCGAACGTTAAACGTGTCGAAACCCCGATTCCGCCGGGTATCGTTCAGACAGTATCGACATCTCGCACCCGTAAACTGTTTTCAGCCCCGTGGCGTTGTGACACGTATGAGCGACTTCGACAAGGAAGCCGAACGCGAGAAACTCCGCGAGAAGTTCGAGAAAGAGGAGGATAACCGGGCGGCGACCGAACAGATGAGCGAACTCCTGTTGAAGGGGGCGACGATGACGAACGCCCACTGCAGCGAGTGTGGCGACCCCATCTTCCGCTACGATGGTCAGGAGTTCTGTCCGACCTGTCAGAAGCCGGTCGCTCGCGACACGCAGGAAAACGGGGCGGATACGTCGGATGCTGACGGGCAGGAGGGGCAGGCCGACGACGGTGACCAGATCGAAGTCGCCGACCCCAGCGACGAGGCCCGCGTCCAGTTCGGCGACGACAGCAACGAGCCGGAGCGGACTGCGGCCGAATCCGGAGCGACGGGCGGGCAGACTGCACCGGACGCACCTCCCGCCGCACCTCAGGGAACATCCCGTTCGGACCCATCGGCGAACACGCCGCCAACTCCACCCGAAGCGGGGGACGACAGGACCACACAGCCCCGGCGCAATCCCGCGGCACCCTCTCAGGACGCTCGACCCGGCGCTCCGACACCCGCTGAGCGGACCACTGAATCCGAGCCGCAGTCTGGGACCGGTTCACAGGACCCCCCCGTTTCCGCTCGACAGCCCTCGTCACCCGAAGGCGAGACCGGTGACGTTGCGGCAAATCTGGACGCGGCGTCCGCACTACTGGCCGAGACGGTTCACCGCTTCGCCGAGCGCGCCGCGGCGACCGAGAACCCACGCGAGGCTCGCGAACATCTTCAGGCAGCCCGAGAAGCGGCGGAAGCGTTGGACGCGGCGCGGTTCTGAACAGAACGCTATGGATCGTAGTCACTGGCGATGACTTCCCGAATCCGGTCGGCGGTCACGTCGCCGATGCCGGACACGTCCAGTAGGTCCTCTTTGTCGGCGGTCATCACCGCCTCGACGCTGCCGAAGGCTTCGAGCAGCGTGCGCGCGGTCACCGGCCCGACTTCGGCGATTGAGGCGACAACGTACTCCTGTTGTTCGGGGAGCGTCTTGGACTGTTTTTCGCCGTGGACGCTCACCTCGCGGTCGACCACCTCCTGTTCCCGCCCGGCGATGACCTCAAGCAGGTCGGCGGTCTCGTCTTCGTCGCTGGTCCGGAGGACGCTCGCGCCGAAATCGACCGCCAGTGACGCGAGCGCGCCCTGAATCGCCTTGTGGTGGACGTTGCGCGCGCCGAAGAGGTCTTCGCCCTCGATGACGACGACGGGCCGACCGTAGTGGCGGGTGGCGTCGCCGACCTGTTCGAACATCGACCGGTCGCCACCGGTCAGCGTGTCCATGAAGTCCGCGACGGTCTTGCGCTCGACGACGACACGGTCCGAGAGGACGTAGTCCCCGACGGCCAGCGTTTCGAGTCGGGTCTCGATGCCGTCCCGCGTCGAGAGGTCCCGGGCGATGTTCGAGTCGAGTTCCCGCTGGTCGGCGACGATTTCGACGGGGTCGTCCTCGGTATCGCGTCCGGCGCTGGCGACCGCTCCCTCGTCGTCCGTCGCGGCGCTCTCTCCGCCTGCCTTCAGTTCGTCGGCGTCGGCCGATGCTGACGGGTCTTCCGCAAAGGCGTCCAGTCCGGCCTGACCGTCGCCGCTGTCGTTCTCAGCGGTTGATTTGTTAGCTTTGCTACCCCTCCCGTTTCCAGTGGAACCGCCGTTCCGTGTGGCGGTTTCCTCATCGCTGGTTCCACTCGAAGCGGTCCCCGTTTCGGTGTCGGGAACAGCCTCGTCTCCCTCATACTCGTCAAGGTCGGTCTGGTTGAGGCGAGCCTCCAGTTCGCCGGCGGCGCTTTTGAGTTCGTTCAGCTCGCGTTTCATGCGCTTCTGGTCGTTGCGGGCCTTCCAGAAGTACGCCTCGTCGCGCGTGTCCTCGGCCAGCAGGACGACGACGCGACCCTCGGCCTGTCGCCCGGTCCGCCCTTTCCGCTGGATGGCCCGAATCGCGGTCGGGACCGGCTCGTAGAACAGCACGAGGTCGACCTCGGGCACGTCCAGCCCTTCCTCGGCGACGGAGGTGGAGACGAGCACCTCGAACTCGCCGTTGCGGAACCGGTCGAGCGTCTCCTGTTGCTGGCTCTGTGTCATCCCCTCGCTACCGTCGGTGTCGCTCTGGCCGACGAACTTCTGTGTCTCGAAGTGGTCCGAGAGGAAATCCACGAGCGTCTCGGCGGTGTCGCGGGACTCGGTGAAGACGATGACCCGCTCGCCGTTCTCGATGCCCAGCGTCTCGGCGAGCAACATTCGGGTCTGGCGGAACTTCGGATGCAGGTCATCATAGCTGTCGGCCTTCCGCATCGCCTCCCGTACTTTCGGCTCGCTGACGAGGCGCTGGTCGGCCTTCGATGCGCCCGAGGAGCGGGCGGCCTCCTTCAGCCGCTCGAAGTACCGCCGCAGGGACTCGACGCTCTGGGTCTCGACGTACGTGACGGCGGTCCGGAGCTTGCGAATTTCGGCGAGGAGGCTCATCCCTTGGTACCCCTCGCTCTGGTCGTTGTTCATCAGGTCCCGCAGTTGCCCCTGAATCTGCTGAATCTCGCGCTCGGAGATATCTGCCGAGGATTTGTTCGTGACGCCCAGTTCCTTCAACTGCGAGAGGCGGTCTTTGATGACTTCGTTGATGGCGTCACGGATTTCGACGACGATTTCAGGTAGCTCGATGCGGTTCCAGTCGACGCTGGTGTCGTGGGTGTACTCGGCCACGTCGGCGTCGTCCTCGGTCATCACCGCGACTTCAGACAGGCCGAGGTTCTCACACACTTCGAGTATCGCCTCCTCGTCGTCGCCGGGGGAGGCACTCATCCCCGTTACCAGCGGGTCCTCGGCGTCGGCGTGGTAGCGGTCGGCGATGTAGTTGTAGGCGTAGTCGCCGGTCGCTCGGTGGCACTCGTCGAAGGTGCAGTGGGTCACGTCGGCAAGTGAGATGCGGTTGCCCACGAGGTCGTTTTCGACGACTTGCGGCGTCGCGATGACGATGCGGGCGTCCTCCCACAGCGCGGCGCGGTCGTCGGGCCGGACCTCGCCGGTGAACACGACGACGTCCTCGTCGTCCAGTTCGAGCGCTTCGCGGTAGAACTCGGCGTGTTGCTGGACCAGCGGCTTCGTCGGGGCCAGCATCAGTGCTTTTCCGCCGACGGCGTCGAGCCGCTCGGCGGTCACCAGCAGCGAGACAGTCGTTTTCCCCAGCCCGGTCGGGAGACAGACGAGCGTGTGGTCGCCGCTCGCCGTCGCCGCCAGTTCGGTCTGATAGCGGCGGTTCTCCAAGAATTCGGGCGTCACCAGCGGGCGTTCGACGTACTCGCCACCGGCGTCGGTGGTCGCCATTACCCACGCGTTCGTCCCGCCGGTGGTTAAGGGTTCAGATACCGCGGTGGAAGTGGACGCGGTCGGTCAGAACGGGAAATATCGGACGCCGACCCACATCGCCAGTGCGCCCAAGACCGGAATCGAGAAGTTGTCGTCGATGACGTAGCCGGCGATGCGGGGTTTGACGCCGTCGGCGAACGTCGCCGCGGCACCGCCGAGCACGGCGGCGGCAGGAGGAACGAAAGGGGCTGCAAGCAGCGTGCAGACGCCGAACATCACCAGCAGGACCCAGACCTGCTTGACGTTGCTGGCATCGCTGGAACCCAGCAGGCCGCTGATCGGGTCGCCGATGGCGAGCATCAGCATCGCCGGGACGGCGATGTCGGTGGTCACGCCCGGGAGTCCCACGGCGAAGGCAACGATGGCGATCCCGACGATGTACAGCGCGTACCCGGCGGGGTTGTCCTGTTCGTATTCGCGGGTGAGCCGGTCGTACACCACCCAGTCCAGCCCGGTCGTGAGCCGCACGGTTTCGAGAATCAAGACGACGACCAGCGCGACAGCTAGGAACCCCTGAACGACGCGCCACGTAATCAGGTCCGGCCGGAGCAGATGCGCAAGCGGCACCGTCGCGCCGGTGACGTGGACGAGTCGACGGGATACCTCGTCGGCCATCTACAGGTCGTCGAAGGTGAGGTCGCCGCTCGCGAGGCGTTCGAGCCGGTCGGCGAGTCCGTCGATTGGGAGCCGTTTCTGCTCGGTCGTGTCCCGCTCGCGGACGGTAACTGTTCCCGCTCGCGGCTCATCGCCGCTCGCGCTGTCCGAGGCGCGTTGCGCCTCGCTGTCCTCCAAGCTCTCGTAGTCCACAGTGACACAGTAGGGCGTGCCGACCTCGTCCTGCCGACGGTAGCGCCGGCCGATGGCCCCGGAGTCGTCGTAAGTCACGGAGAGGCCGGCAGTCCGGAGGTCGGAAGCGATGTCGGTCGCGAGGTCGGCCATCCCGTCCTTGTCCATCAGCGGGAAGACGCCGACCGTGGTCGGGGCCTGCTCCGGCGGGAGGTCGAGGTAGGTCCGCTCCTCGCCGTCAACCTCGTCGGTCTCGTAGGAATGTGCGAGGACGGTGTAGATGATTCGGCCCACACCGAAAGATGGTTCCACGACGTGTGGCCGGATGTGTTCGCCGTTCTCGGTGACCTCGTCGACGCTGAAGTTCGTCTGTTCGACGGGGACGGTGTGGGACTCACCATCGACCTCGACGGTGACCTCGTCATCGTCGAAGGCGTCGGGATTCCGTTCGGCCAGCGCTTCGAGCGCGTCGGCGACCGCGCCGGCGTCGCCGCCGAACTCCGGCCCGAGATAGCTCATGTCCGGGTCGACGGTCGCGCGCTCGACGGTAATCGGCTCGTCGTACTGTTTGAACACCGTGTAGTCCTCGCCGGAGTGTTCGGCGTGTTTCGAGAGGTCGTAGTCGCCTCGGTAGGCGAAGCCGGTGATCTCTATCCAGTCGCTGTCGACCTCGCTCTCGGCGTCCCAGCAGTCGGAGGCGTAGTGGGCGCGCTCGCCAGCGAGGTGCTGGCGGTACCGGAAGCGGTCCATGTCGACGCCGATGCGTTCGTACCACTCCTTGGAGACGCCCAGATAGTAGGCGACCCACTCGCTCGTGATGACGCCTTCATCGACGGCTTCGCGGACTGTGAGGTCACGCTGACCGCCGTCCTCGGCCTGTTGGTCGGCGGCGGAGTACAGCGGCAGGACCACGTCTTCGACCTCGGCCAGCGGTGGCTCGTCTTCCTCGGGGTCGATGAAGTGCTCCAGTTCGGCTTGGGTGAACTCCCGGACGCGGACCAGCGACTTCCGCGGGGAAATCTCGTTCCGGTAGGCCTTGCCGATCTGTGCGACGCCGAAGGGAAGCTGGTTCCGGGCGTACTCCGAGAGCTGTGGGAACTCGACGAAGATGCCCTGTGCGGTCTCCGGGCGGAGATAGCCCGGCGACGACGACCCCGGCCCGATGTTGGTCTCGAACATCAGGTTGAAGTTGTCGACCGGCTGGTCTGCCAGCGACGTGTGACAGGAGGGGCACTCGATGCCGTGGTCGGCGATGAGATCCATCACCTCCTCGTTGGGGAGCGATTCGGCCTCCTCGATGTCCGTGTTGTCCTCGACAAGGTGGTCGGCGCGGTGGGTCGCGCCGCACTCGCCGCACTCGACGATCATGTCGTCGAAGCCATCGAGATGGCCCGAGGCCTCGAAGACCGGTTCGGGCATGACGTCGGGGGCGGAGATCTCCTGATGGCCTTCCTTGACGACGTAGCGGTCCCGCCACGCGTCCTCGATGTTCGATTTCAGCGCAGCGCCCTGTGGCCCGTAGGTCCAGAAACCCGCAGCACCGCCGTAGGCACTCGAAGAGGGAAAGTAGAAGCCGCGACGCTTCGCCAGCTCGGTGAGACGTTCGCCTTCGTTCATAGGCCTCGCAGCAGATCGATATCCCGGACGATGCCGGTGAGCTCGTCACCCGACAGCAGCGGGATCTGTTCGATGTCGTGCTCGATCATCAGCTGTGCCGCCTCCTCGGCGGTGCGGCGCTTGTTCACCGTCACGACGTCTCCGGTCATGAACTCGCGGACAGGCTCGACCGGGAGTTCGACGTTTCGGGTGGGCATATACCGACCGCCGACGGCCTTGATTCCCTCCCAAGCCCAGTCGTCGTCTTGGTTGGCAATGGAGTCGCCGGTGTCGTCCTCGCCCTCGACGACGCGAGCGACTGCGATGATGTCGACCTCGGTGAGCATCCCCGACATATCACCGTCATCGCCGAGTACCACGCCGTACGGGACATTGGCGTGGGAGAGTTCCCGCTCGGCGACGGTCAGCGGCGTCCCTTCGTACACGCAGTTGATGTCGCGGTTGGCGAGCTCGCCGACGATCTCGTCACCGTCGACGTCGCCGTTAGCGATAGACCGGATCACGTCGGTCACTGTGATGATGCCTTCGAGGCGACCATCGACGATGGGCAGTCGTCGCTCGCCGTCCTCGACCATCATCTGTGCGGCAGCCTCGATAGATGTGTCACCGCTGATTGTCGGGACTTCCTCGACGAGCAGGGCGAGCTGGTCCTCGTCGGGACTCTCGATGAGCGCATCGCGTGAAATAATCCCTCTGAACTCCTCGCCATCGTCGGTTTCCTTGATAACTGGGACCGACGAGAAGGCCTGCTCTTGGAGGTACTCCAGCGCGTCATCACGGGTACCGGGAATAGTGACCGTGACGACCTCCGAGCGTGGCGTCATAGCGTCTGCGACGTTCATACTGCCAGAACTTCCTTCCCGCATCTACTAAGTCCTTAACATCCGTCCGTTTTCCGCGTCCGGGTAGCATGCCGTGTGGCTGGCGGCTATCGCCGACACCCATGTAGGCGCTATCTCGGAAACCGAAGGCCCGTACCGACCCGAGAATAACTACGTCTTCTGCCATATCGATGCTCCGTATCTTTATGTGAACAGAACCACTTCCTCAGCCGCTGCCGGTTGAGATATAAGGCCCTGACTATGCTGGCCTACGAACCAGATCATACCAATCCTGACAGGACATGAACTATTGTCAGACGGTTGGCTCAGCGTCAGACCACTCCCCTCTATGGGTTTCGCTAAATTTTTATAGGGTTGTTACATATTATCATGCATGGAGTCGGATACTGTCGCTCCGGTTGAGATGGCCGCGGACGGAGACATCATGGCGTCCGTCGAAGAGGGTCCAACGGACCAGTTTATCCTCGCTGACGTGACCCGAGACGACGCCTATCTCACAGCCCCGCTCGCGGACGCCGCCTCGCTCCCGGCCTGGCGATAGGTCGCTGTCTGTTGCTCCAGTTTTTTCGAACGGTTCCACTCAGCAGGACGCCCGATCAGCGGCGCGGTTGCTCCGAACGAGTCCTCATCCGCAGTCGCTCGGACGGAGAAAACAAGCGTTATGCCGCCCCAGTAAGTTCGATTCGGTATGAAGGTACTCGTTACGGACCCTATCGCTGACGCCGGCCTCACGCGACTCCGTGAGGCGGGCCACGACGTCGAAACAGCCTACGAGGTCGAGGGCGACGCGCTTCTCGATGCGGTGGCCGACGCGAACGCGCTCATCGTTCGCTCTGGCACCGACGTCTCCGAAGAAGTGTTCGCGGCCGCACCCGACCTCATCATCGTCGGCCGGGCCGGTATCGGTGTGGACAACATCGACATTGACGCCGCGACCGACCACGGTGTCATCGTCGCCAACGCTCCCGAAGGCAACGTCCGCGCTGCCGCGGAGCACTCCGTCGCGATGGCGTTTGCCACTGCTCGCTCTATCCCGCAGGCCCACGACCGCCTGAAAAACGGCGAGTGGGCCAAAGGCGAGTTCCTCGGGACCGAAGTCAACAACAAGACGCTTGGCGTCGTCGGCTTCGGTCGTGTCGGCCAGCAGGTCGCCAAACGACTCGGTAGTCTGGGCATGGACATCGTCACCTTCGACCCCTACATCAGTCAGGAGCGTGCCGACCAGTTCGGCGCGGAACTCGTCGACGATCTCGACGACTGCCTCGCGAAGTCCGACTTCATCACGATCCACACGCCGCTGACCCCCGAGACCGAGAACATGATCGGCGAAGACGAACTCGCTCTGCTCGAAGGCGGCTACGTCGTCAACTGCGCTCGCGGCGGCATCATCGACGAGCCGGCACTTGCTGAGGCCGTCGAGGACGGCGTCCTGAAGGGCGCAGCGCTCGATGTGTTCGGCGAGGAACCGCTCCCCGAAGACAGCCCGCTACTCGACGTGGAGGACATCATCGTTACGCCCCATCTGGGCGCGTCGACGGAGGCGGCACAGGAGAACGTCGCCACGTCAACGGCCGACCAGATTATCGCCGCGGCCAACGGCCAGCCCGTCGCCAACGCCCTGAACGCCCCGTCGCTGGACGAGGCGACGTTCAAGCAGGTCGGGCCGTACCTCGACCTCGCCGACACCGCCGGCCGCATCGCTGTCCAGTTGTTCGGCGGTCACATGTCCGAAGTCGAGGTCACCTATGCGGGCGACATCGCCGAGCAGGACGTGGAGTACGTCACCGCCAGCGCGCTGAAGGGCGTGTTTGCGCCCTCGGATCTGCAGGTCAACGCCGTTAACGCCCCACAGATCGCGCAAGACCGGGGCATCGACGTGACCGAATCCAAGACTCGGACCTCCGAGGATTACCAGAGCCTCATCACTGTCACTGTCTCCGACGGCGAGGAATCCGTCTCCGTCTGTGGGACCCAGTTCGGCGGCGAGGAACCCCGTATTGTCCGCATCGACGATCACCGAATCGAGGCCGTCCCCCACGGGCATATGCTGGTCGTCCGTAACCGCGACGAACCGGGTACTATCGGCTTCATCGGTACGGTGCTTGGCGAGGCCGATATCAACATCGCCGGGATGTTCAACGGCCGCGAGACCATCGGCGGGGAAGCCCTGTCCGTGTACAACCTCGACGAACAGCCGCCACAGGACATCATCGAGCGACTCAACGGCGATAGTCGCATCATCGAAACGACCTACGTCGAACTCGGCGACGAATAACACACGGCGGACTCTTCCGAAAGCCAGTCGCGACTATTTTCCGTCGATAAGGCGCTCGTACCGGTCGACGACGGCCTGACGGTGCTCGCGTTCCCGTTCGAGCGCGGTTTCCAGTGTCGCCACCTGCGAGCGTAACAGCGCGATCTGTATCTGATAGATCGTACTGGGGGTCTGTCGGGGCGATGGTGACGGGGAACCCGACTGGTCCCCGGAGTCGAACAACGCCGCTGAATCGCGGGACGAGGCCATACCCGTGACAGGACCGCCACGGGCAAAAACACCCGTCGGACGGCCGTCACGCGCCTGTCAGTCACCTTGAGAGGTCCGGCCGCTACTGTCGCCGGAGACGGCGAACTCCGTGACGAGTGGCACCCGGAGCGTGAGCGTCGTTCGTCCGTCGACGCCAAACAACTCGACGAACGCCGGGTTCACCACCCGGATTATCGGCTCGCCGTCGACGAACTCCGCCTCTGCGACGGCGTCGTCGGTGTGTTCGAACAGCGCCTCGAAGCGCGTGGCGGCCGTCTCACTCATCCCCGTACTGGGTGGCAGCGACGAACTCGAAGCGGGCCCCACCGGTCCCGCTTTCGGTTACAGACACGTCCCAGTCGTGTGCGTGTGCGATTTCTTCGACTATTGTCAGTCCGAGCCCCGTGCCGTCGTCGCTCGTCGTGTAGCCGTTGTCGAAGATGCTGTCCCGCTCCTCTTCGGGGATACCGACTCCGTCGTCAGCGACGTAGAACCCGCCGTCGAGCGCCCCGACCCGGACGGTCGATGCTTGCCCGTGCATGACGGCGTTCCGGAACAGGTTCTCGAAGAGGTGTTTGAGACGGGTATCGTCCCCCGAGACAACGAGGCTGTCCTCCTCAACGACCAGTTCCGTTTCACAGGAGCTGACGTGGGTCCAGCAGGCACGTGCAACAGCACTAACGTCGACTGGTGACGGGTCCTCGACGCGGTTCCCCTGCCGGGTCAGCGTCAACACGCCTTCGATGACTTCTTCCATCCGTTCGTGGGCCTGACGTATCCGGTCGAGACCGGCGGGACACTCATCGAGCTGGCTCAGCGTGCCCTTGGCGATCTGGAGCGGGTTCCGGAGGTCGTGTGAGACGGTGCTCGCGAACTGTTCGAGCCGCTCGTTCTCCCGCTGTAGCTCTCGCTCCTTGCGAAGCCGTTGCAGGGCGATTTCGGCGTTGCTGGCGATTATCTGGACGAGGTTCAGGTCGGTCTCGTCGAACGCGTCCGGCTCTGTTTGGCCCACGCTGATAACGCCGTAATCGCTGACCGGGACGTACAGCCACGAGACGACCGGTTCGAGTTCCGTGCCGCCGTCGTGGTTGCGGATGTCCGTGTAGACCCGCGCCCGCTGGTCTTCGAAGGCCGCGCCGGGGAACCCCTCGCCGACCTCGTAGGTCGGTCGCTCCGACAGCAACTGCTCGGCCTTGTCGTTGACGTGAATCGGCTGGAGCTCTCCGTCCCGGTGGACACGGATCACGTTGATGCGGAACTCCAGAATCGACTCGATGGCCGTCCCGACTTCGGCGGCGACCGCCGCCGGGCTGTCCGCGCTGAGTAGGTCCCGCGTGGCCTCGTGCAGTGCCTTTATCTTCTCTTCTCGTCGCCGTTTCTCGGTGATGTCCGTGTTGATGGCGACGTAGCCGCGCGGCTCGTCGTCGCTCGGAAGCGGGGCAATCGTCTGCTCGATGACGTAGGGCTCGCCGTCGGGGCGCTCGTTGACCAGTTCACCCCGCCACACGTCGCCGGCTCCGATGGTATCCCACAGGTCCTCGTAGAAGGCCTCGTCGTGCTCGCCCGATTTGAGGACACGTGGCGTGTGGCCGATGACCTCCGATGCGGCGTACCCGGTCAGCTCCTCGAACGCCGGATTGACGTACTCGATGACGCCGTCGGAGTCCGTGAACACGACGGCGTGACCCGCGCTCTCGACCGCTTCCCGGAATTTCCACGGACTGATGTTATCAATCTTCGGACGGCCCCCGCCCGTCTGTCCGCCGTCGGCCCGCGCCGCTCGCTGTCCGTCGGCAGTCCCCCGTATCAGATTGAGGTGGGCGGAGAGGACATCGGCGTCAATCCGTTCGAGTTCACACAGCACCTCCGGTCTCGCCAGTTCGCGGAGCCGTCGGCACACGCGGTGAAACCCATGGCTCCCTTCGAGGTCGCTGCTCGACAGGGTTGCATCGAGCACGTGCGCCTTCCGCGTCAGCGACACCGCCTCACGGAGGTCGCCGTTTCCGAGCGCCGCTGCCCGGTCGATTGCCCGCCCGAGCGCCGCCCCGTCGACCGGCTTGTGGAGGTAGTCGTCACATGGGAGCGAGAGGAGTTCTGGCGTCGGCTCGGTTCCGGCCACGACGAGCACGTAGTACGACCCGCTGGCGTTCTGGACCGTCTCTTTCAGTTCTTGAAACGCCATTCCCGGGCGGCCGTGGTCGTAGACGACGATGTCCGCCCGTTTAAACGAAGGCGCGATTTCGTCCACTGTCTCGGCCAGCGCGTAGCTGTCTGCCGGATTGAGGCCCGTCTCGTACACCCGGTGGTCGACTGAATCGTCGATGACCAGCACGTCTCGGTCCATCTCTTGCCTCGCTTTCTATCAGTATTCATAATATATCTCGCCCGGATTGCAAGTAGCTGAGAACGCGGTCCGAATTTAAATGCCGTCCCGAACATGGGAGCGCCCGCTGGCATGCCCCGCGCGACAGACGGACCTGCCGAGTGTCTCGGGATGGCTCCGAGACGGTTCACATGAAGTCAGCGATGCCTGACTGTTTGTTGTGGTCGTTCTCGAACACCGACTCGATTTTCCGTTCGAGAATCTTGAGCCGCTGTTTCGTGTAGTCTCGCGCGCCGAACTCGTCGGCGACGCGGATGGCCGTGTCGATGTACTTGTTGACCGACCCCTCGTGGACCGTGAGGTTCACCCGGCCGCCACATTCCCGGCAGTCACCGGTCAGGGGCGCACGGCGGAACGACTCCCCGCAGTCCAGACACCGGACCTCCTGTCTGGAGAAGGCCCGGAGGTTCCCGATGAGGTCCGGCAGGAAGTGGTACTCGATGATGCGCTCGGCCACGTCGCTCTCGACGACGGCCCGGAGCTTCCGGGAAATCTCCAGCTGGGCGTCCATCTTGTCCTCCATCGACCCGAGCGTCTTGTACGCCGAGAGGTCCGGCCCGGCGGCGATGTTCGCCGTGTCGTGGGTGTGGCGGAACTCGGTGTATTCGCGGTCGGTCCCCAGCGTCTCCTCGGCGATTTTCATGATGTCCTCGACCTCCGTCGGGTCCTTCATTTCGCGGGTGGCCTCGTAGAACTCCCGGGGATACGATTCCATGATGTCCATGTTGTGGGCCTCGTCGTCGATTTCGCTGGGGTCGATCCGCGAGGACATCACCAGTGGGGCGTCCATCTGTCCGCCCCGCTGGTTCGGGAGATACGACTTCGAGAAGTTCAGGAGGCCGTCCATCAGGAGCATCACGCAGTCCTCGTCGCCGTCACACTGCCCGACGTAGGTCCCCTCGACGGCCACTCGGTGGGTGTCAGCGACTGTGAGACAGTAGACGTGATCTACGTCGCTCTCGACGTACTCAACGGCGGTGACGGTGTCTGTCGGGGCTGCACCGTCGGTTGCTGCTGTCGATTCTGCATCGCGTGCCGTCATCGTCGTCGTCTCGCCGCCGTCGTAAGCGGGGAGTTCGTCGCCGGCAGTCAGGTCACTGGCCGGGACCTCATCGACACCGTCTGACCCGGCTCGAAGCATCGTGTGGTCGGGTGTGACACGAAGTGTCCGGTCGCCGACGGTGAGCCGAACGAGGTGGTCCGGCGCGGGGTGTTTCGAGACGGCGTCGACCGGCTTGCGACAAGGGCCGCTTTCGCTGAGCGACGACACGGTGAGGCCGCCGTCGAGTTCCTGAACGAGCGTCCCGAAGTCGTCTTCTTCGGGGTCCACAAGCCGCTCCTCGACCAGCGCCTCGATGGTGCCGTATTCCCAGTTGCCGCCTTCGTCCTCGTACCACAGTCGGGTGTCCGGATGGAAGCAGTTCCGTCGCTTGGCGGCGTGGAAGTACGGATGTGCGTAGCCGACGGCCGCCGAAGTGAAGCCGACCACGCGCCCGACCGTCGCTGCGCTGGTGTGGGGAGCCATCCCGAAGACGAGTTCGCCGACGAGGTCCTCGCGGTCGTCGAACTCGTAGAACCGCTCCAGCCCGTAGTACTGTTCCAAGAGGTCGTCGACGAAGCGGGCGGTCTGGAGCATGTGTTCGGCCGCCCCGTCCGAGAGCACGATATCCTGAACTTTCAGCTCGACCAACTGGTCGTCGTGAGTCAGCGGGTCGCCGTGGATGTCCTCTTTGTACCCCAGTCCCCGGAGTCGTTCGGCGGACACGTCCAGTTCCGAGGCACGGACCGCCGTCACCGGCAGGTCGGTCATGTCGTAGCGGACCGTCCCGTCTTTGAACGCCGACACGTCGTGTTTCGCTCGGAGGATACCCTTCTCCATCGGCTCCGGGACCTTCTCCTCGGAGGTGAGCCCCTTGACGGCTTTCAGTTGCTCGAAGGCCGTCTCGCGTTCGCCGACGTTTTGCAGCGCGTCCCGATACGCTTCCTGCAGGTCGAGCACTTTGTACTGGGTCGGCGAGGCGAGCGTTTCACACCGGGAACACTCCGCACGGCCGGACTCGTCGCGCTCGACCTCGGCTTCGCAGTCGGGACAGATGTACACCGGCTCGGTGGTCCCGCTGCACTCGGGACAGCCCGCGTGGTGGGTTTCGGTCCCGCAGTCGGGACAGCGCCGGCGGGCGATTTCGACCTCGACGCGGCCGGGCGTGTCGCTCATGTCGTCGGCGTGTTTCGTCGCCTTGGCCACGTCCCGCTGTGCGCCGCCGGCCTCGCCGATAGGGCTGAGCGTGTGGACGGCCGGCGAGAGGTCCCGCCGCTCGGATTTCTCGGGCCGCCCCATCCGGTTGCCGATGCGGGTCGGCGCGCGCTCCCGTATCTGGAACGGGGCGATTTCGTTGACTGCTACAACAGCGTTCTGGCCGTCTTCGCGCTCAGCGTCTTCGGCAACGCCGATAGCGTCGAGCGATTCGCTCTCGCCGTAGGTCTTGGCGCGCTCGGAGAGGTCCGAGGGCGTCCAGTCGCGCTTTAGCGACCGCGAGAACCCGAGCGTCCGCACCAGCGGCACCCAGTCGGTGACCGTAATCGTGTCCTCGTCTTGGGTGTGCTCGACGAGCAGGTGTTCCAGTGTTTGCTGGACGGCATCGGTCCGGGGCAGGACGAGTGCGCCGTCGTCGCTGGCCGCGCCGCCCGCCGTCTTCTCAGCTTCCGGGTTGGCGTACGCGCCGTCGGCTTGCGCGACCTGTGCGTCCTCGACGGCGTCGGCGAGCGCACACACCTGATCGACGCTCACGTCGTGCCAGAGGTAGGTGTATTTCGGGTGTAAGGGGGCGTCGTAGTCGGTCGCCCACTCGATGGCTTCCTCGACGCTCGGGTCCGTGAGGTCGATGTGGGGCGAGTCTTGCATCGCCTGCACGTCAGCGCCGGCAGCATCGAGGTCCTGTTCCCACCACTCGACGGTGTAGGACGCCGGCGCGAGCGGGTGGTTGTTCTCGACGAACTCCCCGTAGTTGACGAGGTACTCGCCGAGGTCAAGTATCTTCTCGACGCCGTTGCGGACCTCTAATGCTTCCTCGGCGTTGTCGATGCGGCGCACGTCGCCGTTGGCAAGGCGCACGGTCGGCCCTTCGATGGTGTCGACCGGTACAACGCCGGCGGCTTTCCCCGGCCGTTCGGTCTTGATTTGGGTGCCGGTCGCGAGGAAATCATCGACGAGATGCATCGTCGCTGGATGGACGCCGGCGGTGGCGAAGCCGTGGTTTCGCGACCGCCCATAGCGAAGCCGGAACCCGCCCGCTTTCGACGGGTGGGAGAACACCGGCCGGCCGGCGATGAGGTCCCGGAGGTACTTATCGGCGGGCTCGACGCGCGGCGGCCCCGACCGCTCGTCAGCGTCGTCCTCGGCGCTGTCGTCCGCCCCGTCGCTTGCGTCGCCGCCGCTCTCGTCTTCCGAACCGTCCTCCTGATCGGCGTCGTCCTTGCCGATGGTCCCGTCGATGAGGTCCTGCAACCACGGCCAGTCGACCTCGTCGAGATTTCGGGTGTAGCGCTGGATTTTGGGCGCTTTGAGCGCGATTCCCTCGGCCAGCACCAGACACATCCCGCCCCGGGGAGAGTTCGAGTCGACGCGTTCGAGGTCCCGGTAGCCCGACACCTCCTCGTCGCCGGTCGCCTCGCCGTCGAGCATGATGGGCATGTGCTCGGCGATGAACTTCGTCTCCTTCTCCTTGGGCGAGTACTGCAGCCCGGTGTCCTTGTCGTAGAGGTCGATTTCTTCGGCGTAACGGCCGATCTCTTCCTCGCGGGCCTTGTACTGGTCGATGCCCAGCAGCGCGCGGGCGTAGTCCGCGACCAGCACGGAGAGCGCCTGTGCCGTTCCGCCGGCCGAGCGGATCGGGCCGGCGTAGTAGACGTTGATGAACTCCGTGCCGTCGTCGTTCTCTAACAACTCGACGCGGTCGATACCCTCGATGGGGGCGGCGACGACACCCTCGGTCAGCAGGGCAACAGCCGTTCGGACCGCGCCCTCGACTTTCCCTTCGCGGCTGTCGTAGTCGCCGACGGTCCCTTCGACGAAGTCATCGACCAGTTCCAGCGCGGCCTCCTCGCGCGACATCTGCCCCTCTAACTCTCGCACTCGTTCGGCGACCCCGTCGATGCCGAGGATGTTCTCGACCCGGTCGGCCATGTCCCGGGCTGTCGGAATTTCGACCTGCGGCTTCGGGTCGCCGCCACGCTCTTTGGCCCGCTCGGCGACGTCGAAGGCGGCTTCGAGCTGGGTTTCGAGCGTTTCGAAGTACTGTTCGTCGACCTCCCGCATCTTAGATATTCCAGAGGTCCAAGTCGGTTGGTTCGTCGTGTTCCCGCTGGAGTTCCGTATCGAACCCGCGGACGTACAGTTCACCCGCCCAGACGGTGCCGGCGTTCAGGTGGCCGGCGACTGCCTCGCCGTCAGGCCGTGAGAGGACGGCGTGGGTGTGGGCGAACCGCTCCCCGTCGAGATGCGAGATGTTGCCCATGCAGGCGGCGACCTCAAGTGGTTCGTCGAAGATCAGCGAGTCGTACTCCGTTCGGTCCTGATCGTAGAACATGAGTTCCGCGTTCTGGACCGCCCCGAGCCCGTAGAAGAAGCCGGCGTCGATGCCCTGTTCGTCCGCGAAGGCTTCAATCTCTCCCCGCCAGTCCGCACCGTGCTCCAGTCGGCAGACGAACTCGGACGTACTGTCGACTTCGCGGTAATCCATATCTGTACTGGATGGCAGGCCAGTGCAAAAACGTTGCTTTCGGCCCAACTGTTTATATCTGAAGCCGGGACCACCGTCGCTGATGACATAGCCACGGCCCGGCGCGCACAGCGGTTGCGCGGCACACCGCGCCGGGACCGACGCGTGCCGCCTGTTCGCCACTGTGCTGAGAAAGCCGCCAGACCGTCGCTACGCCGGCAGCGACACCCGACTCACCGGCTGCTGTCTGTCGGCGTCGTAGAAGGAGAGTTCGTCGACGGTCCATCGGATCGGATCGATATCCCGCTCGACCAGCCGCGCGGCCGCGTCGCGGTCCCCGCCACGTGCGACGGTCACGTGCGGGACGTACTCGTCGCCCTCCATATTCTCGACGGGGTCGAAGCGCTCGCAGAGCTGCTCGTGCAGGTCGACGAGTCCGGGGCTCTCCACGGCGAGGTACACCACCGGCGAGGGACCGGTCACGGCCGTCTCGAACTGCTCGGCGCCCGTAATACGCGCCTCGAACGCCGGCTGGCCGCGAAGCGCCTCGCGTCCTTGCGTTTCCAGCCGAGCGTATGCCGCATGGTCGCCGTCGCCTAACCGCTTGGCGACCAGTGTGTGCTCGCCCCGGCCCCGCCGCTGTGCGAGCGGCAGTTCGGATGCGAGGTCGGCCGCCAGCGACGTGACTGCCGACGGGAGTGGGACGTTGATGCTGTACACACCACAGGGGTCGCCCGCTGTCGGCAAAAAGAGCGCGGTCCTACAGCCGGTCGAGCAGCCAGAGGACGATGAGGACGACCAGAAGCACGCCGAGTATCGGCTGGAGTGGCCCGAGCAGCCAACCTAACAGTCCCAGAACTCCGCCGATAATTTCGAGCACTAACCAGACCACAACGAGGACGAGGACAATCTTCAGCAGGGTGTCCACGTCGAGTTTGGCTCTGTCCATGCTCGATAGGACTCTCTCGCGGGGCAAACCCCTTGTGGCCGTGTGGACTGGCGATTCGGGTTCGGGGACCGAAGACGGCATGGGGTGTAAGGCTGCTGACTATCAGTTCACACAATCGGCAATAAACGATATACCTGCCGAGGGGATAGCCGCGGTAGGATGGCCCGGACCGCTGGAACGCTGGTAGTCGTCATCGTCGCGATAGCACTGCTTGGACCGACAGCGACCGGGGTCGGGTTCGGCGGCTTCGAACAGCAGTCTGTCGACGCGGACGTGGTCGTGATGACTGCGGACGTAGAACCGGATGGGACCGCCGACTGGACGGTCGCCTACCGCCTCCGGTTGGACGACGACAACGCCACACAGGCGTTCGAGGATTTGCAGGCGGATATTCAGGCTAACCCGTCGGCGTACACGGACCGCTTTGAGAGTCGAATGCAAAGCACAGCCGGGGTTGCAGAGAACGCGACCGGCCGCGAGATGGCTATCGAGAACGTCACTGTGAGCGCGCGCGAGGAGACGTTCGGCCAGACCTATGGCGTCATCACCTACCGCTTCCAGTGGACGAACTTCGCCGCCGTCTCCGGCGACCGAATCGAAATCGGCGATGCGCTCTCGGGGCTGTTTCTGGACAGCGAGACCTCGCTGACAGTGCAGTGGCCGTCGGACTACCGATCCAATTCCGTCGCCCCACAGCCCGACGAACGTGGCAACGCCTCCGTCACGTGGCGCGGCCAACAGCAGTTCGGGGAGAACGAGCCACGCGTGGTCACCAGTCCGCCCAGCGGCGATGGGGGTAACAGTCCCCTCATCGCCGGCTTCCTCGCCTTGGTCGGTATCGCCGCCGCAGCGTACGTCCTCAAGCGGTACGGCGTCCTCGGTGGCGGTGAGCCGGCCGAGCCACCGACGTCGATGGTCGAATCGGACGACGCCACCGCGGGACAGCCCACTGCCGGCACAGACGCCGCTGCCGGCGAACCGCCGGCCGAACTCCTGAGCAACGAGGAGCAGGTCCTGCAACTGCTCGAATCGAACGGCGGGCGGCTCAAACAACAGCAGGTGGCCGGCGACCTCGACTGGACCGACGCCAAGACGAGCCAAGTCATCGGGGGCCTGCGCGATGAGGACAAGGTCGAGACGTTCCGTATCGGCCGGGAGAACGTTGTGACGCTCCCCGATACTGACGTGACCGGTGGGGGCAGCGACGAAGGCAATGGGACCGACAGCGGCGACGAAACACAGTGATAAAGCTGTCGACGGTTCACCGGAACTCGCGGTCCGAAGCCACTGCAGTATCGTGGTTTTAATCCGGCTTAATCGGCGGTAACCCGGTTTCACCGACTCCTATTTATAGGGCATTTGGAGTCCAAGTGAGGTGTACAATGAGACGAGCGACCCCGGTAGTGCTGGCGATGGTGCTCGTGGTGAGTACGCTCGCTGCCGTCCCAGCCGCGACGATGGCACAGGAGACTGACACGGTAACCGAACAGGCCGACGAGAACGCGATGGCCCCCGGCGCGCAGCTGGCGGGCGTCGTTAGCGTGCAGGAGGCCGAACTGGACGGTGAGGTCCAGTCCCGGACGTTCGGGGTTCGTATCGCACAGGCGAACACCGACGACGCAAAGGCCTCCGTTGTCGCCGACCAACTGAACGACTCTGAGTCGCGACTGGAAGAACTCCAACAGCGCAAGCAGGCGCTGGAGCAAGCCCGCGAGAACGGTTCGATGACCGAGGGAGAGTACCGAGCGAGGGCCGCACAGCTCCACGCCGAAACGAAGAACGTCCAGCGACTGGCTACCGAAACGAACGAGACAGCCAGCCAACTCCCCGCTGTGGCGCTGGAGAAGAAGGGGATCAACGCGACGGCAATCAAGACCCTCTCACAGCGCGCGGGCGAACTGAGCGGACCGGAAGTCGCCGCTATCGCACAGGGCATCGCAGGGCCGAACGTCGGCCAGCAGGCCCGGCCTGACGTTGCTGGTGACCGCGGCGGCGATGCGGCGAACCGATCCGAGGCGAACGACCGGCCCGGAGCCGAGCAGCAACACACTCCGATGAACGAGCAGCCCGTCGACGGCGGGGGGACCTCGACCAACGAGACCGCAACTGACGGCGAGGACACCGAGCCCTCGCCCGCCGACAACGGATCTGCCAGCGATGACGCTGGCCGGTAGCACTACGATATCGACTGCTTGAGGGTTGTCACACGCCGGTCTACGTGCCGCTACTGGTCGTAATGTGTGGTACTGATGCAGACTATTCCATGCGACTGAGGACCATACCCATGCCACCGCTAACACGGAAACTATTAGTACCCGACTCACACAGCAGAAAGTAGATGACGCGGACCTCTCTCACCACGATGCTCGCTGCGGGCAGCGAGGGGTCCCTCCGTTTCTCCCCACGACGACGACGACCGGGCCGTTTCTAGGCCCACTACTACTTACTCTTCACTCGACAGGTTCGTTTCGTCGCTAGACGCCGTCGTCGTCGGTTCGATGGGATACTCGATCGATTGTTTGATCGAGAAACCGACAGGCACACCACGGAACCAATCCAGAACACATCCATGCCAGAAGGAAACGGAACCGTCGCGCTCGCCTTCTCGGGCGGGCTCGACACGACAGTCTGCGTATCGCTGCTGAAAGAGGAGTACGGTTACGACGAGGTCATCGGCGTCACCGTCGACGTCGGCCAGCCCGACTACGAGTTTGAGGAGGCCGAAGAGACCGCCGAGGCGCTGGGCGTCGAACAGCACGTCGTCGACGCTACCGAGGAGTTCGCTGACCTCTGTATGGAGGCCGTCAAGGCCAACGCCGACTACCAGGGCTACCCGCTCGGAACCGCCCTCGCGCGCCCGGTCATCGCCAAGGCCATCCTCTCGGTCGCCGAGGAAGCGGGCTGTTCGGCCGTCGCCCACGGCTGTACCGGCAAGGGTAACGACCAGCTTCGCTTCGAGGCCGTCTGGCGCGACTCCGACCTCGATGTCATCGCGCCGGTGCGCGAACTCGGACTCACCCGCGAGTGGGAAAACGAGTACGCCGCGGAGAAGGGCCTGCCCGTCGAGGGCGGCGACGGCGGCCGCTACTCCATCGACACGAACCTCTGGAGCCGCTCCATCGAGGGTTCCGAACTCGAAGACCCGAGCACCATCCCGGCCGACGACATCTACAAGTGGACCGACAACCCCTCCGACAAGGACGCTGAACTCGTCGAAGTCGAGTTCGAAGCGGGAATCCCGGTCGCCGTCGACGGCGAGGCACTCGGCGGGGTCGAACTCATCGAGCAACTCAACGAACAGGCGGGCGCGCACGGCATCGGCCGCACGGACATGATGGAAGACCGCATGCTCGGGCTCAAGGTCCGCGAGAACTACGAACACCCAGCGGCCACCGTGCTGCTGACGGCCCACGAGGCGCTGGAAGGCCTCGTCCTCACGCAGGAGGAACGCCAGTTCAAGGCTCAGGTCGATCAGGAGTGGTCCCAGAAGGCCTATCAGGGCCTCGTCGACGCGCCGCTGACGGGTGCACTTGAAGCGTTCATCGACGACACCAACGAGCGCGTCACCGGGACAGTCACGGTGAAACTTGAAGGTGGCCACTGCCGCCCAGTCTCGCGTGAGTCCGACTACGCCGTCTACAGCGAGTCGGCGGCCTCGTTCAACGAGGAGGACGTCTCCGGCGGTATCACCCAGCAGGACGCGACCGGCGTCGCGAAGTACCACGGCTTCCAGTCCCGTCTCGCGAACAAGATTCTGGCCGACGCGAAGAAAGGGGCCGCTGTGACGGATGGCAGCGGCGAGCAATCGGACGCCGCGACTGAGGTCACGGAGGAGTAAGCGAATGAGCGACGGCGAGGACCACGAGACGGCGGACGGGGCTGGCGACCACGATGAGACGGTCGTCCGCCGTGACCGCTTCGCCGGCGGCCCCGCCCGGTCGTTCCTCTCCTCGCTGTCCGACGACGAGCGCATCTTCGCGGCCGATCTGGCTGTTGACCGCGCACACGTCGTGATGCTGGCCGAAGAGGAGATCATCGGCCGCGAAACGGCCGGCGAGGTGCTGGCCGCGCTGTCGGATGTGGAAGACGCGGGTCACGGAGAACTGCCCGACGGTGAGGATGTGCACGAAGCCATCGAGAGCGCCGTGATCGAGCGCGTCGGGTCGGAGGGCGGAAAAATGCACACCGCCCGCTCGCGCAACGACGAGGTGGCGGCCTGCATCCGCTACCGTCTGCGCGAGGATATTCTGAATCTCGTGGAGACCGTCATCGGCGCTCGCGAGCAACTCATCGAGGTCGCTCGCGCCGAGCGCGAAACGGTGATGCCCGGCTACACGCATCTCCAGCCCGCCCAGCCGACGACGGTCGCCCACTGGGTGCTGTCCTACGAGCAGGCCCTCCAGCGCGACACCGCGCGCTTGCTGGACGCCTACGAGCGGGTCAATCAGAACCCCCTCGGCTCGGCGGCGTTCGCGGGCACGCCCTTCGACGTGGACCGCGAGCGCACGGCCGAACTGCTCGGGTTCGAGGGTGTTGCTGAGAACTCGATGGACGCCTCGGCGACCCGCGATTTCCTCGTCGAGACGACCAGCGCCGTCGCAACGTTGGCAACGACGCTGTCGGGACTGGCCGAGGACGTGGTCGTGATGGCGAGCAAGGGTCACGTCGACCTCGACGACGACTACTCGTCTACGTCGTCGATTATGCCCCAGAAGAAGAATCCGGATACGTTGGAGCTTGTTCGCGGACGCACGGGCGACGCCGTCGGGGGATTGAACGGCCTGCTGACCAACCTCAAGGGCCAGCCCCGCGCGTACAACCGCGACCTTCAGCGTGCCGGCCGCCACGCATGGGACGCCATCGACAGCGTCACCGAGAGCGTGGAAGTCGCGGCGGGCGCGGTCGCAACCGCTGACTGGCCCGCCGAGACGCTGGAGGCCGCGGCGGCCGACGGGTTCGCGACGGCAACCGGTGTTGCCGACCTGCTGGCGATGGCCGGCGTCCCATTCAGGACGGCCCACGAGGTCGTCGCCGAGGCCGCCGCGCAGTTAGGTCCCGAAGACGACGCACCAGACTACGAATCTCTGTCGGCCGTCGCCGAGGACGTGCTGGGCAAGCCCCTGTCGGCGTACGTCGACCGCGAGGCGCTTGAGGCCGCACTCGACCCGACCGAAAGTGTCGCGATGCGGGACTCTCGCGGTGGCCCGGCCCCCGATGCCGTCGCCAAGCAAGTCTCGGTGGCCGAGGACGCACTCGCCGTAGACAGCGAGGCACTGACCGACCGCCGGCAGGCGGTTACACAGGCGGCTGACCGCCGCCAGACGGAGGTGGACCGATATGTCTGAGCGACCACCGTCCCCTCGTGGGACAATTATACCATACTTCTGATACACGATTCGGTAACGTGGCGGATTTGGGCTTTTCGTACCATTAGAGTGCAGTATATTTAGTGATTTTATTCTGATATGTTCGAAGACTTTAAGTGAGTCCCTGTCACAGGATGAACTACAATGGCAGAATGCATCGAGTGTGGGGCGGACGTGTCCCTGCACGACAACCTCGAAGTCGGAGAGATCGTTGACTGTGCCACCTGCGGTGCCGAACTGGAAGTCGTCGGCGCCGACCCCGTCGAGCTCGACAGCGCACCCGAGCTCGAAGAGGACTGGGGTGAGTGAGGTGTTCGCGGTGGCGCGGCGCTCGACGCCGTACGTGACCGTGGCGCTTGAGGCCGCGAGCCGCGAACGCACGGAGGATTCAGCATGAAAGTCGGACTCCTCTACTCGCGCATCCGCCGGGACGAGAAGCTCCTGCTGTCGGAACTGCGCGAGCGCGACCACGAGATAGAAAAGATAGACGTTCGCAAACAGCAGTTCAACATCAGCGAGGCCCCCGAGTCGTTCGAGGACCTCGACATCGTCGTCGACCGCTGTCTGGCGACCAGCCGCAGCGTCTACGCGACGAAGTTCGCGAAGGCCTACGGTGTCCCCGTGGTCAACGGCCCCGAAGTCGCCGACACCTGCGCGGACAAGGTCAACAACAGCCTCGCGCTTGAGGCCGCGGGCGTCCCGACGCCCAACACCGACGTGGCGTTCACCAAGGACGCCGCGCTCGAATCCATCGAGAAGTTCGGCTACCCCTGCGTCCTGAAGCCGGTCGTCGGCTCTTGGGGTCGCCTGATGGCGAAGATCGACTCCCGCTCGGCCGCCGAGGCTATCCTCGAACACAAGGAGACGCTTGGCCACTACGAGCACAAGATCTTCTACGTTCAGGAGTTCGTAGAAAAACCCGGCCGCGACATGCGCGTACTGGCCGTCGACGGTGAGCCGATTGCGGCGATGGTCCGCTCCTCGGACCACTGGCTCACGAACGCGGCGAAGGGCGCAGAAACCGCCGAGTTCGAACTGGACGACCGCGCGCTGGAACTGGTCGAGAAGGCCTCCGACGCGGTCGGCGGCGGGCTGCTCGGTATCGACCTGATGGAGGTTGGGGTGTCGGAAGACGACACCCACGACTTCGAGGACTACACCGTCCACGAGGTCAACCACACCGTCGAGTTCAAGGCGCTGAACGAGGTCACCGATGTGGACGTGCCCGCGAAGGTCGTCGACTGGCTCGAAGAGAAGGCGGCGACAGCGACCGACGCCGAGGTGACCGCATGACATATACCGCAAGCGTCGTCGGCGGCTCCGGGTTCACCGGCGGGGAACTGCTTCGCATCCTCGATGGCCACCCCGAGTTCGAACTCGAACAGGCCACCAGCCGTTCGAAGGAGAACAAGACCATCGGACACCAGCATCCGAACCTCCGGCACTCGGACCTGCGCTTTTCATCGCCCGAAGAGCTAGAGTCCGTGGACGTGCTGTTCGCCGCGACGCCCCACGGCGTCTCGATGGAGCAGATCGACGCGTTTCAGGAGGCTGCCGGCACGGTCGTCGACCTCTCGGCGGACTTCCGCCTTGATTCGGAGGCCCAGTACGACGAGTGGTACGACGGGCACACGCGTCCGGAACTGCTCGAACAGAGCGAGTACGCCCTGCCGGAGCTGAACCGCGGCAACCTCGCGGGCGCAGACCTCATCGCCTCCGGCGGCTGTAACGCCACGGCGACGATTCTGGGCCTGCTCCCGCTGTTCGAGGCCGACATCCTTTCGGGCGACGAGCAGGTCGTCGTCGACGTGAAGGTCGGCTCCAGCGAGGGCGGGGCCGGCGGCGGCGAGGCGTCGAGCCATCCCGAGCGCTCGGGCGTCGTCCGTCCGTACGCGCCCACGGGTCACCGCCACGAGGCCGAGATCCAGCAGTTCCTCGGCATCGATGTGTCCTTCACCGTCCACGCGGTGGACATGATCCGCGGCGCGAGCGCGACCTGTCACGTCTTCCCCGAGGGCCCGGTCTCGAAGGGCGACCTCTGGGGCGCGTACCGCGGCGAGTACGAGGACGAACCGTTCGTCGAACTCGTCGCCGGCGGCGGTGGCGTCTACCGCTACCCCGAGCCCAAGTCGGTCGCGGGCACGAACCGCGCCGAGGTCGGCTTCGAACTCGATCCCGGCAACAAGCGACTGGTCGTGTTCTCAGCTATCGACAACATGATGAAGGGGTCGGCTGGTCAGGCGGTCCACGCGGCCAACGTCGCACTGGGTATCGAAGAGACGGCGGGCTTGGAGTTCCAGGGGCTCCACCCCGTCGGCGCACCGTAACCTCTGGAGAGGCTTTTTCATGACAGTAGTTATCAAAGTCGGTGGCGCTCGCGCGGTCGACCCCGCGGGGGCGCTTGCGGACGTGGCATCGCTCGTGGCCGATGGTGAACAGGTCGTCGTGGTACACGGCGGCTCCACCAAAGTCGACGAAACGCTCGAACGGCTCGGCGTCGAGCCCGAATACGTCGAGACGCCGTCGGGCGTCGTCGGCCGGTTCACGGACGAGACCACGATGGAGGTGTTCGAGATGGCGTTTGGCCACCTCAACACCCAGCTCGTCGCCGGCCTCCAGAGCGAGGGCGTCGATGCGGTCGGTCTCAACGGCGTCGACGGCAAACTGCTCTACGGACCGCGCAAGTCCGCAGTGCGGGTCGTCGAGGACGGCAAGAAGAAGATTCGCCGTGGCGACCACTCGGGCACCATCAAGCAGGTCAACGGCGACCTGCTAGAATCGCTGCTTGACGACGGGTACACGCCTGTCGCTGCGCCGCCGATGGCCGGAGACGACGACGGCGAAGTGATTCCGGTGAACACCGATGCCGACCGCTCGGCGGCGGCTATCGCCGGCGAACTCGACGCGCAGCTGGTACTCCTGACCGATGTCGAGGGCGTCTACGCTGACCCCGATGACCCGTCGACGCTCATCGAATCGGTCGAGACGGCAGCCGACTGGGACGCTCTCGAAGACGCCGCCGAGGGATTCATGGGCCGGAAAATCATGGCCGTCGAGGAGGCGCTCGATGGCGGCGCGTCCGAGGCGGTCGTGGCCGACGCCAACGCCGAGTCGCCGATTCTGTCGGCACTCGATGGCGGCGGGACCCACGTCCACGCGAGCGCACTCGAACAGGACACAGACCAGACAGCGACGGAGGAACAATGAGCGGATTCGTCTTCAACGAGAAACCCATCCAGATCGAACGTGGCGACGGTGCCTACGTCTACGACGACGGCGGCACAGAGTACTTAGACATGGGCGCGTCCTACGCCTGTGTCCCGCTGGGACACGGTCACCCGGCGGTCCAGAGCGCCGTCAGCGAGCAGCTAGAGAAGCTCACGTACGTCCAAGCGTCGTACCCCAACGCCGAGCGGACGGCCCTGTACGAACTGCTCGCCGACACCGCGCCGGACCCGATTGAGAAGACTTGGCTCTGTAACTCCGGGACCGAGGCCAACGAGGCCGCGCTGAAGTTCGCCCGCTCGGCGACGGGCAACTCCAAAATCGTTGCGACGATGCAGGGCTTCCACGGCCGGACGATGGGCGCGCTGGCGACCACGTGGAAGAACAAGTACAAGAAGCCCTACGAGCCGCTTATCGGCGACGTGGAGTTCGTCCCCTACGACGACAGCGAGGCACTGGCCGAGGCCGTCGACGAGGACACCGCCGCGTTCATCGTCGAACCGGTTCAGGGCGAGGGCGGCATCAACCCGGCTTCCGACGGCTACCTCGAAGCAGCGCGGGAGATTACCGAAGACGCCGGCGCGGCGCTCATCTTCGACGAGGTCCAGACCGGCATGGGCCGGACCGGCGCGCTGTGGAACTCCCAGCGCGCCGCTGTCGCACCTGACATGATAACCGCGGCGAAGGGGCTGGGCAACGGCCTCCCCGTCGGCGCGACGCTGTGTCGCGACTGGATCGCCGAGAACTACGGCTCCCACGCCTCGACGTTCTCCGGGGGGCCGGTCATCTCAGCGGCCGCCGGCGCGACCGTCTCGACCGTCGTCGAGGACGACGTTCCGGAAAACGCCGCCGCGATGGGCGACTACCTCCTGACCGAACTGGAAGCGGCCATCGGCGACGACGTGCGGGACATCCGTGGCGAGGGCCTGATGATCGGCGTCGAGGTCGGTCGCGGCGCGAACGCGGCGCTGAAGGAACTCGCGCTGAACCATCAGGTGCTCGCACTGCCGGCCGGCCGGACCGTCGTCCGCCTGCTCCCGCCGCTGACCATCGACGAGGACCACGCCGACGCCGTCGTCGACGCGATGGCGGAGGTGGTGGGATGAGCGAAGCAGCGACTCAGGAAGCCGACACCGAGGCACGGGACCTGCTGGAAGCGATTGTTCGCACGCCATCGGTCTCGCGCAACGAGGGCGAGGCGGCCCAGCGGCTGGTCGAGTTCTTCGAGGCCCACGGCCGCGAGGCGTGGCTCGACGAGGTCGGCAACGTTCGTGCGCCCGCCGACGATGGCGTCTTGCTCACCTCGCACATCGACACGGTTCCGGGGGACATTCCGGTCCGTGTCGAGGAGACAGACGAGGGCGACGTGCTGTGGGGCCGCGGCAGCGTCGACGCGAAGGGACCGCTGTGTGCGATGGCCGTCGCGGCCGTCCGCACCGGGGCCTCGTTCGTCGGCGTCGTCGGCGAAGAGGTCGACTCGAAGGGCGGGCGGTTCCTCGTCGAGGACCGCGACTCGGCACCCGACGCGGTCATCAACGGCGAACCCTCCGGCTGGGAGGGCATCACGCTGGGCTACCGCGGCCTGCTGGCTGGGACCTACGTCGCGACCAGCGAGTCCGGCCACTCCTCGCGCCCGGAGAACAACGCTATTCAGGATGCCATCGACTGGTGGTCGTCGGTCGACGAGGAGTTCGACGACGACGAGTGGCATCCGGTGTTCGAGCAGGTCACCTGCAAACCCGTCGACTTCGAGGGTGGCCCTTCCACTGACGGCCTCTCAGTCGAGGCGACAATGGACGTGCAACTGCGGGTCCCGCCGGAGTACACCACCGACGAGATCCGAGAGATAGCTGACGGCTATCTGTCGAACGGGACCGTCAACTGGAACGACAGGGTCGAGCCGGTGATGCAGAGCCCTCGGACCAGCGCCGCCAGAGCGTTCCGTGCTGCGATTCGGCAGCAGGGCGGTGAGCCCACGCTCCTCCGCAAGACCGGGACCAGCGACATGAATGTCTACGCGAAAGCGTGGGACTGTCCGATGGTGACCTACGGACCCGGCGACTCCGATCTTGATCACGCACCGAACGAGCACCTCCCGCTCAAGGAGTACGACCGCTCCGTTGCGGTGCTTGAAACCGCGACCGAACGCCTACTGGAGGACTGATATGGATCTACTTGATGTCGACGACCTCACGACCGACGAACTGGCGACCGTCCTCGACCGCGCCGCGGCAATCAAGGCCAACCACGGCGGGGGGAGTACAAGCGACCTGCTCGATCAGCAGACGCTGGGGATGATCTTCGAGAAGCCCTCGACGCGAACCCGCGTCTCCTTCGAGACGGGGATGACGCAACTGGGCGGCCACGCCGTGTTCCTCGGTCCCGACGACATCCATCTGGGCCACGGCGAACCGGTGAAAGACACCGCCCGCGCACTCGGGCGATACGTGGATTTCATCATGGCGCGCGTGTTCGATCACGCTGACGCCGAGGAACTGGCCGAGTACGCCGAGGTCCCGGTTATCAATGGGCTAACCGACGACGCCCATCCCTGTCAGACGCTCGCGGACCTGCTGACCATCCGCGAGCAGTTCGGGGACTTCGAGGACATCTCCGTGGCGTGGGTCGGTGACGGCAACAACGTCTGCCAGTCCTTCGTCATCGGCGCAGCGATGGTCGGGCTCGACCTCACCGTCGCCACCCCAGAGGGCTACGGCATCTCCGACGATGTGGCCGACCGCGCCGCCGCTTTCGGAAACGCGCCTGAGACGACCCACGACCCCGAGGCTGCAGTTGCCGACGCCGACGTGGTGTACTCTGACGTGTGGGTCAGTATGGGACAAGAAGACCAGCGCGGCCAGAAACTCGAAGACTTCGAAGGGTTCCAGATCACGACGGACTTGCTCGAACACCGACCGTTCATGCACTGCCTGCCCGCCCACCGTGGCGAGGAGGTCACTGACGACGCCATCGAGTCGGACAACGCCGTCGTCTGGGACCAAGCAGAGAACCGCCTGCACGCTCAGAAAGGACTGCTCGCGTGGCTGGCCGAACAGGAATAGCCCGCCCCGAACGGAGTGGGTGCGATTTCTTGTCACCGAACGACCTGCGTTGCTCGGCTGTCGAGCCTTGCTTCGCTCCGCTCAGACCAAGCTTTGGGTGAGTGCTGAGCGTGTAGCGCTCACCCAAGCCGGAAGCGAGTGGTCTAGAGAAGCATCGACGAGGCCCGCTTGACGAAGTCCACCGGGTCTGACCTGAACTGGTCGACGTACCTGAACGGGTCGGATTTGACGGCCTCAACTGACATCCGGCCGTTTCTGGCGACACGGTTCAGATACCCCTGCCGGAGCATCCGGTTTTGTTCCTTGCTGTAGACGGGCTTGTTCGTCTGTATGGCTATCGTTCGGGCCTGTGAGTGTGCGCTTTCGATGAACAGTCTGGCGTCTGAGGATTGGTACACCCCAGCCTTGTACTCCCCGTGGTTGCCTGCGGCGACCCGTGTGGCCTTGTCCGGATACTGCATCATCACCAGTTCGTCGTACTCGATCCCGTGCTCGTCGAGCCAGGCGGCGGTCTCGCTGCGGTACTTCTCCAGCCGACAGGTGACGATTTTCCCGATTTCCACCGAGGGAACACAGATCGGATCGACAGTCGAAATAAACTCCCGGTATTTCGGCCCATCGTCGTTCTCTTCGGGCGTCGGGTCGCGACAGAGGATGCCGTCTAGGTCGACACAGGAGTCCATAAGGAAGTCGTGGTGCATCATGTTCCACTCGAATACTCTCGGGAACGGCAGGGTTCGTGCGTACGTATCGACGAACCGCTCGGACCCCTCGTCCACGTACACAGCGCCGTAGTACACGTCTGCGGACAGATCAAACCCGTCAATTGTCGACTGTGCATCGGTCATTTCGCTCCCGGTGTAGACGGTGTCGTCGACGACCAGTATCTTCGAGAACTTCGAGAGGTCGAACTCGCCGTCGTACCGTTCCCCCGTCTGGAGGAGCCTGCCCTCCCGCAACCCATCGATATCCGTCATCGGGAGATTGAGATGTAGTGAGAGTAAGTTTGACACTAGCATCCCGCTTCTGGGTATTCCGACGATCAGATCCAAGCCGTCTGGTAGATCGACGATCCACTCCTGCGTATCAGCACTGAGATGATCGAAACTCCTGTAATTCATTGGTTTCTGGGATTGGGAAGTATTAGCACTCTCATCGTCGCTCGGTCACCACGAAGAGCAATGCGCTTACTTCTTTTATAACTGACATTAGTGGGTGAGTATTAATGCTTTTGATTTGTAACTAGATAGCACATTCGGATGCGAATATGAGTAAACAGTGACAATTCCTTCCGGATGGGGGTGATTCTCCACCCGAAACAGCACCCTTTTTGATGTGTTTGGCAATCATTTTCACAGTATGGTTGCTGCTGGAGTCCTGCTAGCTCGTGACTCCAACTGAACCGGTGGTTGTGTTGCTACATTCGACACCTGCTCGCATGGGTACGCCTTCCGAGCAACGGCCATACTGTCGGCTGTAAGTCTATGACGAATTTCGCCACCCCGGGGTGGCGAATATCTTGCAATAGTTACAGCCAACAGTACCCACAGCTCTGAACCGCATGGTAGCGGCCAGAGCCGATGCCACGGGGTGAGGTTGAGGTAACGACCCAGTTTATCCGAGTTGGAACAGTACAGATGGGTATGTCTGTCAACCCGTCCCCGGACCGGGTCCACGAGCTGATGGTCGACGACGAACCGAATCTCTCGGACGTGATGGCCTGTGTTTTCGGCGTGCAGGAACACGAGGTACGGACGTATCAGACATTACTTGAGACGCCTGCAAGCACCGTCGAGGAACTCGCTGACGAACTCGGCCGGGACCGCTCGAACGTCAATCGGTCGCTGTCGACACTCCGTGAGAAGGGGCTCGCGACACGAAAACGGCGGTTGCTCGACGGTGGCGGCCACGTGTACCAGTACACCGCGACACCGCTGCCGAGGGCCCGCGAACTGATGCACGAGACCCTCGACGAGTGGACTACCGCAGTCCATCGCCGTATCGACGAGTTCGACGCCTCGGCCGACGAGTAGCTGGTCCGGCGTTGCGACCGGCAACCGTCCGACTTTTGCCCGGTGGGGGCGTGGTCCCGACAATGGCTGACTTGGAACTCACCGACGACGTGCCGCCGGCTGCCGACGACGGCGTCTGGCTGGCCTGTATCGAGTGTGGTGAGACGTTCGCTCCCTTCGACGCGATCCGCTACACCTGCGATGACTGTGACGGCCTGCTTGAGGTCCGCTACGACGACCTGCCGACCTTCGACGAGTTCGAGGGGTCGGGCGTCTGGCGGTACAACGCCGCTCTGCCCTTCGAAGAGGGCGTCACGCTTCCCGAGGGCGATACGCCGCTACACGAGATGCCCCGCCTGAAGGAGGATATCGGCGTCGACGCGCTCCGCGTGAAACACGAGGGAATGAACCCCACCGGTTCGTTCAAGGACCGCGGCATGACCGTCGGTGTCCGAGTCGCCCAAGAGGTCGGTGTCGACCGACTGGCCTGTGCCTCCACCGGCAACACCTCCGCGGCGCTTGCGGCTTACGGCGCTCGCGGCGGCATGGAGACGCTCGTCCTCCTCCCCGCCGGGAAGGTCGCCGCCGGGAAAATCGCACAGGCGAGCCTCCACCGTGCGCGGATTCTGGAGGTCGACGGCAACTTCGACCAGTGTCTCGACATCGTACAGGACCTCGCGGCCCGTGGCGAGGCCTACCTGCTGAACTCGTTGAACCCCTTCCGTCTGGAGGGCCAGAAGACCATCGGGCTGGAGATTATGGAGGAGTTCTACGCCGACAACGGCGAGTACCCGGACCGCATCGTCCTGCCGGTCGGCAACGCCGGCAACACTGCGGCGCTGTACAAGTGCTTCCGCGAACTCGTCAAGGCCGGTGCGATCACCGAGGATCAGGTCCCCAAGCTCACTGGCGTTCAGGCCGACGGAGCCGCCCCGATGGTCGAGGCCATCGAGAACGGCTACGAGGACACCCGCCGCTGGGAAGACGTCGAGACCCGAGCGACCGCCATCCGTATCGGGAACCCGGTCAACGCGCCGAAGGCGCTCCCGGGCATTCGAGAGACTGGCGGTACCGCCGTCGCCGTCTCCGACGAGGAAATCACCGAAGCACAGCGCGACATCGCCGGGGAAGGCGTCGGCGTCGAACCGGCCTCTGCGGCCTCCGTTGCGGGCCTCCGGAAACTCCGCCGCGAGGGTGAGGTCGACAGCGACGAGTCGGTCGTCTGCCTGACGACGGGCCACCTGCTCAAAGACCCCGAAGCAGCTGCCGAAGCCGGGAACGAGCCGGAACCGGTCGCAAACAGCACCGAGGCCGTGCTGGAACTCATCGAGGAACCGTCGTCGGTCACTGACACGGTTCGGCGACAGGTCTCGAAGGCCACCGACGCACCGCTGGTCCCAGCGCTGGTCGCCGGCGGTCTTGGCGTTGCGTACCTGTATCGGAAGCTCCGCTCGAAAGAGTAACCTGACACACAGGGGTTCTCCACTCGCCGTTTCAGCCCAGCAGACATATCTATCTGGCTCGGGAACGTCAACACAATGACCGGACAGAGACCGGTAGTACATGCGGTGGGGCAGATTCCGGACGGAACACTCCCGACAGCACCGTCTCAGGTGGCACTGTGACGGGCGTCTACGAGCGGGCGCTCGGCGACGCGGCGGCCGACCTCCATCCGAAGGTTCGCGACCGGTACAGCCTCGCTCCCGACGACGGGACGGTCTGTGTCGGCCGCGGCGAGATGGACATCACCCGCGGGACGCTCGTCTTGCCGGCGCTCTACGCGATGACGACCCAGAACATGCTGTTTCCCGAAGCCGGTGAGGATGTGCCGTTTTCAGTGACGACGGTGGCCTACACGACGGCTGGTGGTCACGAGGCCATGACGACCCGCCGCGCCTTCGACTTCGGCGACACCACCCGTCTGTTCGACTCGCTGACGGTCTGGGACGCCGAAGCCGAGCGGCTGCTTGATTTCCTTGGGACTCGCGGCCGCATCGCCAGCGAACTCCACCCGCGGGTCGAGGACGGCGCGCTCGTGGTCGCCGGCGGCCGGCAGTGGGCCCGTCTGGGCAACCGCTACGTCCCGCTACCGGGGCCGCTGGCCGCCGATGTTGAGGTGCGTGACCGTTACGACGAGGCCGACGAGCGGTACCACGTCACCGCGACCGTCGAGAACGGTCTCGTGGGCCACATGCTCGGCTATCGCGGGACGTTCACGCAGAACCAGACTGCCAGCGACGGGACGCCTGACGACCTCCGAATCGTCCCCGGGCTTGACCGACTCCCGCCGCAATGAGCGACCGCGCCGCCGGGCCCCGGACCGAACCACTCGGCAGCGTGACCCAACCGGTCATCGGGAGCATCGCCGTGGGGGACCTGAGCGCGGTGCTTGGGACGGTGGTCTGGCTGGCGTTGACGGCTACTGGGGCACTCGACGCTATCGAACGGGCGCTTGCACTCGCGCCGCTCGTGCTGGTCCCGCTCGCGCTCCGAACGGCGGTCCACGGGACGTTTCCGGCACCTGCAAATCGGTTCACGACCACTGCCATCTGGCTCCAGCCGGTCAGTGCACTCCTGCTCGCGGTCTCGCTGGTCGTTTCGTCACCGGCTCCGCTGGCCGCCGCGCTCGCAACGCCGTGGCTGGCCGTCACCGGCCTCCTCGGATACGCCGCGCTCGTGCGGACTCGCAGACGCGGCGGTCTGTCGCTTCCGGAGACCGCTATCGATGCCGGCTTCGCCTACGTCTCAGTTGGCGCGGTCGCGCTCCTGCTGGCCCACCTCGACCTGACGTTCTGGTTCGACCGCGTCATCATTCGACTGACGGCGGTCCACTTCCACTACGCAGGGTTCGTCCTCCCAGTCGCAACAGGACTGACCGGCCGGCGTCTCGGTGACCGCTCGCGGGGATTCCGCACTGTCGTCGGTGTCGTCCTCGTCGGTCCGGCGCTCATCGCGGTCGGCATCGCCTTCTCGCCGCTGGTGGAAGTCGTCGCAGTGAGTGTCTTCACCGTCGCTGTCGCGGCCTTCGGTGTCGTGGTCCTGCGTCGTGTCGTCCCGAACTGCTCCCGTCCGCAAGGGGTCCTGCTCGGCATCGCGGCGGTGGCGCTTCCGGTTTCGATGGCGCTCGCGCTCGGCTACGGAGTGTCGACGTTCACCGGTCGCTCGCTGGGTCTGACAATCTCGACGATGGTTGCGCTTCACGGCTCGCTGAACGCCTTCGGGTTCGGACTGTGTGCGATGCTCGGCTGGCGGCTCTCGATCCCGTGACGCTAGTCAGTGCTCCGCTCGCTCCGGCTCTAACCGGTAGCGCGTCGTCTCCTGTCCGTCGAACCGGGGACCGTTTCCGGTGGAGGTGAATCCGACCGCCTCGACAGCTGTCTGGACCTCTGATTCGTCTTCCGGTAGCAGCAACTCGACGGTCATGTGTTCGCGGCGGGCGAACTCGATCGGGTCGGTCAGGAGTTCCTCGCATGCGTCGCTCGAGCCGGCCAGTTGCGTCACGTGGACGGTCCCACGCTCGGCATCGAAGCTCACGAACCCCACAATGTCGTCGTTCTCCTCGGCCACGCGGACGGTGCGGTCGTGGACGAGGTTTCGCATCACGTCCGGTGGCCCGTCGGCGAGGGCTGCCAGTCGATCGGCGTCGTCCTCGATAGCGTCGCGGATATCCATACTTGTGTGTGGGAACCCCACGCAAATAAACGGTGTGTCGGACGCTCCGGGGGTGCGTTCGCCCCCGCGGCAACAGGTCTTCACGCGACGGAATCCGCCGGTCGCTGTCGACAGTGAGACGCGGTCACAGATGAACACAGTTATCCCGAGCGACGGATAACGCGAGGGCAATGGTTCACATGCACACGGACACGGTGGTAGCATGCGCGTAGTCGCCAAGTTCGGTGGGACGAGCCTCGGTAGCGGCGACCGCATCAACCGGGCCGCAGACTCGATTGCCGCTGCCGTCCAGCAGGGCCACGAGGTCGCGGTCGTCGCCTCGGCGATGGGCAACACGACCGACGAACTGCTCGACGAGATCAACTACGACGCCGACTCCGCAGACCGTGCGGAGATCGTCTCGATGGGCGAACGGACCTCTGTCCGGATGCTCAAGGGCGCACTCGCCGCCCGCGGCATCGAGGCCGTCTTCCTCGAACCCGGCAGCGAGGACTGGCCGATCATCACCGACGAGTACGGCGAAGTCGACGTCGAGGAGACACAGAAGCGCGCCCACGCGCTCGCCGGCCAGCTCAAGGACGTCGTCCCGGTCATCACCGGCTTCTTGGCCGAAGACTATCAGGGCAACGTGACGACGCTTGGCCGTGGCGGCTCCGACACGAGCGCCGTGATGATGGGCGACTACATGGACGCCGACGAAGTCGTCATCGTCACTGACGTCGAGGGTGTCATGACCGGTGACCCACGCGTCGTCGAAGGTGCGCGGAACGTCGGCAAAATCTCCGTCGACGAACTCCGCTCGCTGTCGTTCCGCGGGGCCGAGGTGGTCGCGCCGTCGGCGCTGTCGTACAAGAGCGACGCCCTCGGCGTTCGCGTCGTCCACTACCAGCACGGCGACCTGCTCTCCGGTGGCACGTCCATCGAGGGCGAGTTCCAGAACCTCATCGACCTGCAGGAACAGCCGATCGCCTGCGTGACCGTCGCCGGCCGCGCTATCCGGAACAGCCCGGGTATCCTCGCGGACCTCGCCAGCGCCATCGCTGACGAGGAGATCAACATCGAGGCCAACTCCTCGGGGATGGACTCGCTGACGTTCTACGTCGATGAAGACGACGCTGAGGAGGCCGAGGCACTGCTGCACGCCCGTATCGTCGACGACGAGACGCTCTCGTCGGTCACCGTCGAGGACGATATCGCCGTCATCCGCGTCACCGGCGGCGACCCGAGCCAGTCGGCGCTCGCTCATCAGGTCGTCGAGCCGCTGGCCGACGCCCACATCCACCTCTACGACGTGATTACGTCGGCAACGTCGGTCTCCGTGTTCGTTCCGTGGGAGGACCGCGAACAGGCCCTCTCGCTCGTTCAGGACGTGTTCTGAGTTTTTAATCGGTTGAGGAGGCCTGCTCGAACCGGCTTGCGGGCAACAGGAGTTCGCTGACCTCTGGCAGGTGTTTCAGATTGTAGACGATCTTCGCGTCGTCAGACACCGGTGCAGCGATACACGACAGGCGAATTCCCTTCTCGGTGAGTTCGGGCGGGAGGATGTGGCTCGTCGGCGACGGCATCTCGCCGTCGACGACCGCCACCGCACAGTTCGTACACGCGCCGCCGCGACAGGCAAACGGCCACGCAAAGCCGTTTTTCTCGGCTGCTTCCAGCAGCGTGTCGTTCGGGTCGACGTAGAACCGCCCGAAATCGGACGATTGCAGGTTCGCGTCGCCGGCTTTCTCAAACAGATCCTCGTCGCCGAGCGCCCAGCCGCGGTCATCCAGCACCTCGAAGTTGAGGAACTCCACCATCGGATCGTCCGGTTCCGGCGGGGCCTCCTCGGCCTCGGGTTCTGTCTCCGCTGTCTCGTCGGGCAGCGGGTCCCCGGGCTCGTAGCCGTTCTGCAGCCGCTCGTAGGCTGTCTTGACTGCCTGAAACTCGGCCGCCGACCCACCCTGATCGGGGTGTGCCTCCTTCACCCGCTCGCGGTACGCGTCGACGATCTCCCCGTCGTCGGCGTCCGGCGTGATCCCGAGGACTTCGAATGGGGACTCCACGCGATACAGTAGCGGTCACGGACATAAATTCTCTCGTCCCGCTGCAGTATCTGCAGGCTGCCGGCGACGGACGACGTACCGTTGTGGTTACCGGCCCTGCGTCAATCGGAAGCCGATTTCCCGCGGCAGATCGGCGTCCTCGACCGCGTCGATGACTGCGCTCGTGTCGTAAGCCACGCGGTGCTCCTCGACCGTTAGCCCGTCGAGGTCGAGTACGGCGTAGGCCGCCCGGTGGTTCCTGTCTCGGGGCTGGCCCACGCTGCCGGGATTCAGTACGATCCCGTCGTCGTACACCTCGTGGTGTTGCTGGTGTGTGTGGCCCATCACGAGCACGTCCTCGTCACCCAACAGGTCCGGGCCGAACTCCTCGGGGAACGTGTAGTGGTCCGGGTCGTCTGGATGACCGTGGACGAGCTTCACGCGGCCGTCACACACTCGTCGCTCGTCAGGCAGCGCCGCCAGCCACTCGGTCTGCTCGTCGGACAACTGTTCCGTGGCGTGTTCGACGCCGGCCTGCGCCATCCCGTTGAACGCAAACGGCGTCTCGGCGGCGACGGCCCTGTCGTGGTTGCCCATCACTGTCGGGACTTCTTCGGTCGGCCAAGGGACATCATCGGAGAGCGCATCGATGTGCCCGCGCATCGCGTCGACGCAGTCGGCGTGCCAAGGGTTGTAGCCGACGACATCGCCCGCACAGACCAGCCCGTCTACCGGCGGCATGTCCGCAAGCACCGCCGCTAGCGCCACCCGATTCCCGTGGATATCAGAGAGGATTCCGAGTTTCATTGCTAGTGTCTACCCCCTGTGGGGTCTTGAGTGTCGGTCCCGGCTCAGTATCTGTGTCCGCTGTGCGGCCATCCGCTCACTCCCCGTTGTACACTGCCACGTCGAACTCGCCTGCCGACCCCGCGACGCCGGCCGAACAGACGGCGTGCTCGTACTCGTGGTCGTACACCTCGCGGGCGACCTCGCTGGCGTCGGTCGCAGTCAGGTCGAACGCCGTTGGACCGTTCTCCTCGTAGGTCGCCACAAGCGTCGGCTCGGTGACCTCTTCCACGAGCAGGGCGTCCCGCCGGACGGTCCCGATGACTGCGCCCGGGCCGTCGGCGTTGGTCGTCGGGTCCGCCGCGTCGACGCCGACAATGCCAGCGACCCGCGGCGTGTCGTAGTCGTCCTTCTCGAAGTCGAGCGAGAGGAGCGGCTCCGCGACGGCGTCCCGCGCCGGATAGCCCAGTTCGAGCTTTTCCGCGATGGGGTCGACGTGCGAGCCGTTCCCGACGACTGCGCCCCGCTCGGTGACGCGGACGCCGTTGTAGGAGATGTAGGGGTTGTCCGTCTCCGGGGCGTCGGGTGTCGGTTCGACGGTCACGGTGCCGTCGCGCTTTACTGTCTGGCGGTTGGGGAACGAGCGTGAGGAGACACGGTACGCGCCGACCTCGGGACTGACGACGACGAATCGTCCGACGTACATACGCGAGTGTGCACGGCACCCCGAAAAAGTGCTATCGATGTCTGGCTCCGCGTTGCCACTGCTGTAAAATCAGGTCGAGAATTTGAGAACTGGTGGCACAGGACATACGGCGATGAATCGCGCAACGCTTACAAAGGGGCACCCGATACTGTAGAGTGCACACAGTCCATTGGGGTAGAGGCCAATCCTGAAGCCTTCTGGGGGCTTCGACCCTGGTTCGAATCCAGGATGGACTATTTCTGTGGCGAGCAAACTCGCGAGCCGCGAAATCGTAATTACTGGTTCGAACCCCGCCAGTCGCGCGCAGCGAAGCGAGCACGTCTGGCTCCGGTTCGAATCCAGGATGGACTATTTCTGCGGCGAGCAAACTCGCGAGCTGCGAAACCGTAATTACTGATTCTGCCAGTCGCACGTAGCGAAACGAGCACATCTGGCTCGAATCGGCTATTCCACTCGGCAACACCGGCCCTCGCATACTTGTGGCTCCCGTTCGGAGACATTGTATGGCACCGACGCACGTCCTCGTCCCGCTGGACGGCTCACCGCTGGCTGACGAGGCGCTGACCTACGCGCTGGAGACGTTCGACTGTCGGATTACTGTGTTGAACGTCGTTGCACCGCTCGATACGGGAATGAGCGAAGGGGGGATGCTCGAACCGGACGCGGATCGCCGGGCGGCGGCCGACGAGCGGGCCACAAATCTCGTCGAGCGGGCGTCACGAGAGGCCAGCGAGGCCGGCCGACAGGTCGAGACAGCCGTCGAGACAGGTGACCCGGCTGAGACGATTCTGGACTACGTCGAGGGAAGCGACGTGGATCAGGTGGTGATGGGCGGTCACGGTGGGACGAAAAACGAGATCGCTCGGCGGTTGCTGGGGACCGTCGCGACGGCGGTCGCCAGCGAAGCGCCGGTGACAGTGACGGTCGTCCGGTAGTGTCGTCGGTCAGTACTGGCTGGGACCGACCCGGAGTCCGGACAGAGGACACCAATCAGTTTCAGACTTGGCCGCCGAGGAGCGCTTCAAGGACCTGATACACGCCGTAGCCGATGACGACGCTGGTGACGAGTGTGATGAGCCAGAACCCGACAGTCACACCGATTTTCCGGCGTGAGACGCCGGCGGAGCCGCCGGCCAGACCGCCGCCGATGACCCCGGAGATGATGATGTTGTTGAACGAGATAGGGATGCCAAGCGCGATGGCGGCTTGGGCGATGATGAATCCGGGGACCAGCGCCGCGATGGACCGGCGGACGCCGAGTTGTGCGTACTCGCGGGAGGTCGCCTGTAGCAGGCGGGGCGCGCCCATCCACGCCCCGCCGAGGATACCTACTGCGCCGAGCGCCAGCAACACGAACCCGGGCAGGCCGAGTTCGGCGCGGTAGAGGTTCTCCAGTGGTCCGGTCGCGAGGCCGACCTGACTCCCGCCGCTGGAGAAGGCGACGACGCTGCCGAGGACGACGAGAAAGGTCTTGATACCCCTGTCGACTGAGGCCTGCGTCTGCAGGCGGATGTAGTAGAAGCTCCCCGCCGCGAGCAGTAGCGTCGCGGCGATGGCGGCGATATCTGTCCCGGCGACCATCGCGGCGAAGCCGGCCAGCGACCCTTGGCTGGTGCCGGGCGGTGACGGGATGATGCTCAACTGGACGTTGGCGACGATGCCGCCGACGACACCAGCCAGTAGCGGGACCCCGACCGTCTCTGGGATGTCGTCCCGGCGCAACACTGTCGCGGTGAGATAGGCTAGACTCCCCGAGACAGGCGGGACGAGCAGCCAGAAGATAGCGATTCGACGGTAGGTGTCGAAGACCGGCGCGCCGCCCAGCGAGAGGCCGACGCCGACCATCGCGCCCGTCGTCGCGAACGCCGCCGGAACGGGGTAGCCCGAGTAGATCCCGAACGCCATGAACCCGGTCGCGGTCAACAGGCCGGCAATGGCCGCGAGCGATGTGATGGCGACGCCGTCGATGAGGCCGGCTCCGACCGTCTCGGAGATACTCCCGCCCTGGGTCAGTGCGCCCAGCGCGGCGAGGATGCCGATCATGAAGGCGGCGCGCATCGTCGAGATGGCGTTTGCGCCGATAGCCGGGGCGAACGGCGGTGAGTTGCTGTTCGCACCGAGTGTCCAGGCCGTCACCAGCCCGGTGAGCGTCGCGAGGGCGACCAGCGCCCCAAAGACGACGGTAGTCACCGCGTGCTGGGGCCCGTCAGGGCCTGCCAGTTGCTGCTGTGTGAGTGCGACCAGACTGTCATTGCCAGCCGTTCACACCCAATACATAAAACGTCCGCGCCGTCGGTGTCGACAGTCGATCGGCCCGCCTTGCCATGATTTGTCGCCGGTGTGGCTAATGTGCGACACCGAAGTCTTTAACGCCTATCGACACCGCTGGTGGGACATGTCACAGCGAAGACGCACGTTCATCAGTAGTGTTGGTACCGCAACTGCAATCGGGTTAGCCGGCTGCCTCGGCGGCGATGGCGGCGACGGAAGCGGCGGTGACGGTGGGGACACCGACAGCGATGGCGGGGACGGCGGCGACGGTGACAGCGGCCCGGCCGCTCGTATCGGAATGGTGTATGCGACGGGCGGGCTCGGTGACGGGTCGTTCAACGACCAAGCCCAGACCGGCGCTATCCGGGCAGCGGACGAGCTAAACATCGAATACGGCGAATCTCAGCCGGAAGCGGTTCAGGACTTCGGCAGCCTCCAGCAGCAGTACGCACAGTCCTCGAACCCGGACTACGACCTCGTCTGCTGTATCGGCTTCCTGCAGGCGGACGCCCTCACGGAGAACGCCGAACAGTATCCCGAGCAGAACTTCATGATCGTTGACTCCGTCGTTGAGGCGGACAACGTCGGCTCGTACGTGTTCGGTGAGCATCAGGGCTCGTTCCTCATCGGGCTGATGGCCGCGAAGCTGACCAGTCAGGACTTCTCGGCTGGAGCCGGCTCCACGCAGAGTGACTCCGCGAGCGTCGGCTTCGTCGGCGGTGTCGAGGGTGACCTTATCGGCCGCTTCGAAGCCGGCTACAAGGCCGGCGTCAAACATGCGGAGGAGGACGTCGACATCCAGACGGCCTATGTCGGCGACTTCAACGACCCGTCCGGCGGGCAGGAAGCTGCCCTCTCGATGTACGAGTCCGGTGCGGACATCGTCTACCATGCGGCCGGTAACACCGGGACCGGCGTGTTCCGTGCGGCCCAGGAGGCCGGGCGCTTCGCAGTCGGCGTCGACCGCGACCAGTCAGTCACGAAAGAGAACTTCAGCGACGTTATCCTCGCAAGCATGGTCAAGCGGGTCGACAACGCCGTGTACACATCGATCGAATCGGTCGTCAACGACAACTTCGAGGGCGGCGCGGTGAACACGCTCGGTCTCGAACAGAACGGTGTCGAAGCGGTGTACGGCCAGCAGCTCGGCTCGGAAATCCCACAGGACGTCAAAGACGAGATATCTGAAGTCCGCCAGAGCATCATCGACGGCGACATCAGTGTGCCGACTGACCCTGACAACGCCTGAGACAGCTCGGTAGCGCGATTTGTCGGTCTGCTCCGGCCCGGGTCGGGACGATTCGGAGATACCCTACAACAATTCGTCTGAGTCACCGCGGCCACACACGCAGTTGCCGCATATTTTTGCCAGACATGTGGAACCGTGAAGTTAAAACACCGGGACGGTAACGGCTCAGAGTATGGAACAGGCCGTCCACCTCGATGGTATTACAAAGCGGTTTCCGGGGGTAGTCGCGAATGACGACGTCGATCTGGCGGTCGAGAAGGGGACGGTTCACGCACTGCTCGGCGAGAACGGTGCGGGCAAGACCACCCTGATGAACGTCCTCTACGGGCTCTACCAGCCCACTGAGGGGACGGTCAACGTGCACGGCGAGACACAGCAGTTCGACTCGCCACGCGACGCCATCGACGAGGGTGTCGGCATGATCCACCAGCACTTCATGCTGGTCGATCCGATGACCGTCACCGAGAACATCACGCTCGGGAACGAGCCCCGCAAGTGGCTCGGGCTCACAGTTGACAGCGAGCAGTCCCGAAAACAGGTCCGTGAACTGTCCGAACGGTACGGGTTCGACGTGGACCCCGACGCTCGCATTGAAGATGTCGGCGTCGGCGTCCAGCAGCGCGTCGAGATCCTCAAAGCGCTCTACCGTGGCGCAGATGTCCTGATTCTGGACGAACCGACGGCAGTACTCACGCCACAGGAAGTCGACGACCTCTTTCGCGTGCTCGAAGAGCTGACTGCTCAGGGCAAGACGATTATTTTCATCACGCACAAGCTCGGCGAGGCGATGGAAGCTGCCGACGAGATCACCGTCCTTCGCGAGGGGAAAAACGTCGGGACGGTCGCGGCCGGCGATATCACCCGGGAAGAACTGGCCGAGATGATGGTCGGCCGGGAGGTGTTGCTCGACCTCGACCGCGAGCCCGCCGAGCCGGGTCGGTCTATCCTTGAGGTTTCAGATCTCGTCGTGGAGGACGACCGGGGCGTCCGCGCGGTCGACGGGATTTCGCTTGACGTCCGGGCCGGCGAGGTGCTCGGTATTGCTGGCGTCGATGGGAACGGCCAGTCGGAACTGGTTGAGGCAATTACCGGGCTCCAGATGCCTGACGAGGGAACGATCGCATACGATGACGTTGACCGGACCACCGACAGCCGCCGGGAGCGCATCGAGGCCGGACTGGCCTACATCCCGGAAGACCGACAGGAGCGGGGACTGGTGATGGACTTCGACCTCGTCGAGAACGGCCTGCTGGGGAGCCAGCACGCCGCCGACTACTCCTCGAAGGGTCGCATCGACTGGAACTACACGCGCGACCACGCGGAGGAGATAATCGAAGAGTACGACGTTCGGCCGCCGGATGCCAACGCCCACGCCAAGTCTCTCTCCGGCGGGAACCAGCAGAAGTTCGTCGTCGGCCGGGAGTTCGCCCGGGACCCGCGTCTCGTCGTTGCCTCCCACCCCACCCGCGGCGTGGACGTGGGGTCGATGGAGTTCATCCACGATCAGATCAACGCACTCCGAGAGGCGGGCCGGGCCGTGTTACTCATTTCCTCGAATCTCGATGAAGTCCAGTCGCTCTCGGACCGTCTCGCCGTCGTCTACGAGGGCGAGATCGTCGACATCGTCGATCCCGAGCGCGTGACTGAGGAACAGCTCGGACTGCTGATGGCCGGGCAGCAACCTGACGCCGTCCCGACCATTGCGGCGGACGGGGAGGGCCGCCAATGAGCGATAGTGGCCCCTCGCGGAACGGCGACAACACATCGACGCCGGACGCGGACGACCGGTGGTCACAGTACCGGCAGCGCCTCATCAGGCTCGGGCAGACCTCGGTCGGTGAACGGATTCTCATCGCTGTCTCGGCGCTGTTGCTCTCTATCGTCGTCGGGACAGTCATCGTCACCGTTGCGGGACTGATGGCGACGTGTCGCTCGCCGGTACTCACGTTCGGTTCCACGACGCTGTGCTATGACCCGTTCTACGTGTTCAACCGGCTGTTCCTCGGCGCGCTGGGCGACCCCTTCGCCGGCGGCTGGTCGCCGCTGAACGCGCAGTTCGCGGCGACGCTCCGGGAGACGACCATTCTGGTATTCACTGGACTCTCGGTCGCGCTGGCGTTCCGCGCGGGCATCTTCAACATCGGGACGCAGGGCCAGCTTATCATCGGGGCTCTGGCGGCCGCGCTGACGGTGCTCTGGGCCGGCTCGCTAGTCTCCGGGACGATCGCACTCGTCCTGTTTATTCCGCTCGGGCTGCTCGCCGGCGCGATTGGCGGCGGCCTCTACGGTGCCATACCCGGCGCGCTAAAAGCCTACGCCGACGCGAACGAGGTAATTACCACTATCATGCTCAACTTCGTTGCCGTCCGGGTGACGCTGTATCTCGTCCGGAACCACTTCGCCGACCCGACGAGTCAGGCAACACAGACCCGGACACTGCCGGTCGAGGGACAGTTCCCCTCGATCCTGTTCGACCCGCGGACGGACTTCTCGCTGCTCGCGCTCCTGATTGCGCTCGTGTTCGTCGGCGGCGTCTACTACCTGCTCGAACACACGGCCTTCGGCTACGACTTGCGGACTGCCGGTATCCAGCCCGCGGCCGCGGAGTACGGTGGTGTCGACTCTGCCCGAACGATTCTGACCTCGCTGACGCTGTCGGGCGCACTCGGCGGCATCGGCGGGGCCGTGTTCGTGATGATGACACTCGGGAAGTTCCAGGCCGGGATCCCGAGCTACGGTTTCGACGGGATCACCGTCTCCATCCTTGCCGGCAACAACCCCATCGGGGCCGTCTTCGCCGCACTTCTGTTCGGCGTCCTCAAGTCCGGCTCGAACGTGGTGGCTTTCGCAACCGACGCACCGCCACAGCTCGTCGGCGTTCTACGGGGGCTTATCATCCTGTTTGTCGCGATGCCGGAGTTCTTCCGCATCATCGGCCGTCGGCTCGCGACGCGCGAGCGCGACAGACAAGCCACCGCGGCCGCGGGAGGTGGTGCTGATGACTAACAACAGCGCTATAGAGCGACTCCGCTCGGCTTCGAGTCGAGTACTCATCGCCGCCGTGGCGTTCCTCACACTGGCCATGCTCGCCGGCTTCGGCGTCTTCGCGCCGGCGTCGACGCCCGGCCAGATATTCTGGGTGCTGGCCTCGAAGTCGACGCTGTCATCGACGCTGCGGCTCTCGGTCCCGATTGTGCTGGCCGCGCTCGGCGGTATCTTCGCCGAGAAAAGCGGGATCATCAACATCGGGCTCGAAGGGCTGCTCATCATCTCGGCCTTCGCAGCCATCTTCGGGGCCGACGCCACCGGTTCGCTGTGGCTCGGGTTCCTCATCGGCATCGTCGCGTCGACGCTGCTCGCTGGCGTGTTCGCCGTCGTCTGTATCGAGTTCCGCGCCGACCAGATCATCGCTGGCTTGGCCGTCTGGCTCATCGCGCTCGGCCTCGCGCCGTTCGCCTCGCAGGTGTTCTACGGCGGGCCAAACACCAGCAGCGTCGGTACCTTCGATACAATAACCGTTCCGTCGCTGGCCGAAATCCCGTTCTTCGGCGCGCTGTTCGACGCCTCACCAGCGGTGTACATCATGTTCCTCGCCGTGGCGGCGTCGTGGTACGTGCTGAACCGCACCACCTTCGGCCGCTGGGTTCGGGCCGCCGGCGAGAACCCGAAAGCGCTCGACACCGCCGGCGTCGATGTCTCCCGCGTCCGCTACGCTGCCGTTCTCCTCTCCGGCGTCTTCTCTGGGATGGGTGGGGCTGCGCTGGCCATCAATATCGGCCAGTTCACCGGTAACGGCCCGACGATGGTCAACGGCAAGGGGTTCATCGCTATCGTCGCCTATCTGTTTGGCAACTACAACCCGGTTGGCGCGCTGCTGTCGACCACGCTGTTTGCCGGCCTCGACGCCGTCCAGCTGCGCCTCCAGACGGCTGATGTCATCGCCGTCCCCGATTCGCTGGTCCAGACCATTCCGTTCGTCGCCGTCATCGTCGTGCTCGCCTTGGTGGGTAAGACTCGCCTGCCAGAGGCCGCCGGCGAGCATTACGAGTCCGGCGAAGAGTAGCTGTCGGGCTCGATTCGAGTCGCCGCTTCGCTGGGTTCGTCGATAGCTGGAAAGCCCCGGTGGACCACACAGTTTGCTGCGTTTTTCCCTGCGGTGCTTCCGTCGCCGATCGCACAATCTATCGCACACTTCGACCAGACCCGTTTCGGCCGGGGCTTTCTGTCTGTTGGCACTCGGGCTCGCTGAACGATGTCCCACCGACTGGCTAGCCGAACACTCATGTGCGCGGCAGGCACAGAACGAGGTAGCAAATGTCGCGCCGATATGACCACGCCCGGGTTCAAGAGTACTGGCAGCAGGCTTGGGAACGAGACGGAGTCTTCGAATGCCCCACTGATGCCGAGGACCCGACGTATGTGCTGGGGATGTTCCCCTACACCTCCGGCTCGTTGCACATGGGACACATCCGGAACTACGCCATTACTGACGCGTACGCCCGGTATCGGCGGATGGCCGGCGACGACGTGCTTCACCCGATGGGGTGGGACGCGTTCGGCCTGCCGGCGGAGAACGCTGCCTACGAGCGCGACACCGATCCCGAATCATGGACCCGGACGTGTATCGACCAGATGAAAGACGACCTCCGGGAGATGGGCTTTGGCTACGACTGGTCCCGGGAGATCACCACCTGTGACCCCGAATACTACCAGTGGAACCAGTGGCTGTTCACCCAATTCTACGACGAGGGGCTGGTCGACTACGGTGCGGCGACGGTGAACTGGTGTCCGGATTGTGAGACAGTGCTGGCCGACGCACAGGTCGAGACGCCACCGGAAGCGGACGAAGGCGAGACGACCGCCGATACCGGCCACAGCCACACCCACGGTGGCGGCGTCTGCTGGCGCTGCGGGACCGGCGTCGAGCAGCGTGACCTCGACCAGTGGTTCTTCGCTATCACCGACTACGCTGAGGAGCTGTATCACGGGCTGGACGAGTTGGAGGGATGGCCCGATGGCGTTCGGGACAGCCAGCGTAACTGGATCGGTCGGCAGGAGGGAGCGCGCGTCGCTTTCTCCGTCGGCCACGACGACCACGACACCGTCGAGGCGTTCACGACGCGACTCGATACGGTGTACGGCGCGACGTATCTGGCGTTGTCGCCGGGTCACGACCTCGCGCGGGCGCTGGCCGACGAGGACGACGCCGTTGCCGAGTACGTGGAGTCAGTGGCGAGCACGGACGATGCCGGGATGAGCGGCATCGAGACGGCTCTCACCGCGACCCACCCCTACACCGGCGAGGAACTGCCGGTGTACGTCGCGGCCTACGTGCTTGACGACGTGGGCACGGGTGCGGTCATGGGTGTGCCGGCCCACAACGAGCAGGACCACGCCTTCGCCGACGAGCACGATCTGCCCGTCGAGCAGGTCGTCGAACCGGTCGACGGCAGCGGGACGGACCTGCCACACGCGCCCTACACTGACGATGGGATGCTCACCGCAAGCGGCGAGTACGACGGCCTCGCCAGCTCCGCCGCCCGCGAGCGTCTGCGCGAGCACGACGCCGCTGCGTCCGCAGTGACCTACCGTCTGCGAGACTGGCTCATTTCCCGCCAGCGCTACTGGGGGACGCCCATCCCCATCGTCCACTGCGACGAGTGCGGCCACGTCCCGGTTCCCGAAGAAGACCTGCCGGTGGAACTGCCCGACTACGTCCAGACGACCGGCAATCCGTTGGACGCGGCCGACGAGTGGAAGCAGACGACGTGTCCGGACTGCGGCGCTGCTGCGGTGCGGGAGACGGACACGATGGACACCTTCGTCGACTCGTCGTGGTACTTCCTGCGATATCTGTCACCACATTTCGAGGCCGCTCCTTTCGACCAGACGACTGCAGACGAGTGGCTCCCGGTCGACGTGTACGTCGGCGGCGAAGAGCACGCCGTCCTCCACCTGCTCTACATCCGCTTTTTCACCCGCGCCCTGTCGGACATCGGGCTGCTGGACCGTGAGGAACCGGTCGAGCGGCTCATCAATCAGGGGACGGTGCTCCACAGCGGCGAGAAGATGTCCAAGTCGAAGGGCAACGACATCGCGCCCCACGAGTACGGGGCCGAGACGACGCGGCTGTTCGTCCTCTCGGCAGCCCACCCTTCACAGGACTTCGAGTGGACTGTCAAGGACGTCTCGTCGGCATACGACTTCCAGCAGACGCTGTATCGGCTCGTTACCGAGTACACCGACCAGACCGAGACTCGGACCGAGAGCGCCGACCACGACGCGTACCTAGAGCGGGAGATCGACCGGACAATCGCCGCTGTCACCGAGGAGTACGACCGCTTTCGCTTCCATCGAGTCATCGGCGAAATACAGCGCTTTGCACGCCTACTGGGCCGCTATGCGGGCTACGACCGCCCCTACCAGTTCGCCTACAGCCGGGGCCTGCGAGTGCTCGCCGGCTTAGTCGCCCCGATTGCGCCGTTCCTCGCCGAGGAGATGTGGCAACTGCTCGATGAAGACGGGCTTGTCGCCGAGAGCCGGTGGCCGGAACCGCTCCGTGACGTGGACGACTACCGCATCGAGCGGCAGGTCGTTCGACGGACGCTCGACGACGTGCGCGAGATCACCGAGGTCGTCGATATCGACGAACCGAACGAGATCGAACTCGTCGTCGCCGCCGACTGGAAGTACCGGGCCTACGAGATCGCCCGCGAATCGGACCCCGACGACGCTATCGTCGGCGAGATTATGGCTGACGAGGAGATCAAACAGCACGGCGACGCGGCCGCCGAGTTTGCCGACCGACTGGCCGACCGTGGGGCGGGACTCGAACCGATTATCGACGGCCAGCGCGAACTCGACACGCTCCAGCAGGCCGCGTGGCTGTTCGAGGACGAGTTCGGGTGTGACGTGGTTGTCCGCCGGGCCGCACCCGACGACGACCTCGCGGCCAAAGCGCGACCGAACAAGCCCGCGATTCACATCTCTTGACTACTCGGTCGCGGTCGCCGCTTCTTTAGCGACCTCGTGGGCGTCGGTCACCGCATCGACCAATCGCTCCCGCTGCTCGTGGTGTATCAGGTGCGAGCGACAGCCACAGTCCGAACAGCCGAAGTCGCCGACGCGGTCGAACCCGTCCGCTGTCGGCCCGTCGACCCGCTCGGCGACGGCGCATTCGATGTCGGCCTCCGTCGTGACGACCCGGTCGATAGTCGTCGCCGCGTCGCCGAGCAGGTAGTCGATGTGCCAGTGCCGGGTGTCGTTGTCGCCAGTGGCGACCGAGCGGTGACGGTCGATACGGCCGAAACCGCCGCTTCCCAGTGCGCTCCCGGTGTAGGCGTACCAGCCCGCCGGAAACCTGATTTCACCCAGCGCGCCGACCGAAATCGGCCCGCTGGCGTCCCGTTCGAGCACCAGCGTATAGGTTCCGCCCGCCATCCCCGCTCAGGTCCCGATGTCGGGGTCAGCGGCGAGTTCGCCGAACCCGTCGATGCGGAACTCTCGGGAGTCGGTGCAGTCCTCGTTCTCGGCGGCGAGTTCGCCGACAATCCAGTTGAACTGGCGGCCAAAGTCGTCGTACGGCGCGTCGGCGAGCAGGTCCGTGACGCGTTCGCTCGTCAGGTCCTCGTCGTACTCCTCGGCGAAGTCGGCGATGTTCTCGGCAGCTGTCTGTGCGATCTCGTTGTCGGTCTCGTCGGCGAACGCCGTGGCGAGCGTCTCGCTCAGGTCGGACATACGCAATACGTGGTGCTGACGCCACGTATGCGTTCTGAAACGGGGTGGCTGTCCGAGCGTTTCTTGTGTCGAGGGCGACAAAATCGGCACAATGAAGCCGTTGCGACAAAGCCCAACCGTGGTCACGCTGGCCGTCATCGTTGCTGTGTTCCTCACACAGCAGGCTGTCGGCGTGGTGACCGCCCCGCGGAGCCTGTTCGCCCTCTCACCCCCGCTGCTCGCTCGCCCGTGGACGCTCGTCACCAGTGTGTATGCACATACCGGCCTATCACATCTCCTCGCAAACGCCGCCGGGCTGGCGCTCGCTGGCGTCGTCCTCGAACGCCGGACGACACCGCTCCGATTTCACGGCTTCTTCATATCAACCGGCGCGCTCGCCGGCGTCTCGCAGGTCTCGATTACCAGTCTCATCGGCCCGCTCGTCCCCGGGATGGTCAGCCACGTCTCCGTCCTCGGGGCCAGCGGCGCGGTGTTTGCCCTCTTCGGGTACCTGCTCGCCGCCAACCGCCTGACCGACACCGTCATCGGTGGGTTCGAACTCACGCCGCGGGTCCAGTTGGCACTGGCCGGCGTCGTCGCCGCCGCCATCACGCTGGCCACCGCGAACCCCGGCGTCGCGCTTATCGCACACTTCACCGGCCTTTTATTAGGGTTCCTTGCCGGACGCGTTCACCTGCTGCGGCCGACGGAGTCGCCGCACACGCCCGAGACTGCGAACTACTGAACAGTGTGCTGCCGTTTCGAGAACGCCCGCTCCGCTCGCCCGTCACTGATACAACCGCTTGCACACTCCGTAGGAGCCCGGTAACAATGTGTATTGAGTGCGTAGTCCAGTGTATGCGGGAAAGTGACATAGTAACGGCCGAACCCCCGCTCGGGACGTGTCCAGCTTGTGATGTGACGATCCCCACAGCGAATCTCGTCATCGCGTACGACACGGCTGGCGACTGGCCACGGATGCTCGCCGAGTGTCCGGACTGTGGTGACGCCGTGACTCCACGCTGAGTCCTGTCGGAATAGACAGGACAGCAGTCTGGAACGTGGATACACATAGATACGCCAGCACGGTCGCCTATATGTGTAGTAACCACCGATTAGGTGGGGTATACTGTTGTTTCGACCGATGATACCGAGACCAGACAGGGGGAGTACCGGTGGGCTCATCGAGCAGCGATAGCCCGCCGTTATCCCACGACACCGACAGACTGCGACCGACGGACCTCAGCCGATTCCTCGACACGCTCGCGTTTGCAGTCCGCGGAGTCTGGACCGTGACGCTCGGCGGTATCCGACCGTTTGCGTTCTGGGGAGCCGTCGTATTGCCGCTGCTGTATCTTCCGTCACTCTACGGTGTCGGAACCGGACAAGACACGTCGCTGTTCATCGAACTCATCGCTTGGCACGTGGCTTCTATCGTCCTCGGGCACGGGCATACCCCCGTCTGGAGTCGGTAGTCCGGTAATAGTCTCTACCACCGCACGGACGTCAGCTACTGACTCCCCTCCACCTGAAACAATGGGGGTGTGGTGACTGTTCTCGCTCTCGGTATCAGCCAACGAAGATTTGCTCGTCAAGCCGCTCTGTCGCGGTCTCGGCCAACTTCTTGAGGTTTACCGTGTCCTCACGGTTGTACGACACCAGCGTTTCGAGTGCACCGTCGTGGCCCTGCTCGTGTTCCCGCCACAGTCGTACTGCGTCCCGGCCCGAGATGTCCGGCCGGTCCCGCTCGATACCGATGTCCTGCTCGACCTGTTTGAGACCGCCGGAGAGCCCGATTTTCTTGCAGGTGTACATCAGGTCCAGATGCGGGCGGTCGAGGTCGACATCGAAGTTCGCTTCGAGGAACGGCACGTCGAAGCGCTTGCCGTTGAACGTCACCAGCAGGTCCGCGCCGTCGAACGCGGCCCGGAGGGTCTCGGCGGTCAGGTCGTCGCCGGCGATGAGCGTCTGTGTCTCGCCGTCCTGATGGAGGCTTACCGTCGTCACTTGATTCTGGTCCTGATCCAGTCCAGTTGTCTCGATATCGAAGAAACAGGCCCGTTCGTGGAAGGTTTCGTACAGTCGCCAGCGCTCACTGTTGGGGAACGCATGGTCGAAGTAGGACACGTCGGTCTCGGCGACCCGCTCGCGCCCCTCGTCGATGAACTGTTGGATGCGGTCGCCGCGCTGCCCGCCGACGACGGACGGTTCGAACTCGTCCCAGTGGGTGACGCCCTGCTCCCAGATGGACCGCTCGGTCTTCTCCCCGACGCCGTCGGTACCGATGAAGCTGTTCTCGACGCGCACGCTCTCCGGTACAGGTTGGGCTGTATGTAAGCCCGTCGGTGCGGGTGAGGTTGCAGGAGCGACCCTGTGTCGCGCTCGGAGGGGGCCTACCTCCCGCACATCGGGAGGATATCCTCGTACGCTACCCGGTCCTCCAGCGGAACGACAACGGTGCTACCGCAACTCACACACGCCGACTCCGGCCGGTCAAACGTCCGCTCGCAGAACGGACAGACGAACAGCGACGCACCGACGGGGTGAGTAGTGGACATACCTAGTACAGTGGCGTCGTGACTGAGTATTCGTCCGCTATGGGTATGCAACAGCAGTGAACTCGCGACTATGTGTATAGTGCCTGTCAGCCACCCGTCGATGACGAGCGAAAGCACGAAGCCGAGCGGGACCCACGGTAGCACAATGACGACGTGTCTGCTCGCCACCAGTTCCGTCCACGTCACCGCGGCCGCCGCTGACTACTTGCAGGACCGCTTCGACCCGGCAGATGAGGACGATATCGTCGTGGTCGCCGTCCGCGACTCCGATGCTCCATCGCGTGACGCTGGTGACGCCGTCAACGTCGCCCGCTCGCGGCTCGCGTCGTTCATGCCCGCGACGGAGACACGAGAGGGAGCGCCCGTGACGGAGATACTGGCAGCTATCGACAAGCACGATCCGGACGAACTCCTCATCGGTCCACATCGCGGAACCGACGACAGCAACGGTGTCGGGTCGACCGCTCAGGAACTCCTTGCCCGCGTTGACCGCCCCGTCATCGTCGTGCCAGCTCCTTAGCGAGAGAACAGGCCGTCGTCCTCGAAGGCCAGATCGAGGTCGACATCGAGCAGGTCCTCCGCCATCGCTCCGACAGTCGGTGCGACATCCGCATCGGGGTCCGTCGCGAGCGGTCTGGATGCGTCCGGTCCGATGTGTGGAACGGTATGTGCCGCGTCCTCGATAGCGTCGCCGTCTTCGCCGCGCACGCTGGTCGCCACGACGGCTGTGGCCGGCGCGCCGATGTCCCGGAGGCGGCCCCGCTGTCGCGGAAGCAGGTCGCTGCCTCGCTGGCTGGCCGGCACCACGAGTGCCCGCCGCTGTGCGGTCGTGGCGGCGGCGACGGCCTGATTCGCTGCGACCGGCGGCACGTCGAGCAGCACGTGGTCGAACCGTTCGGCCGCCGCTTCGATGGCCCGTTCCAGCGCCTGTGCGCTCTCGGCGGTCTTTGCGCGAGCGAGGCGCTCGAACGGCGCGTGGGCCGGACAAATTTCGACCCGCCCGTCTGCATCGATGTCCCACTCGAACAGCGCGTCGTCAACCGTCGCGTCGCCGACAGCTACCGCGGTCGCGTCGGCATCGAGCCGTCCGTCGATATACGTTGCCAGCCCCTGCGTGCCGAAGGCCGCGTCGACGACGGCGACGGACCGCCCACCACGGGCCAGCGTCGCCGCCGTCTCGACTGTCAGTCTGGTCGTTCCAGCCCCACCGGTACACCCGACGAACGCGAGCGTCGAAACCCCCATGCGTCGCTGTTGGCGTATCTTTCGGTAAAAAGATACGGAATTTTACGCCTGCTCGGCGACGATGTCGCTCTCGATGGCGTCCAGTTCGTCGTCGGAGAGGTCGGGCCGGTCGGTGACCAGCGTGTGAATCGGCCGGCCGCCGTCGTCCTCGAACCGCGGGACGATGTGGCCGTGGACGTGGGGCACCTCTTGACCGGCCGCTTCGCCGTTGTTGAACGCGACCGTGCTGGCGGGGGCGTCGACGGCTGCCTCGACCGCAGGGACGAGTTCGTGCAGGGTCGACAGCACCTCGCCTGCCACGTCAGCCGGCGTGTCGTTCAGCCGCTCGTGGTGGGTCTTCGGGATGACGAGTGTGTGGCCCGGTGACAGGGGGTTAGCGTCCAGAAACGCCAGTACGGTGTCGTCCTCGTAGACGGTTCGACCGGGGATCTCACCGGCGACAATGCTACAGAAGATGCAGTCCTCGCTCATAGTCGTCCCTGCGCCCGGCGGTCACAAGAAGGTTCTAGGTGTCGCCGACACCGGCAACCGTCTCGGCGATGGCCGCCGTGTACTCGCCGTAACTGTATCCCAGCCGTGAGAGCCACACTTCCTGATACGAGGGGTGGAGCAGCGGAACCACGGGCACGCCAAGCGCCTCGCTCCACCGTGGATCGAGTACGCTGTCGAGGAAGCCGTCGAGGGCCTCGTCATCGAGCGCTAGCACCGTCTTCGTCGCGTGCTTGCCAGTGGGAAGCACCGCTACCGGGTCGACCGTCTCGACTTCCTCAACGAGGTAAGAGCGGCAGTTCGCCAGCTCCGCGTCGGTCGGGTCGCGGTTCCCCGGTGGGTGGCACTTCACTGAGTTCGTGTAGTAGCACGCGTCGTGGCCGAATCCGGCATCGGCGAGCACCTGCCGGATCTTCCGGCCGGAGCGCCGCGAGGTGTAGGCCATCCCGGTCAGGTTGCCGCCCTGCCAGTGCTCGGCATCCGGGTCCCCGCCGGCCGGGGCCTCGCCGACCACCACGAGGTCGGCTGACAGCGGTCCGTTACCCCACGAAATACAGCTTCGACTCTCGGCGAGTTTGGGGCAGCGCTGACAGTCGTCGGTGAGGGCGTTTCGCTCCGCTCTATTCGGGACCGTTGGCACATACGAGGGCAGGGGCGTGGCCGGCAAATCGATGGCGGTCAGCGAACGCTCCGGCCGCCGCGTAGCCCAAAACCTTTGCTGGTGGCAGCTATCACGACGCCTGTATGCCCTCCTACGAATACAAGACCCTCGATGTCGACACCGGGATGTTTGGCAGCAGTAGTGTTCCTACCGACAAACTGAACGAACTCGGCGCTGACGGGTGGGAAGTCGTCGCACCGATCACGGAAAACAGCGGGCAGACAGCCGGGTTGCTCCTCCAGCGCGAGCGCTGACCGACGCACTGGGCTTTGCCGTGCTGTCTGCAGGGAACGCATACAACCGATTGTCCTTTATTGGAGGCGGCGAATGTGCCGGTATGGAACGTTTCGCCGCTGTCGACGACCAGTACGACCCCGACGCCGTCGAGGACGGCGTCTTCGAGTACTGGGACGACGTCGACGCCTACGAGCAGACGAAGGCCCACCGGGCCGACGGCGAGGACTACTTCTTCGTTGACGGGCCGCCCTACACTTCCGGCGCGGCCCACATGGGAACGACGTGGAACAAGACCCTGAAGGACTGTTACATCCGCTATCTGCGGATGCAGGGCTACGACGTCACCGACCGGCCGGGCTACGATATGCACGGCCTCCCAATCGAGACGAAAGTCGAGGAGCGACTCGACTTCGAGAACAAGAAGGACATCGAGCGATTCGGCGAGGAGAACTTCATCGAGGAGTGTAAGGACTTCGCCGAGGAGCAACTCGAAGGCCTCCAGAGCGACTTCCAAGACTTCGGCGTCTGGATGGACTGGGACGACCCGTATAAAACGGTGAACCCCGAGTACATGGAAGCCGCTTGGTGGGGCTTCCAGCAGGCCCACGAGCGCGGTCTGGTCGAGCAGGGCCAGCGCTCCATCAATCAGTGCCCCCGCTGTGAGACCGGTATCGCCAACAACGAGGTCGAGTATCACGATGTCGGCAAGCCGTCCATCTACGTGAAGTTCGACCGCAAAAATGACGACGGCAGTCTGGTCATCTGGACGACGACGCCGTGGACTATCGTCGCCAACACCTTCGTCGCTGTCGATGGCGACCTCGACTACGTAGGCGTCGACGCGGAGAAAGACGGCGACACCGAACGGCTCTACGTCGCCGAGGCCTGCGTCGAGGACGTGCTGAAGGCCGGCCGCTACGACGACTACGAGGTCGTCGAGGAGCTCACTGGGGAAGAAATGGTCGGCTGGGAGTACGACCACCCGCTGGCCGACGAAGTGCCAGACCACGCGCAGGGCGAGGGCTCCGGCCAAGTCTATACTGCTGACTATGTCGAGGCCGACCGCACCGGACTCGTCCACTCCGCGCCCGGCCACGGTGAGGAGGACTTCGAGCGCGGGCAGGAACTCGACCTCGAAATCTTCTGTCCGGTCGGCTCCGACGGCGTCTACACCGACGCGGCAGGGAAGTACGCGGGCACGTTCGTCCGCGACGCCAACGACGAGGTCATCGACGACCTCGACGATAACGGACATCTCCTCTCCAGTGAGGAGGGCCACACTGTCCGCGAGGGGCAGTGCTGGCGCTGTGACACCGACATCGTCCGCATCGTCACCGACCAGTGGTTCATCACAGTCACCGACATCAAGGACGAACTGCTGGCCAACATCGAAGATAGCGAGTGGTACCCGCAGTGGGCGCGGGACAACCGCTTCCGGGACTTCGTCGAGGACGCCCCGGACTGGAACGTCTCACGGCAGCGCTACTGGGGTATCCCGATTCCGATCTGGCTGCCTGAAGACTGGAGCGGCGACATGGACGACGCCATCGTCGTCGGCGACCGCGAGGAACTCGCCGAACGGGTCGACCAAGATATCGACCCCGAAACCGTCGACATCCACAAGGGCACGGTCGACGACCTCACCATCACCGAGGACGGCACGACCTACACCCGCGTCGGCGACGTATTCGACGTGTGGCTCGACTCCTCCGTGGCGACGTGGGGCACCGTCGACTACCCCGAACAGACTGAGGACTTCGAGGAGCTGTGGCCCGCAGATCTCATCATGGAGGCCCACGACCAGACCCGCGGCTGGTTCTGGTCGCAACTGGGCATGAGCACCGCCGCGACGGGCGAGATTCCGTACAAGCAGGTGCTGATGCACGGCTACGCCAACATGCCGGATGGCCGCGGGATGTCCAAATCGAAGGGCGTGCTCATCGACCCCCACGAGGTCATCGAGAAACACGGCCGCGACCCGATGCGGCTGTTCCTGCTGTCGGTGACCGCTCAGGGCGAGGATATGAACTTCTCGTGGGAGGAGACCGCCGAGATGCAGCGCCGTCTCAACATCCTCTGGAACGTCGCCCGGTTCCCGCTGCCGTACATGCGGGCTGACGACTTCGACCCCGAGGAAACGACGGTCGAGGACGTCCGGGACGACCTCGAACTCGTCGACGAGTGGGTCCTCTCGCGGCTCCAGAGCGTCACCGAGGCGATGACCGACTCGATGGAGGACTTCGAGAACGACAAGGCGGTCGACGAACTGCTCGAGTTCGTCGTCGAGGACGTCTCCCGCTTCTACATTCAGGTCGTCCGCGAGCGAATGTGGGAGGAGGAAGACAGCGCCTCGAAACAGGCCGCCTACGCCACCCTCTACCGCGTGCTCGAATCCGTGGCGGCGCTGTTTGCCCCGTTCACGCCGTTCGTCGCCGAGCAGGTGTACGGCGCGCTCACCGGCGATGCCGGCCACCCGACGGTCCATATGTGCGACTGGCCTGAGGCCGACGACGACCTGCACGACCCCGCGCTCGAACGCGAGATCGAGGTCGTCCGCGAGGTCGAGGAAGCGGGCTCGAACGCTCGCCAGCAGGCCGAGCGCAAACTCCGCTGGCCCGTCACGCGTGTCGTCGTCGACGTCGACAGCGACGACGTGGCCGACGCGGTCCGTGCACAGGAAGCAATCATCGCCGACCGCCTGAACGCTCGTACCGTCGAGGTTGTCGGTGCCGACGCCGAGTGGGGCGAACTCCAGTACTCTGCCGAGGCCGATATGAGCGAACTCGGCCCCGCCTTCGGCGACGACGCCGGTCGCGTGATGAACGCGCTCAACGAGGCCCGCGTCGCCGAGCAGTCACTCGATACCCTCGAAGGAACAGTGCGCGATGCGCTCGATGAAGATGTCGACCTCACCGAGGAGATGGTCGCGTTCCGCCGGGAGACGCCCGAGGGCGTCACCGGGACGGAGTTCACCGCGCTGGACGGCGGCGGCGTCGTCTACGTCGACACGGCGCTCACCGAGGACATCGAGAGCGAGGGGTACGCCCGCGAGGTCATCCGTCGGGTGCAAGAGATGCGAAAGGACCTCGAATTGGACATCGAGGCACGCATCGTCGTGGACCTCGCCATCGACGACGAGCGCGTGGACTCGCTCGTCCGAGAACACGAGGGACTCATCAAAGAGGAAGTCCGGGCCGACGAACTCGGTGCGGTTGAGGACGGCCACCGCAAGACGTGGGACGTCGAAGGAACCGAGATGGAGATCGCGATAGTGCCGTGCGAGGCCGACCAGCGGGAGGCCTCGGAACAGGCGAGCGGCGACTAAGAGAAGCCGCGAGCCGTCGCTGCGGCTGAAGCGTCGGATTAAGCGGCACGCAGTCGCGTTACAACGAGCGAGATTTTTCGGCCTCGTGTTTCAGACGGGTGTCTACAGCTCTTCGGAAACGATGGGCGCGGCGCTGACCTCGCTGACGGCGCGTTCGAGCGTATCGGTTCCGTAGACGGCCTCGACGCCGGCGCTGTTCAGTTTTGTCAGGGCGTTACTGGCGAGCATCGGATGGACGCAGGTGACAAAGATTCGCCGGGCGTCGCGGTCGTCGAGGACACCAACGGACTCGCTCATCGTCGAGCCCGTGGCGATGATATCGTCGACCAGCACGACGTCCCGGCCCTCGACCGGCGCGTCGCTGGGGCTGATTTCGATGTCACCGGTGTCGTAGTCCCGGTCCTTCTCGAAGAAATCCGTCTCGCCGTCGCCGTATGCCTCTCGGACCGTCTCGGCGAGATCGATTGCGCCCTCGTCGGGTGAGAGAAAGAGCGGGTCCGTCAGGTCCGCAGGCAGCGGGTCGGCGAGAACGCTCGCTGCGTCGACGTTGCTGGCTGGCACCTCGAAGAAGTCACAGACGGCCGGCTCGTGGGGGTTCACGGTCAGCACGCGGTCGGTGCCCGTCGAGATAGCACGGGCTATCGCTCGCGAGGACACCGGCTCACCGGGCTTGAACGCCTCGTCCTGACGGGCGTAGCCCATGTACGGGATGACGGTGACGACCTCGCTGGCCCCGCTCTCGCGGGCCGCGTCTTGCAACTGGAGCACCTGTACGTGCGCGTCGCTGTCGACGGTGGAAGCGACGACGACGGCACGCTCACCGGAGACCGTTTCGGGCACCCGGACGACGTGCTCACCGTCAGGGAACCGCTCGTACTCGACCCGTCCCAGCCGCTCGCCGGTCGCCTCGGCGAGGGTCGCCGCGAACGCCTGCGTGTCCGCCCCGGGGATAATCATGTGCGGTGGGTGGCTGTCCGGGCTAAACCTCTTTTCGATTCCGTGAGCGGGTGTGTTCCGTGAAACAGGCACGCAGTCACTCGCCGCAGGTGGCGTGGGCGCCTCTGGTCAGGCCACAGCAACGCCGACGACATCCGGGACGCCAAGCGAGCGCTGTCGCCAGCCGCCCTGTCCGTCGGCGGTCGCCTCGGCAGCGGTCGCAACAAGGAAGGTTCCGTTCTCTGTGATGGCGTAGGTGTCGTCGCCGTAGGTCACGTCGACGACGCGCTCGGTCGCCGGCAACGCACAGGGCTCCCACGCGCCGTCTGTCAGTTCGTACAGGCCGTCCATCGCAGCGGCGTGGACCCGCTCGCCATCGCTTGCAACCGCGAGATGGCGGCCCGACCGGACCTCGGTCCACTCGTCGTCGCTGTCGGTCTCCGTGCCTTCGTAGCGGTACAGCCCGCTCTCGGTCGCGGCGTAGTCGCCGGCCACGTCGGCCACGTCCAGCAGGCCGAGTCGGTCGAGGTCGGGCAGGGCGTACACGCCATCGGCCGCAGCGAGACGGTCGCCATCGATGGCGCGAACGTCGTCGACGGTTCCGAGCTCGGTCCAGTCGCCGTCGGCGTAGCGGGCGACGCGACCGTCTCCAGCCGCGAGCAGTCCGTCGCTGTCGTAGCCGACGGCAGTGGCTGGCCCGAACCCGGTCGAGACGAAGCCGTCGTCGGTCAACACGAGCACGGCCTCGTCGGTTGCGACCGCGACTTCGCCGCTCGCGCTGGCCACGTCACGGGCGTTGCACCGCTTGCTCAGGCTGAACCGCCCGATCTGGCCGCCGGCCGTCTCGACGCGGGTGACGCCCAGTCCCGACGCGACGTACGCGTGGGTCTCCGGGCGTTTCTCGCCGTACATCCGCTTCTCCGAAAGGGCGATGTCGTCGTCGCTCACTTCATATCGCCTCTTTGTACGCTTCGAGTGCATTCTCTATGTCCTCACCTGTGTGGGCATCACAGATGAACTGTGACTCGAACTGGTTCGCCGTGAGGAACACGCCCTGTTCCTTCATCGCGGGCCAGAACAGTCGCTCCCACCGCTCGGTCTCGGCCTGTGTCACGTCGCCCCCGGTCTTCGGACAGTAGTCGAACCGCGGGCAGGATTCCCGCTGTCGGCAGCCGGATTCGCAATGACCTTCGAAGGAATCTGGACCGTCACGGGTGAAAATGACCTTGAACATCGAGTCCCGGCCAACGACGGTGTACTCGGGGGCCTGATCTCGGAGGATGTCCTGCAGGCCTGACCGGAGTCGTTCGCCGAGGTCGTTGACGTGGTCGTATACGTCGTGTTCAGCTGCATACCGTAGCGTCTCCAGCCCGGCGGCCATCGTCACGGGGTGGCCCGAGAACGTCCCGGACTGGAACACGTCGCCGGCGGGGGTGAACTGCTCGATGATCTCGCTTTTGCCGCCGATAGCGCCGACCGGGAAGCCGCCGCCGACGATCTTCCCGAAGGTGGTGATGTCGGGGTCGATGTCGAAGGCACCCTGCGCGCACTGGAGGCCGCCGACCCGGAAGCCGGTGATGACCTCGTCGAAGACCAGCAGGGAGCCGTGGTCGTCACACAGCTCTCGGAGCGTGTCGTGGTAGCCCTCGACCGGGTGGACGATGCCGTAGTTCCCGAGGATGGGTTCGGTGAGGACGGCCGCGATGTCGTCGCCGTGTTCCTCGAACACCTCGTGGGCGGCCTCCTCGTCGTTGAACGGAACGGTCAGCGTGTGTTCGGCGAAGCTCTCGGGGATGCCGGGGCTGGACGGGGCCGTGTGGTCGCCCTCGCCCTCGACCAGCGTGGACTCCTGTGCGCCGTGGTAGCCGCTCTGCATCACGACGATTTTGTCACGCCCCGTGTAGCCACGAGCCAGTCGGACCGCCGAGACGGTCGCTTCGGTCCCGCTGTTGACGAACCGCAGCATCTCGACGCTCGGGACGTGCCGGGTGACGAACTCGGCCAGTTCGACCTCGACCTCGGTGGGTGCGCCGTACATCGGCCCCTCGGCGGCGTGTTGCTGGATGGCCGACTGGACCTGTTCGGGCAGGCTGTGGCCCAGTAGTAGCGGCCCGTAGCCCATGACGAAATCGATGTAGCGGTTGCCGTCGGCGTCGATGACATGCCCGCCGTCCCCCTTCTCGACGAAGAACGGGTAGGGCCGCGTCGCTCGCACGGAGGAGTTGACGCCGCCCGACAGCACCGACAGGGCGCGGTCGTACAGCGCTCGTGACTGCTCGTGGTTCATACGCTGCCGTTTGACCGCTGTCAGAAAGAAACTGTTGTTACCCGGCGGTGCTACCGATCTAGTGGACGGATGTCACATACTCTCGGGTGAAATAAGTATTTCGTAAAGAGTCACTGTTATACGGTGTGTATTCATCTATGTACGTACGACAATGGCATCCGAACGTACTGTAATCTTATGCCAAACTGGACGAATGGGCGTCGTCACGGCGCGTGGACGGCTGTGAGCGACTGGGTCCCGACGACGTGTATGCGGTGTGCCGTCGGCTGTGGACACATGCACCAGGGGGCTGACGAGGGGTACGGCATCGACGCCGCCCGCGGCGATGCCGCCCATCCGGTCAGTCAGGGACTGGCATGCGCTCGCGGGCTCCGGGAGAGCAAGGCCCCCGACGGGGAGTGGCTCACGCGGCCGATGGTCCGCAGCGATGGTGAACTCCGCCAGACCCAGTGGGACGTGGCGCTGGCCCGTGCCGTCGAGGGACTGCAGGCCGTCCACGAACGGGACCCCGACTCCGTTGCCGTGCTGGGGAGCGGCCAGCAGACAAACGAGGCGGCCTACGCGCTGGGAAAGGTCGCCCGCGGCGGCTTCGGCACGCGGAACTACGACGCCAACACGACGCTGTGCATGGCGAGTGCCGTCACCGCCTACTATCAGGCCTTCGGCAGCGACGCGCCGCCGTGTACCTACGCCGACATCAGCGACGCTGACCGCCACGTCGTCTGGGGGGCGAACCCGGCGGTCGCCCATCCCGTGATGTTCCGCTGGATTCAACAATCCGCCGACGAGGAGGGCGTCGAAATCATCGTCGTCGATCCTGTCCGCTCGGAGACCGCGGAGAACTCCGAGCACCACGTCGCACCTGACCCCGGGAAGGACCTCGTACTGGCCCGAGCCGTACTGGCCCGCATCGTCGAGACGGGGCGAGTCGACCGCGAGTTCGTCGACGAGGCGACCGACGGGTTTGAGGACCTGCTTGCCTCGCTCCCGGACGCCGACGACGCGGCCGCTGCGGCCGGTGTCGAGCTGGCCGACGTGGACCTGCTGGCCGACGCGATGGACCAGCAGGCGCTCATCTACTGGGGCATGGGCATCAATCAGCACGTTCAGGGGACCGAGACCGCCCGGGCGCTTATCGACCTGACGCTGGCGACGGGGAACCTCCGGCCCGGCGGCGGCCCGTTCTCGCTGACCGGTCAGGCCAACTCGATGGGGACCCGAATCTGCTCCTCGAAGGGGTCTTGGCCCGGTCAGCGGGCCTTCGAGGACCCGGACCACCGTCGACTCGTCGCGGACCACTGGGATATTCCGGTCGACCGCTTGCCCGACGACACCGGTCCCGGTCCGGTCGGGATGCTCGAAGAGGGCCCCGAGGCCGTCTGGGCCGTCGCCACAAATCCCGTCGCCGGGATGCCTGAGGCCGATTCGGTCCGCGAGACGCTCGAAGACGCCTTCGTCGTCGTGCAAGACGCCTTCCACACCGAAACGACGGAAATCGCCGACGTGGTCCTGCCCGCCGCGACGTGGGGGGAGAGCGACGGGACGACGACGAACATGGAGCGGACCATCTCCCGGGTCCGGTCGGCGACCGACGTGCCAAGCGGCGTCAGGCAGGACATCGACATTATCGCCACCATCGGCTCGCGGCTGTTCCCCGGCCTGTTCGAGAGCACGTCCCCGGACCCGTCGGACGTGTTCGATGAGTTCACCACCCTCACCGAAGGGACGGTCGCCGACTGTTCGGGCATCACCTACGAGCGCCTTGACGACAGCCACGCCGTCAGGTGGCCCGCGCCCGACGAGGAGAGCGCTGGCGGCTACCGATACTACGACGACGAATCGTGGTCGTTCCCCACTGCCTCCGGCCGCGCGCAGTTCTCGACCGGCCGTCAGGGGTCGCTTCCGGAACCGACCGACGACGACTACCCGCTGACGCTGACCACCGCCCGCGAGGCTGACGGGTACAACACCGGCGTCCGGTCCCGCGGCGGCGAGGCCGGGACGCTGGTAGCCCGCATCCACCCCAAGACGATTGCGGAACACAGCGGGCTCGTCACCGACGAGCAGCTGACCGTCGAGACCCGCCGCGGCTCCGCGATAGCCGAAATCGACCGCGACGAGGGTGTCCCCCACGGGATGGTCTGGCTGCCGATTCACCATCCGGCGACGAACCGACTGACGCTTTCGGACCGAGACCCCCAGTCCGACGAGCCGAACTTCAAGCAGTGTGCCGCCCGCCTCGTCGCCGCAGAGGCCGAACTGCCGCCGGCGACGGCTGACTGAGCCACCATCGGACGCAGCCTCGATGGCTCGCCGACACACACTTCTCCAGCGCTGTTCGACGTAATCTGAATATGTCCAATTATTCCCTCGTCCACTGGGCGTTCAATGTCCTTAAAGAGGGGATATCCGATGATATATTTGCCACCTATCCACTTAGCAGGAAGTGAATAGCCGTTATGTAAAGGGTTACTGTTATTAAATGGTGGGACTTTCGGACTTCATGTACTGATGTGGGCACACATCCAAAATAAACGCGTATTGGTGGACAATATCTCGTTATCGAACGCGAGCACTGCTCAGTCTGTAACCGGGGTGTCGCCATGGGACTGATCAAGATGACGAAATATCGGACGCTGCTGCTGGCGACTATCGGGTTCAATTTCTCGTTTCTCATCTGGTTCTCCTTTGCGCCCTTTACCGGCCCGATGGCCGAGGAGTTCCAACTCTCGACCGCTGAGATCGGTATCCTCGCCAGTTCGGCCATCTGGATGGCCCCGTTCGGCCGGATGCTCACCGGCTGGCTCTCCGATAAGTTCGGTGCGCCGGCTATCTTCGCTATCGTGTTGGCGTACGTCGGCGTGTTCTCGATAGCGAGCGCCTTCGCACAGAACTACTCCGTGTTCTTCGTACTGCGGCTTATCGTGGCGACGGCCGGCATCACGTTCGTCATCGGCATCCAACACGTCGCTGAGTGGTTCGAAGAGGAGAACCTCGGCTTGGCGGAGGGCATCTACGCCGGCGTCGGGAACGCCGGGGCCGCCGGCGGCGCGCTCATCCTCCCTCGCGTGTTCGGGAGTGGCTGGAACGGGCCGCTGTTCTCGACCAACTGGCGAGCCGCGTTCTTCTACACCGGCATCGTTTCCATTCTCCTCGCTATCGCCTACTACACGCTCGGCGAGGCCGCAAAGAGCGAGGCAAAACGCCAAGCGACCAAGGAAAACACCACCTTCAAGGGCTGGCTACACACGGCTACCCGATACGGCACCGTCGTCCTCGCCGCCGCGTACATCATGTCGTTCGGCCTCGAACTGTCGATGAACGGGTGGCTCGCCACCTACTACCGCGAAGCGTTCAATCAGGACAACCTCGTCATCGCGAGCACCTTCGCGGCGACGTTCTCGATTGCTGCAGGATTGCTCCGGCCGTTTGGCGGCTACGGCAGCGACCTGCTGGCCCGCAAAGAGAAGAACATCCTGCCGTTCTTCAAGGGGCAGTACCGCGAACAGTGGACGTTCCTCGGACTCTGTTTCATCGTGGTGATGATGTTCGCCATGACGCTGGCCGGCCTCTCCGGTGTCCTGCTGAACGCTGTCGTCATCGGCTTCCTTGTTGGCACGGGCTGTGCTTGGGCCGAGGGCGCTATCTTCGCGCAGGTGCCCGCGATGTTCCCGAACGACTCGGGCTCGGTTGCGGGCGTCGTCGGCGGTGTCGGAACCGTCGGCGGCATCGTCTACCCGCTGTTTTACTCCGCGCCGTGGCTGGCGAACCTCCACATCGGATACTCCGTGACCGCCCTCACGATGCTCCCCATCGTCGCCCTGTCAGCGTGGGTGTTCCAGCCCGAGATCGCGAAAATCGCTAACACGGCCGGGTTCGTCGGAAGCACGCAGGAAGGCACCACCGTCGCCTCCGGCGACGACTGATACTGTTTGCTGTACCTATTCTACGATATTTGCCACCTCGCGTGGCGACATTCGTTATAGACGGACAGCCAACAGTATGACGCCTCTAGACTTCGACCGGCGCTTCTCTCTTTCGTGCAGACGCCCAGACTCGACCAGTGTCCGACTGTTGTGCTGCCTGTCGCGTCCTCCTTCGGTTCAGCTCGCGCGCGGCTGACACCCCAGTTTGACGGGATCACAGTCTGGTCGGACGAATCGTGCTCGGGAGCGTCCCCAGCGTACAGTTTCAGATCTCGACCGGCCAATCGGTTGCCGTCCTGCGGTTTTACTCATGTCTCCGATGCGGTGTATAACCTGTTTAAACACCTCTCAGATGGTATAGTTCTGGACGGCTGTTTTCGAACACCCTATCGATATTTATTTCTTTAACGATTAGGGTTATAGGGAATCAAACTGAGTTATTAGACGTGAATTAGCGGACGTTCAAATAACTATGAGTGAGAAAACAGCACATCTATCAAGAATCGTGGGGGCTGAAAATGGCACATAAGAAAGAAGAGTACAAGGAGGAGCTGTACGGCGATGAGGTACGAGAGAAGTTAGAGGAGTTTGCCGAGAAAGGCTGGGAGTCCATTCCCGAGGACGAACGCGAGAAGTGGTTCTCGCGGTTCAAGTTCTGGGGCGTGTTCCACCACCGCGGCGGGCAGGAGTCGTATTTCATGATGCGGCTGACCAACTGCGGCGGCATCTTGGAACCGGACCAGCTCCGAGCCATCGGCGAGGTCGCACGCGACTACGCGAAGGGACCGGCCGAGAACCCCGAGTTCGGGAACGGCTGGATCGACCTCACGACGCGGCAGTCCATCCAACTCCATTGGCTCAAGCTCGAGGACATCCCCGAGATATGGGAGAAACTCGAAGCCGTCGGCGTCTCCTCGCGCTCGGCGGGCGGGGATACGATGCGCAACATCTCCGGCTGTCCGGTCGCCGGCAAGGCCGAGGAGTTCGTCGAGTCCCGGCCGATTCTGGACGAGATTCAGGAGACCATCCGCGACGACAACGAACTGGCCAATATGCCCCGGAAGTTCAACATCTCGGTGACGGGGTGCAAGCAGGGGTGTGCCCAAGACAGCATCAACGACATCGGGCTGGAGCCAGCCCACAAATTTATTGACGGCGAGGAAATCGAGGGGTTCAACGTCCGCGTCGGCGGCGGCCTCGGCGGCCGCGAGCCGCGCGAAGCCCGTCCACTCGACCTGTTCATCCGGCCCGAACACGCCGTCGAGACGGTCCGGGCCTTCGTCGAGTACTACCACGAGGCGGGCAACCGGACGAACCGCTCGAAAAACCGCGCTCGGTTCTTCGTCGACGAGCACGGCACCGACGCCATCCGCGAGGAACTCGACAAGCGTCTTGATTTCGAGCTGGAAACCGCCGGCACCGATTTCCGTGGGGAGTACACGTACAACGCCGGCAAGCGCACAGAGTATGGTGCCCACGACCACGTCGGCGTCTACGACCAGAAAGACGACAAGAACTACGTCGGGCTCTCGGTGCCCGTGGGCCGACTTTCCGCTGAGGATACCATCGAACTGGCTGACCTCGCCGACGCCTACGGCTCCGGCGAGGTGCGCCTGACCCGTCGACAGAACCCGATCATCATGGGCGTCTCCGACGGAAACCTCTCGCACCTGCTCAACGAGCCGCTGCTGGAGAAGCACTCGCCGGAGCCGAACCCGTTCGTTCAGGGTGCGATGGCCTGCACCGGGACGGAGTTCTGCTCGCTGGCGCTCACCGAGACCAAGGCCCGGATGGCCCGGCTGCTGCGCTGGCTCGGTGACAACGTCGACGTGCCCGACGACGTGGACCGCATCAAGATGCACTTCTCGGGCTGTACGGCCGACTGCGGGCAGGCGATGACGGCCGACATCGGCCTGCAGGGGATGCGAGCCCGAAAGGACGGCCAGATGGTCGAAGCCGTCGACGTGGGCGTCGGCGGCGGCATCGGCGAGGACCCGTCGTTCATCGAGTGGGTCCGCCAGCGTGTCCCCGCCGACGAAGCGCCCGGCATGATAAAGAACATCGTCGAGGCCTACGCGGCGCTCCGCTCGGAGGGCCAGACGTTCCGGGAATGGGTCGACGCCACTGGCCACGAGACCATCGTCGAACTGGCCGAGCCCCACGAGGTCGAGGGGTACACCGACCCCTGTCTGGCAGACGGCAAGCAGTCGTGGTATCCCTTCGACGACGGTGACAGCCCGGCCCCGACCGACGCCGAAGGCCAGCCGATTTCGGCGGACGACTGACCATGACAGACAGCACAACTGACCACGACGGAGCGTCCGACCCGCCGGAATCCGCGGTCAAGGGGGTGGCATACGACGCGGCACCGGAGCTACTGGAGTAACGCGGCCCCGGCTCCGAACAGCCGGCCCCAGCGACGTGATACGCCCGTCTCAGGGCGTGTCCGTCCGCCTCTGACAGACGGGGACTGCTCGTGTCCATCTCCCCGTCCGGTTCTTTCGCTGCCGTATTTTCCCGTTGCGCAGCGGTCGTCGAGTCACAACCCTACTCGCCGTACCCTCCGAGGTCACACTCTGTGGCTGGCCCCCCGTCACAGTCGTAGCCGACCGCTTTCGTGACGCCGAGTAGGTCATAGAACCGACCGAGGGACTGCTCGGACTCCGACAGCCCTTCGACCACCGGCACGCCACGCTGGGCCTGATGGTCACAGCGCCGCATCGTCTGGCTGCCCAACCCGACCGAGTAGTCGTGGTCTTCTAGTTCCCGGATAACTGCCGGCGGATAGAAGGTGCCGGCTCGCTCGACGGCCGCAGCGTACTGGAGCGTCTGTGCGTAGGCCAGATGGGCCACGCCGGAGGGCCGCTGTGCGTTCCCGTATTCGGCGGTGAAGGCGTTCTTGAACTCGTTCGAGAGGCCCGACGAGACGCTGGTGTCCCACGCCACTGTCCCGACGACGCCGTCGAGCGCCTTCGCGGCGTTCTGTGCCACGATGCGGTTGTACAGCGGCACCACAATCCCCACCTCGTCCGGGAGGATTTCCTGAGCCGTTGTCAGCGAGTTCGCCGCGTCGAGTCCGTAGTGGTCGAGGAAGACGACCTCCGCACCGGCGTCCCGGGCCTGTTTCAGCGGCTCCTCGTAGTCCGTCGTCCCGAGACGCGTCGGGATGCTCGTGAGTTCGACCCAGCCACTCGATGTGAAGAAGTCGCGGATCGACGACTCCATCGTCTTGCCCCAGTTGTAGTCCGCGTAGATCTGGACGTACTGGGCTTCCCGGCCGAACCGTTCCTTGAGCACCGGAAGCAGAGCCTGTGCGGTCATGTACGCGTTGAACATCTCCCGGAAGCTGTAGCGGACACAGTCAGTCCCCGTCGTGTCGTTCGAGTGGGTCAGACAGCACATGTACGGGACCTTCTGGGCCTGTGCGACTTCCTGCTGGGCGATGGCGACGGAACTGGACGAGCCGCCGGAGAACATGACGACGTCGTCCTGCTCGATCATCTGCTCGGCGTTAGCCGTCGCAACCTCCGGTTTCGTCTCCGTGTCCCCGGTGACGTACTCGACGGTCTTTCCGAGGACGCCATCGCCGCTGAGTACGTCAAAGGAGCGCTGTCCGACCCAGCCGCCGCCTTCATTGAGGTGCGTGACAGCGAGCTCATACCCCCGGAGTTCGTCGCGCCCTTCGGCGGCGTAGGTCCCGGACTGTGGCACGTTGAAGCCGAGCGTGACCGCATCGCCGTCGACTGGATAGTTCCCGAGCGGTGGATGCTCTGGCGTGTTTTCGGCCGTCGAACCTCCGTCTTGGCATCCTGCCAGCCCGGCGAGCCCCGCGGTACCGACCCCACCGGCAATCCGTAGCAAGGACCGCCTGTTAACTGCCTCTCCCCCTCTTTCCAATCGCATAACAGCTTTTTTGATTGTAGACATATATAATACTTTTTTCAATAGAAATGGGTGAACAATTAGCATAGGCTGTGCTGGGATCATGCATTAACGGACCTCCGACTGCGTTCTCGGCGATTACACCAACTCAGGCCGCGCGATGAAACCGCGTAGGAGAGACAGTGTGACGATATCAGTCAAGAATGTCGCTGGCTTCGGTGTCGACCGCCACGTCCGTGTCGAGGTCGATATCCTGAATAAGCGCAACGAGGTCCTCCAGTTCGGGGAACGTGTACACGGTCATTCCGAGGTCGCCGTCGTCGACGGTGATCTGCGAGTCGACGACGAACACCAGATCCGAGTCCGGCCAGCCCCCCATCTTGTCGATGATGCCGTCGGCCGGGCCGAACACGAAGTTCGGCGTCCCCATGTCGATGGTCGTATTGAGGACGTTGGCCCAGCCGTCGATGAACGCAGAGGTCATGATGTTGCCGATCTCCTGCATCGCCGACCGTTCCATATCGGAGAACCCCTCGCCCTCGCTTGGCTCACCCATTCCACCCATCATTGCGCTGGCCATCTGCTTGCTGTCGGCCGGTTCGAGCAGAAACAGGACGTAGCCATACGGGGGTTCGTTCAGTTCGACGTAGATGCCGACGCTCTTGTCGTCGCCGATGTGTGTTTTGACGTCCGCAATGTCGAGAAAATTGATCTGTGAGGTCCGAACTGTCGCGTCGAGCCCGGTCAACTGACCGAGGTTCTCCGCGACCGTCCCAGACCCCTCCTTTGCCATCTGATTGAAAAGGTCCAGCTTCCGCACGTCCACTTTCAGGCCCATACCTACCGGAACGTCGCAAGCGGCTTAACGCCACCGCTGGGAGCCACCCTCGTCACGTAGTTACTACAGACCGTCCCGTTGCACTGTCGGCGTCTCACCGTTTCGGATCACCGACAAAAACAGCACCGCAGGCGTTCAGGCGTCAGTCCCGTCGACCGGGAACTGCTCGTGTTCGCACACCGTATTCAGTACGACCGACGTCGAGGCAGATCGGATATCCTCGTCGGTCAGCAGCGTCTTTATCCGCTCGTTCATCGACTGCGTGTCGGTGAATTTCCCGACGGCCACGATGTCGTGGTCGCCAGTCACCTCATAGACTGCGACCATCTCGCGTCGATCCCGTAACTGGTCCACCACCCGTCCGAGCCCGTCGCCCTCGACGGAGAGCTGGAACACGGCGGTCACGTCGTATCCCAGCGCCCCGTAGTCGATGTCGACGGTGTATTCGTCGATCACACCGGTCGCCTCCAGATCGTCCATTCGGCGCGACACCGTAGTCGCCGCGATGCCGGTCGCGGCGGCGACGTCACGGGCGCTCGCTCGGCCGTCCTGGAGCAGTGCGTTCACTACCTGTCTGTCGGTATCATCGACCATCTCGTCCGCTCAGACTGCCTCTGGGCCTTCTTTGCCGGTTCGGACCTGATAGGCGTTGTCCACGGGGAGGACGAATATCTTGCCGTCGCCTTTCTCACCGGTGTGGGCCCCGTCGGCGATGGCGTCGACGACATCCTCTGCGGGGATGTCCGCGACCACCGTCTCGACTTTGACCTTCTGGTGCAGGTCGACGACGTACTCCTCGCCGCGCCACTGCCCCTTCTTGGCGGGCTGTGAGCCGCGGCCGGAGACGTTCGTCACTGTCAGCGAGGGTGCGCCGACCTCAGCGAGCGCTTTCTTCACGTCGCCGAGTTTGTCCGGTCGAACCATTGCGACTACCATCTTGATTTCAGAGTCGTCGGTTTCGTCAGTCATCTTTGGAACCTCCATCAGTACGCATGCTCGGACTCACTTTACCACCATCGGCGACAACGCTTTCGCCACCACCGAACTCGGGGTAGGTCTCGACGCCGTGTTCGCTGACGTCCAGCCCTTCCTGCTCGTGTTCGGGCGTGACCCGAGCCTGTCCGGCTGCCTTGAGCGCGTACCAGACAACCCCGGTCGCGACAATCGTCCAGCCCGCGATGGCCACGACGCCGATCAGCTGTGCGATGAAGGCGTTAACGACTGACCCAACCGTGCCGGACGTGGCGACGAACGGGAACAGCAGCGTGCCGAGCACGCCGGCGCTTCCGTGGACCGGGAAGACGGCACAGACGTCGTCGATTTTCATCCGGTTCTCGATGAAGCTGAACACGATAGGTAGCTGACCGCCTGCGAGGCCGCCGACGACGATTGCGCCCCACCACGTCGTGGTGTCGGGGATCGCCGTGATGCCGACCAGCCCGGCGAGCAGCCCGTTTGCCACGTACAGGGTGTCGACCTTCCCGGTTTTCAGCCACGCGACCAGTCCGGCACCCATCGCACCGCAGGCCATCGCAATGGTCGTCGTCATCGCGACACGACCGACCGTCGCGAACGCACCGAGGGCGAGCGACCCGTCCTCGACGACGAAGACAGTCGCCGCCGTCCCGACGTTGAAGCCGTACCAGCCGAACGCGAGGATGAGCGTTCCCAGCACGGCGAAGGTCAGCGAGTGGCCCGGAATGACGTTTGCGGAGCCGTCCTCGTTGTACCGGCCCATGCGTGGACCGAGGACGTATGCTGCCGTGAGGCCCGCGATGCCGCCCATGCCGTGGACGATCATCCCGCCGGCGAAGTCGTGGAAGGCTTCACCGCCGAAGCTGATGTACGCGCCGGCCCACGTGATTCCGGTGACAACGGGATAGATGACCGCTGCCAGCAGGAAGGTGTACGTGATGTACGCGCGGAGCTTGGCCCGACCGGCGACCGCGCCGGAAACAATGGTCGCTGCCGTCATCGCGAAGACGGCACCGAACAGCCAGCCGACGTAGTCGTTTGCGGCCCCTGCGCCGAACGCGGGCGAGAAGCCACTTCCGCCGACTAGAGCACTGATCCCCGACCCGATCAGGAAGAACACCGTTACGCCGACCGACCAAGTCAGGAGGTTCTTCGTCAGCTGGTTCGCGACGTTCTTCGAACGCACCTGACCCGCCTCAAGCATGGCGAAGCCTGCGTGCATGAAGAAGATCAGGAACGATACCACCAGTACCCACAGCAAGTTAACCCCCTCTGCGAGTACGCTCGGATCTACCTGTAGTGCAGTGTAGCTCATTTCTAGTTCACCTGTTTCGTTTTGTTATCGACTGCCGTCTGAATGTCCAACTTTCCCCCGTTCTGGCTCAACTTCTTCAACTCTTTCACGAGAAAGGCTCTGGTAACAACACTACATAAGGTTTGCCTTTATGAATACGGAAATTGGAGGGGATATGGTAGACGACCGTCCAGATTACAGTATGATATTATGGATATAAGGTTGTTCTCCGTCAAGAAAGTCCGTATATGCACACTGAAATTTTGGACGTTTGTCGACCCCAGTTTCGGCCGCAAGGGCCCAAATAGGCCGTTTTTGCTTGCGCGCGCTCCTGTCTGGCGGGTGTTGCCAGCGGCAACAGGGTTATGCCTCGCGAACACAGATTCGAATTCAGTATAAATGTCCGGAGAACAGTGGGGAGACGTGGCACAATGTCTCGATAAACTGTACAAATCGAACCTATATTGGAGGGTTCATAGCTGATTATGGCTTCGGATCACTATCCCTCCGTTCCGGACCAGTCGACGGCCGTAACAGAAGAGCGGGCAGTCGCAAACGCACAGGGCGCACTGGATGTTGTGCAGGCGGCGTCGGAAACCGTCGGCGAGCAACTCGCGGCGATTGACGACCGCGCGGCGGCACAGGCGACTGACGCACAGCAGATCGCCGACGATGTCTCGTCGCTTTCGGCCACAATCGAGGAGATCGCTGCGACCGCGACCGAGGTCAGCGAGCAGAGCCAGCGGGCAACGGACGCGGCAAACGACGGGCGCGAGGCCGCATCCGATGCTATCGAGTCGATGGACGAGGTCCGCGAACTGGGGCAGGCGGTCGCCGCGGAGGTGGCCGACCTGCAGGACCGGGTCGACCGCATCGCTGATGCACTGGCCGGCATCGACCGCATCGCCGACCAGACGAATATGCTCGCGCTGAACGCCTCGATAGAGGCGGCGCGAGCGAGCGACACCACCGACACGGACGGGTTCGCTGTCGTTGCAGATGAAATAAAGGGGCTCGCAGAGGAGTCCCAGCAGCAGGCTGAGGAAATCGAAACGACGCTGGCTGCGGTTCGAGACGCCACAGACGACACCGTCGCACAGCTCAACGAGGCCATCGACGGCATCGACACCGGGGCCGAGCAGGTCACCACGGCGATGGCTCGGCTCGATGACGTGGCAGACACCGTCGCGGAGACGGCCGAGGGTATCGCGTCCGTCTCGGCGGCGACCGACGAGCAGGCGACGACGAGCGAAGCGGTCGCCCAGCGGTGTGAGACGGTTTCGGACCGCGCCGCCGCCATCGAAGACGACCTCTCGGAGATACGTGCCGCCCGCTCCGAGCAGACCGCGATGCTGGACGAGATTGACGACGTACTTGCCGCTGCCGAGACCGACCGGCAGGACCGACTGGCGGACGCCCCGACAGTCTCTACCGGAATCGATGGCCTCGACGACCTCTGTGGCGGCGGGCTTGTCATGGGCGGTCAGGCCGTCTTCCGGTACACTGACGGGACGCAGATCGATGGGGCCGTGGCGCAACTGTGCGCGACGGCTGTCGCCGCCGGCCGGGCGGTCTCGCTGACGCCGCCTCCCTCACTGGACCGGTCGACGCTGGCCGCCGCGTTCGCGGCGACCGACCGCTCGCTAGATGATGCACTCGACGGCGATGCCCTGTTCATCCTCGACCCGTTCGGGCACTGGGACGCCCGGTACAACGTGTTCGACCTCGAACGGACCTCGCTCGCTGCCGCCAACGAGACGACGGCTACCAGACGGGACGCCCCGCTGGTCATCGTCGGGAACATTCAGGGCGAAATACGGATGATGGGCGAACAGGAAGCCAGAGAAGCCCGATACGAAAACGACGACGGCGTCTTCGAGCCCCACGACACGGTGGTCAACGTCATCAACGACGACGCGGTCCCGGAAACGCTCGGGGCCTTTTACTCGGGCGCTGCCGATCAGGAACTCACGCTGACACGGATCGACGGCCGCGAGCACCTGACGCTCACGGCCTCGCCGCGTGGCACCGTCGGCGAGAAACAGCCGGTATCACATCTGTCGAGCCCACCCTTCCTCCGGATCCGAGACAACTGATGTTCGGCATCGACGACGCTGGTCGGTTCACGTTCGCGACAGAGGAGTTCGCCGCAGTGCTCGACCGGACGCCTGCCGAACTTGTCGGGACGCCAGTCGAGGTGGTGGTGGCGGCTGAGGACCGCGAGACGCTGGCTACGGCGAGACAGGCCGTCAGCAGCGCGTCGGACCGGACCGAGAGCTGTCAGGTGAGGTTCCCGCAAAGCGACCTCGCCGGTCCGGTGACGGTCGAACTCACGACGGCAACTGACGAGTCCATCGTCGGCTCGCTCTGCCGAGCGACCGAGGTGTCCGACCCGTTCCAGTACCTGTTCGATCTCATTCAGGACGCGGTCGTCGGCTTCGAAATCGTCAACTTCGTTCCAATCGTCCGAACGGTCAATCCCGCGTTCGTCGAAACCTTCGGCTACGACCGGGAGGAGATTGTCGGCGAACCGCTCAACGACTACATCGTCCCCGGCGACCGCGTCGAAGAAGCGGTCGACTACGACCAGCGGACGGCCTCGGGCGAAGTCAACTACGCTGTTGTCTCCCGGAAGACGGCTGACGGCTGCCGCGAGTTCATCTACCGCGGCGTCCCGTACGACACGACCGACGGCCGTCGTTGCGGGTTCGCGATGTACACGGATGTGACGGACAGCCGGCGGCAAAAGCGGCGACTCCGGGTTCTCCACCGGGTCCTGCGGCACAATCTCCGGAACGAGCTCTCCGTTGTATTCGGCATGTCGGAATACGTCCGTGCCCACGCAGCCGACTCGTCCGTCTCGCTGGCGGCGTCTCGCGCCCTCGACGCGGCTGACCGTCTCGCCGCCGTCAGCGAAAAGGCCCGCAACGTCGAAACCGCGCTCGATGGAGAAGCCGACCAGTCGGTCGACGCGGCGGCGCTGGCTCGGTCCGTCGCCGACAGTTACCGCCCCGACACACCGGTCGAAACGGCGCTTCCAAGACAACTCCCCGTCTCCGGCGGGACGGCGGTCTACGACGCGCTCGACAACCTCGTCGAGAACGCGGTCAGACACACACCTGATGGTACGACCGTCCGAATCACGGCCGAGCGGGCCGGCGGAGACGCGTTTGTCCGCGTTCTCGACGACGGCCCCGGCATCCCGGCCGTCGAACGGACCGTCGTGTTCGACGACGAAGACATCACCAACCTCCAGCACGGTAGCGGCCTCGGCATCTGGCTCGCACGGTGGGTTGCCGAGGCGGCCGGCGGCGGCATCGAGTACGACCGCGCCGACGGGTGGACGACCGTCTCAGTCAGGCTTCCGCTCACTGATGCAGATGACGTACTCACGCTAGCCGACACCGCGGAATCCGAGTCTGAACCGACGCCAAAGTGACCACTTACCGACTATCGCCTGAGCGCCGCGGTCAGCGCGATTGCGCCAAGCACGACGCTTGCCAGCGCCAGCGGCGACAGCGCCGGGACGTTCAGCTGAAATAGCAGGGTCGTCACCACGACGCTCCCGCCGACCAGCCCCGTCGTCCCCGCGACGTGCGTGAACTCGACGGGCGTCCCCGGTGCGGTCCCGAGGTCCGCGTAGAGGTCGATGGCCGCATGGGCGAACGTCCAAGCCAGTACCGTCGCGCCGCCAGCGACAAGCACTGTCGTCGTCGTCGCTCCTTGGAGGGCGGCGACCAGTAGTGCCAGAAACAGCAACGCGCTGGCGAAGTCGACCAGTCGGCCGGACTGGATCAGTTGCCCGCCGGCAAGCAGCACCACGCCGACGAGAGCGGCGGCGGTCGAGACCGTGCTGCTGCCGGCGGTAAACAACGTCGTGACGCCCGCTATGAGGGCCGCGCCGCCACAGACGACGCCGGTTCGCGTCGTCATCGGCCACCTCGCCATGCCCGCTCAGTGACCTGTGCCAGCGGTTCGCCTGCGGGCCAGTCGTGGACCGAAATTCCGGCCGCTCGCAACCGTCGGAGCCGTTCGCGGCGTTCGAGCCGCGCTAGCCGGTGGCCCGCCGTGTCCGTCGCGGTCGGATCGGGACTCAGAACCGTCACCGGGTGGCCGCTGGCGGCGAGTCGGCGGACCAGCGCCTCGCTGTCGTCGTCACACAGCGGGCCGAGGAAGACGACGTTCGCCGCCGTCGGCAACTGTGCAATGAGCCTGCTCGTGTCCGGCTCCCGGGTGACCGCCGTCGCGGTGAAGGCGCGGTCGGTCCTGAGCAGGTCACGGGCCTGCCGCTGGTGGGCAGCGCTCGTGCCGGGCGCGAGCCACGCCCCCTCCGGCGAGTACGCCGCGACGCCGACTTCGTGGCCGTCCTCCGGGAGCCCCTCAACGAGGGCGACGGCGGCCATCGTCGACCGCTCGATTGCCGTCTCGGCGTCCGGACGCGGCGCGAGGGCGGCGGCCGCTCTGGCGTCGACGACGACCACGACCGTCGCGGACTGCTCGCGGCGGAACTCGACGGTCCGAAGGTCGCCGGTGCGGGCGTACTGGTTCCAGTCGACGCGCGAGAGCGGGTCGTTCGAGCGGTGTTCCCTGACCGCGTAGAACGAGACCCCTTCGCCGCCCTCGTCGACGGGGACCGTCCCGGGCCGACGGGCCACTGCCGGGACCAGCGGCAACAGTGCCGAACTGGCTGGCTGCTCCCAAGTGACGGTGTCGGGCTCAGCCGTGACGTTCGTTCGTCGGGCGACGACACCGACCACGTCCCTGACGATCACCGTCGCCGGGTCGAACACGCAGCGGTCGGTCCCGCCGGTAATCTCGTAGGTAATCGTCGTCGATGCGCCGGGTCGAAGCGCTGTCCCGAACGACGCTGACCCTTCGACTACCCGAACTGAGTCGGGCACGCCGTCGGCGAGCCGGAGGTCCGGAATCGTCCGCGAGCCGTCATTGCGGACCGTCAGCGCGACCGTCACCCGCTCTCCCAGCGCCGGCTCTTTTGGCGTGATCGAGCGCTGTATCGACACGTTCGCGGCCGGCGGGACGGCCACCCGGTCGTACGCGCTCAGTGTGACGCCCAGCCCGCCAAGCAACACGAGCGCGGGAACCTGCCCGACTAGCCCGACGCCGACGGCGACCAGTGCGGCCCCAGCCAGCCCGAACCAGCGGCCGGTACGGTGGGTCTCGCTCATCGCTCCTCGTCGCGCCGCCGGAGTTCGGCCGTTGCGTGCGCGACACGCCGCTGGAACGGATGGACGCCCGAGAGCCACCCGGACAGCCGCGCTCGAAGCGATATCGGCGTCCCGTCGAACAGCTCCCGTGCCGGCTCCCGATCCGTCCACGCGCCGGACCTGAGCGCATCCGTTGCCTCGTCGGGAGAGAGGCCGTCCCGCTGGAGCACGGTGACTGCGACCCCTTCAACGCGCCGCCGGATGGCTTCCTGTCCGGCCCCGGATGCGAGTGCTTCGTCGATGTCGTCACCGGGGACCGTGACGTACTGGCTGTCAGTGTCCGGGAGCGCCACGCCGCGCTCGCTGTCGAGGGAGCGAACGAGCAATGCGAGGAGTGCGACACCGCCAGCGAAGACGGCCACGGCGAGTATCGGGAGGTCCGAGACAGCGCCCGAGGGCAACAGTGGCGCGCCGAGAGCGGCGAGTCCGACGCCGATCGCTGTCGCGACGAGGCCGAGGGCCAGCGGGACCCGGCGCAGCGTCACGGCTCGGCCTCCCCGCTGTCCGCTTCGGTCTCTGCGGCCACGTCGTCGGGACTCGTCGCGATGGCGTCCGCATCGTCGGCGGCCCGTTCCAGTGCTTCACGAGCCTGAGTCTCTAGGTCGGCGTCTGGCCGCTCCCGGCCGTAGCGAACCCGCTCGAACACCGACCTGAGCGAGGCGACGGCCTCGGGGTCGGCACCGGCCGCTGTTGCGTCCGCCTCGATATCCTGTGGCGTCGACGAACTGTTTTCCGGGGTCACCGCGTCTTCGAGGGCAGCCCACGCGCGGTACACGTCGTTGGTGAGCGGGACCTCGATTTCAGCCGCGCTATGTGCGGGGCTTCTCGCGGACTCCGGCGTTGTGACGGCTGGCGTCTCGCCGCCCGCCTCATCAATTGTCCGGCTCTGGCCGGCCAGTCGCCACAGGACCACGAGCCCGACCGCGAGGCCGACGGCCAGCGCGCCGACTGCCGGGGCGGGGACGCTCGGCAGCAGCGCGCGGGCACCGCCGTCGCTTTCGGGCGGGTCGATGCTACCCGGTGGGTCGCTGAGGCCCTGTCCGTCGGGGTTGTCGATTTCGCTGTCGTCCCGGCTCATCTCCGCTCGGTCGGAGCCGGTGGCGGCGTCGATGCTCGCGGCACCGACGCTGAACGACAGCAGCGCAATCGCGGCGACAACCGCCACGAGGAGGGACTGTCGCTGCATACAGCAACTCCGCTCCTGTCGCATGAATAGGTTGGGGACCTGTCGCTCGCCGGGACTCTCCACCGGAACGACTCGAACGGGTACCGCACGGAGCGCGACCCCGCTCAGAGCTGGTCCGCGAGGTCCTCGGCGAAGTAGGTGAGAATCAGGTCCGCGCCGGCACGTTTGATAGACAGCAGCGACTCGTAGGCGACCGCTTCGAGGTCGAGCCACCCCTTCTCGGCGGCGGCGTGCAACATCGCGTACTCGCCGGAGACGTTGTAGGCGGCGACGGGATGGTCGTAGGAGTCTCGGACCTCCTTGACGATGTCCAGATACGGCAGCGCGGGCTTGACCATCAGCACGTCCGCGCCCTGCTCGACGTCGAGGTCGACCTCGCGCCGGGCCTCGCGTGCGTTCGCGGGGTCCATCTGGTAGTGCCGCCGGTCGCCGAAGGCCGGGGCACCGTCGGCGGCGTCCCGGAACGGGCCGTAGAAGGCCGACTCGTACTTCGCGGCGTAGCTCATGATTGGTACGTCGGTGTCGCCCTGGGCGTCCAGCGCCTCCCGGATTGCGCCCACCATACCGTCTATCATGCCCGACGGCGCGACCATGTCGGCCCCGGCCGCGGCGTGGCTCGCGGCGATTTTCCCAAGCAGGTCAAGCGTCTCGTCGTTGCGCACCGTCAGCCGGGGGTCCTCGGCGGCGGCGTCTTCGAGGACGCCGCAGTGGCCGTGGTCGGTGTACTCACAGAGACAGACGTCCGTGATGACGTAGGCGTCCGTCTCGCTTGTAATCTGGCGGGTCGCCTCCTGCACGACGCCGTCCTCGGCCCAAGCGCGGCTCCCGCGCTCGTCTTTTGACTCCGGGACGCCGAACAGCATGACGGCTTCGACGCCGGTCTCGCGGACCTCCTCGACACGCTCGACCGCGTCATCGATAGGGACCCGTTCGTGGCCCGGCATCGTCTCGATAGGGACCCGTTCGTCAGTCGTCGCGTCGACGAACACCGGTGCGATGAGGTCAGATGCCGAAAGGTCAGTTTCGCGCACCAGCGGTCGGACGCCGTCGGTCCGCAGGCGGCGCGGGCGCTGTGTCAGGTTCATACCGACTGTTCCGGCCGTCCGCGGCATGAACCCACCGCTTGCGGCGGCGACTGCGCCCTCGGCGACGGGACGCGGGGGCCGTGTGACACGCTCCCGCCCGGACACGAGATTTATGCCGACGCCGCCGTCACACCTGACCGATGCCCTCTGAGGACAGTGACTCGCTGACCGAACAGATGCACGACTTCCTCGACGGCCTCGGATTCGCGGACCTGACACCAGACTACCGCGAGGAGCGCGAGGCCGCCAACGACGCCATCGACGCCGCCTTCGACCCGCTGCCCGAGGAACTCGCTGAGGACCCGGACCTCGCCGAGATAAACAAGGTCAACGTCCACGACGACGGCGACGACATCCTCGTCCCCGTGGTTACCTTCCTCTTCGAGGACGTCGGCGAACCGGACCGCGACGCCGTCTGGTCGTTTGTCGGCCGGGCGCTGGAGGCGGTGCGGGAGCCGTTCGCCGACTGCCACGTCCGCCACTACGACCTCCAGTTCGCGTACGCCCACGAAGAGGAGGACGCGGTCATCTACTGCCGAATCGCCGTCAATCCACCGCTCGTAGAGCGATACCTGACCGAACCGGGTTTCGACGTCGGGTCGCTCCGGGAGGCCGTCGCCGAGGGGGATAACGGCGACGACGAGATTCCACCGGTCGACTGGAAGCCCTTCGACGCCGAGTCGATGGGCACGGGCGCGTACAGCGGCGGGCAGGCGGCCATCGCGGCTCACTGCGCCGGAGCGACCGCGGGCGCGGCCGCCGCGTGCGCAGGGACCGCAGCGGGAGCCGGCGGGGCCGCGGGCTGTGGCGGTGCGGGCGGCGGGATGTGAGTCACTCGCCGTCGGCCGTCTCGATCCGCTCACGGAGCCACGCCGCCGCGTCGGCGACGGCCGCCGGGTCATCACCCGTGACTTTCACCCGTCCCGGCGCGTCGTCTTTGCGCGGATAGCTCCCGACGGCCACGTCGAACTGTTCGCGGGCTTCGGTAACACGGCCGACCAGCGCGCCCTCGGGCGCGGGCGTGTGAATCGTCTCCGTCGTCCGGTCACCGTCGAACTCGTCGGCGACGGTCTCGTACATCGCTTGCAGTTCCTCGGGGATGCCCGGGAACACGTACACGCGGTCAATGACACAGCCGGCGGCGAAGCTCTCGTCCGTCAGCAGCGCCTGCCCGCCCTCGGGGACCGACGCCCACGCATCGAGGTCGAGGTCCATATCGTAGCGGTCCACCATCTCGGGGTTGTCATCAGCGAACCGCTCGGCCTTCGCTTCGAGGTGCGCCCGCACGTCGTCGGGGACGACAAGCTCCCTGCCGAAGGCCTGCGCCACGGCGGCCTTCGTCACGTCGTCGGGCGTCCCGCCGATACCGCCGGTGACGATGACCGCGTCGAAGGCGTCATGGAACCGCGCCACGGCGTCGGCGATGACTGCCTCGTCGTCGGGCACGGTCAGGACGCGAGTGACGCTCGCCCCGGCGGCCGTGAGCTGACGACCCAGCCACGACGCGTTCGTGTTCTCCGTGTCGCCAGCCAGCAGTTCGTCACCGACAGTGAGCAGTGCGACCTCCATCATCTCGCTGTGAGTGTCTGGCGGCGTTAAGGGTTTGGCTGGACGCAGGTGGACACAGGCTCCGATGGTGGTGGCCTGCTGGGGGACGAAGGCATATATATGGTGTATAATGCCATTATATCTGGTCTAGCCATATTTCGGTAACATACATATACTGGGTCCGGCAATCCAGAAGCATGGTACTTGTCACCAATTGTGCCGATTGTGTCAAACGGGTGTACCCGAATCGAAGTCGTGTGCCGAGCACGGGCCGCGACACCGCTGCACCAGTCGACGAAGCGCCCACAACACGCTCCGGAACGCCGGACTAACGCTGCCGGCGGCGCACTGCGCCAATCCACCACTTGGACCGGTAGCACCCGTCGTGGTGTGTCGTAAGGGCACCCCTCAGTAGAGAGCGACAGTAACGGAACACAGCAACAGCACAGGGTCGGACCGATCACCGCTCCGTTGGCCTTCCAGACCGGTTCTGAAGTTCGTCAGACTGGTCGCCGCTGGTGTGCTCGGCGTCGTTACTCCTCGGATAGCTCGGCTTCGAGTGTCTCGACCTTGCGTTCGAGTTCGGAAATACGCTTTTCGTAGCCGCGTTTCCCGTCGAGAAAGTTGTAGATGAGTATCATGCCGGCGGCTGGGAGTCCGACGTACAGTGCTAGCACCATACCCATGACAAGAAGTTCCGTTGCGCCGGGTAATCCCGGGAGCAGGAGGGCCATAGTGGCCCTTTTCGGTTCAGCCACTTGAAGATTTACGCCCGAGCGGTCAGACTTCCGCTTCCCCGACCGCCTCTGCCAGCAGCTCCGTCACGCCGACGATTTCGAGGTCGTCCTCGTAGCCGCCGGTTTTGCGCCCGTCCTCGTACATCGTCATGCACATCGGGCAGGCGACAACGAATTTCTCGACGGCCGCGCCTGCCTCGGTGTCTTCGAGGGCCTCTCGCAGGCGTTCCTCGCTCGGTTTCGTCTCCTCTTCGAGGTCCATCCAGAGGCCGCCACCGCCACCGCCACAGCAGAAGGAGTCGTCCCTGTTGCGCGGCATCTCGTGGAGGTCCGCGCCAGTCGCGCGGATGAGGTCACGCGGAGCTTCGAACTCGCCGTTGTACCGGCCGAGGTGACAAGGGTCGTGGTAGGTGACGGTGTAGTCCAGTTCCGATCCGGAGAGGCCGAGCGCGCCCGAACTGGCGAGGTCGGCGACGACCTGCGTGTAGTGGAACACGTCGCCCTCGCCCCACTCGCAGGCCTCGAACTCGGGGTACTCGTTCATGAACGTGTTGTAGGCGTGGGGGTCCGTCGTGACGATGGACTGGAACTCACAGTCCAGTATCGCCTCGGTGTTGTCCTCGACGAGCATCTCGTAGAGCCCCTCCTCACCGACGCGGCGAACGTCGTTGCCGTCGGTCTGTTCGGCCTCGTAGAGGATGCCGTAGTCCACGTCGGCGGCCTCAAAAACCCGGGCCAGCGCGCGTGCGATCTCCTGATTGCGCTCGTCGTAGCTCGGGTAATCGCCGACGTACCAGAGGAACTCGACGGGTTCGTCGCGGGCGTCGGGCACCTCGAAGTCGAGGTCCTCGGTCCAGTCCGGCCGGGCGCGTTCGGGGTCGCCGAAGGTGTTGCCGTGCTGGAACACGTTCATCATCGCGTCCTGCACGTGTTCGTCCATCTCGCCGGCTTCGGTGAGCCGGCGGTTCATCTCGGTGAACTGCGTGACGTGCTCGATATCGACTGGGCAGGCGTCCATGCAGGCCATACAGGACATGCAGGACTCCATCGTGTGGGCGTCGATAACCGACGTACCGCCGTCGGCGACGATGGGCACGTCCTCGCCGCCGGCGTCGCGCTCCTCGCGGTAGCGTTTCAGGTCGAGAATGACGTTGCGCGGGTCAAGCGGCCGCCCGGACGCTTTCGCTGGGCAGACTGACGAGCACCGGCCGCACTTGGTGCAGGCGTCGTGGTCGAGCAGTTGTTTCCAAGAGAAGTCATCAATTCCACTCGGGCCGATATCGTCGGGATCAGCATCAGCCGGGACGCCCGGCAGTCGCACTCCGGCTTTCTCGTCGCGGGCGACGAGGTTGGCAAACGAGGAGAGCATGTGGAACGGCTTCGCGTAGGGAATCCAAGCGACAAACCACAGCGCGACGAGCGAGTGGCTCCACCAGACAAAGGGGTACGCACCCGCTGCCAGCTCCGGCGTCATTCCGGCCATGACGAGCGCTTCTTTGACCGACCAGCCGACGAAACTCACCGTCTCGAAGGAGACATCCCGGACCGTCGAAGTACCGAGAATCCGGATGCCCTCGGTGAGATACCCGCCGACGCCAAGCACGAACAGCGCGCCGAGAAACAGGTCGTCCTCGCGGGACGTGTGGCGGTCGTGGAGGCGGTCAAGCTTGCGACCGTAACGCCGCCACAGCGCGACACCGACGCCGACGACGAACAGCAGCCCCATCGCGTCCATGACGAACGAATAAGAGAGGTAGAAGCGACCGACAAAAAAGGACTCGCCAGTCAGCGGCCGGTAGAAGTCGATGTCGATGCCCAGTATCGTCGTCCCGATGAGCAGCGTCAGAAACCCCCAGACGATGAAGGCGTGCATCACGCCGGCGACAGTGTCACGGTCTAACTGCTTCCGGTTTGACAGCGCCAACTTCGCCGCTGCGACCGTCCGCTGTGGCAGCTCGTCCAGTCGCTCGAAAGCGTCCTCGCTGCCCCGGGTATAGCGGGTGACACGGTTGTACACACCGTACAGAAAGACGATGACAGCGAGCGCTGCGAGATAGTAGAACAACACTTTCCCCACGTCGCCGATGCGCCAGAACGTCGGGCGTGTGGTCGTCTGGAGTATAGATGACATACGGTAACACGCGATTTGTGTCCGCTTAAATCTTGCCACGACCCCGTCGCAGTCCTGCGAGAATTAGGTCGCTGTTGAAAGTTTCCGCGTGTTACGTTGCCCATCCGACAGATATATGACTCCTGAGGAGGAGTTTCATGTTCGATGGACGAGAAGACCGAAGAACTCCGTGACATCTTCATGGATGTCTCCGACGAGGAGGCTGTGACGGAGTCTCAGGAGGCGTCGAGAGGGTCCCTCGCCGATACTGACGAGGCCGGTGTCCCGGACCGACTCGGTGATGTCATCGCGCGGATGCGCGAGCGGTACGAGTTCCAAACTGAACTCGCCGACGAGGCCCTTGTGACAGTAGTCCGACTGTTCTACGAGGGGAGCGATGACGCGACCATCGCGGCCGACATCGGCGTAGACGCATCCGCCGTGGTCGAGGCGCGACTGGACCTGCATCTCCTCCGCGACGAGGACACAGAGGCATCGTTTGATCTGGCCGAGTTCCGCCGTCGCGTCGCCGACGATGCCCCGTCTGTCGCCGAGCTCGCGGCCGAGTTCGACATCGACGAGTCCTGTGCCGCCCACTACCGCCGCGTCGTCGCCGCACAGGACGCCACGCGCCGCGTCTCCCACCGCTTCCAGAGCGAGTTCGAGGACGTGCTCACCGACGCCGGACTGTCGACACAGCACGCCGCCACCCTCCGCGAGGACGGCCTCGACGAAGCCACCGAGGACATCGATTCGCTGGACTCCGGCGCTGACGTGTCGATGTGAGTCTCGGCTAGTCTTCACAGCGTTGTCTCGCCGAGATGGGGTCGGCCCTGCTATCTGACTGAATGTCGCCGACACGCCCCGCCGAACTTTCTTGTAGGAGAACACGACCATGCAGGGCCATGCCGACCCACACGTTCAGGGAACTGGAAACGGCCGCCTACTGCCCGCGGAAGCTCTACTACCGCCGCCGCGACGGCGCGAGCGAGATTCCAGACGAAATCGAGTCGGTTCGCCAGTTGGCCCTCGACTACGAGCGGCTGTTGACCGACGACGCTACCCTGCTGGCCGCCCCCATCGAAGTGGAACCCGACGAGTATCGCGACCGGCTCAGAGGGCTTCGAGAGTGTCTGGCTGACTGGGATGCGTTGGTCGCCCCGACAGCGGCCGATGCGTATCTCGAAGGGAAGGACGCTCGGGGAATCGCACACAAGATCGTCGCCGGACAGGACGGTCCAGTGCCGTCGCTCGTGTTCGCCGGGCGGCCGCCCGAAGACGGTGTCTGGGAGCCCCAGACCGTGCGGCTGGTCGCCGCCGCACAGGCGCTTTCTTGGGAGCGCGAGCGCGACATCGACGCCGCCTACGCGGAGTACCCGGCGTACGGCGTGATACGACACATCGAGGTGAACGCGCGGCGGGCCGGCGTCTACCGTCGGGCGGTCAGAACTGCCGAGAGCATCGATGGGCCGCCGGGTCGGGTACGTAACGATGCGAAGTGTACACCCTGTGAATTCAGCGACGACTGCGGAGTGAAAACGCAGTCGCTACGGTCGATGTTACGCTGAGCCGTCGGGACTCGTACGGGTGGCCGGCGTGTCAGTCCCGAGCCGCTAGCCACGATTCGACGGCGTCGGCTCGCGCGCCACGGCGATGTATCGTCCCGCTGTCGACATCGACGACCGTCGAGCCGGTCCCGCCGTCAGTTTCGCCGTCGTCGACGACCGCCGCGACGCGCTCGCGGATCGCGTCGAGGTCGTCAACGGTGCGGGCGCTCGGGTTTCCGGAGATGTTGGCGCTCGTGGCGGTGAGCGGCCCAGTCTCTGCAAGCAACTCCAGCGCTGTGTCGTGGTCGGGAATGCGAATACCGACGCGGTCCCGGCCGGCCACCAGCACGTCTGGGACCGCGTCCCGGCGCTCGGTGACGACGGTGACCGGCCCGGGAAGGAACTCGCGCATGAACGCCAGTTCGCGCTCGTTCACACGCGTGTACTGGCGAGCGGTCTCGACATCGGGAACGGCCATTGAGATCGGCTTGTCACGGTCACGGCCCTTCGCCTCGAACACGCGCTCGACCGCCTCAGCATCGAGCGCGTCCGCGCCGAGACCGTACACCGTCTCTGTCGGATAGACGACCAGCCCTCCGTCGCGGACTGCTGCCGCGGCGTCGTCGACTGTCGCCATCGTCAGAGCTGGGCTTCGACCGCGTCGTAGTCCGGGAAGTCGGGCCATTCCTCCGCGACCCACGCGTATTCGATAGTCCGGTCGCTATCGAGGACGAACACGGCCGGCCGCGGCTCCTCGATACCGGCCATCCCGTCGAGGGCCATGTCGATGTCGTACTGCTGTGCGACGCCGTTTGCCGGGTCCGAGAACAGTCGGTGGTTCCCCTCGATCTCCCGCTCTTCGAGCAGTTGCTTGTGCTCGTAGGGCGTCGAGATAGAGACGCCGACGACGGTTGCCTGCTCGTGCCACGCGCGGTCGCGGATCTCGTTCCAGATGTAGGTCGCCGGGAACGCCCCGTCCATCGCGTGGAACACGAGAACGACTTGCTCGCTGTCGGCACACAGCGACGCCAGCGACTCGTCCTCCCAGAACTCGTCGTTGACGAGCGGGCGCGTGAAATCCGGGGCGGTGTCGCCTTCCTCGGGGTGGTCGACCGGGTCGAGATCGACGACGTCGAAGTCGAGTTCCATCAGGCCACACCTCCCTCTGTCGCCTCGCCCTCGCCGTAGGTTCGCTCCAGATACGCGACGATGTTCGCGCTCTCGGACATCGTGACGCCGGTGTTTTCGTCGACGATAGCTGGCACGGTCCGCTTGCCGGACAGTCGCTTGACCACGTCGCGGTCGGAGTGCATCGGCTCGACGAACCGCGACTGGTAGTCGAGGTCGTGGGCATCCAGCTTCCGGACGACGCGCTCACAGAACGGACACGCCTGCAGCCGGTACAGCGTGATGTCTGGCTCGCTCATACTCTGAGCGGCGATACGCGCGAAAGCCGGGTAAGGGCTTCGCTGGCGTCCCCTTCATGACAAGCCTTAATCCGCGTCCATTACAACTCCGACCGTTGATGGCCATGGACCTACCTGTGCCGTTTGAGCTGTCTACAGCGACGTTGCAGGCTATCGAATACGCCGGCGTCGTGATACCCGAAAGCGTGGTGCTGGTCGGTGGTGTCGCCACTATCACCCTCCTCATCATTCTCTCGGCGTTTTTCTCGTCTTCGGAGATCGCAATGTTCTCACTGCCCGCACATCGGACGGAGTCACTCGTCGAGGACGGCGTGCCGGGTGCGAAGACGCTCAAGCGACTCAAGGCGGACCCCCATCGCCTGCTCGTGACCATTCTCGTCGGGAACAACCTCGTCAACATCGCGATGTCGTCTATCGCGACGGGACTACTGGCGATGTATCTCTCTCAGGGACAGGCTGTCGCCGTCGCGACGTTTGGTATCACCGCTATCGTGCTGCTGTTCGGCGAGAGCGCGCCCAAGAGCTACGCAGTGGAGAACACCGAATCGTGGGCGCTGCGTATCTCCAAGCCGCTCAAGTTTGCCGAGAAGGTGCTGCTCCCACTCATCCTGCTGTTCGACTACCTCACTCGCGTCGTCAACAAGATCACCGGCGGCCGCTCCGCTATCGAGACCTCCTATGTCACCCGCGAGGAGATACAGGACATCATCGAGACGGGCGAGCGCGAGGGCGTCCTCGACGAGGACGAACGGGAGATGCTCCAGCGCACCCTCCGATTCAACGACACCATCGCCAAGGAAGTGATGACCCCGCGGCTGGACATGACCGCGGTCGCAAAGGAGGCTTCCGCGGAGGAAGCCTTGGAGACGTGTATCCATAGCGGCCACGCCCGGATTCCGGTCTATGAGGGAAGTCTGGACAACGTCATCGGCGTCATCCACATCCGCGACCTCGTGCGGGACCTCAACTACGGCGAGGCGCTGGCAAAGGACATGGACTTGGAGGACCTCATCGAGCCGACCCTGCACGTCCCAGAGTCGAAGAACGTCGACGACCTGCTGACCGAGATGCGGGCCGAACGCCTGCACATGGTCATCGTCATCGACGAATTTGGAACCACAGAGGGACTGGTGACGATGGAAGACCTGACCGAGGAGATCGTCGGCGAGATACTCGAAGGCGAGGAAGAGGAACCCATCGAGTACGTCGACGACGACACGGTCACGGTCAAAGGCGAGGTCAATATCGAGGAGGTCAACGAGGCGCTGGATCTGGACCTGCCTGAAGGCGAGGAGTTCGAGACCATCGCCGGGTTCATCTTCAACCGGGCGGGTCGACTGGTCGAGGAAGGCGAGACCATCACCTACGACGGCGTCGAGATCCGCGTCGAACAGGTCGAAAACACGCGCATCATGAAGGCTCGCGTCGTCCGTCTCGAAGCCGACGAGACGGAGTCGGTCGACGCGGAAGAGGCCACTGACTGAGTAGCTCGGCAGCAGTCGTTTTACCTCGGTCGCCGTCGATAGCAATGGTATGGGCTATCACCACCTCGCAGTCGACGACATCGAACCGACACCGGACCGGCCCAGCGTCCAGCGCTCCATCAGCGACGCCGTCGGCCTCGAAAACGCGGCCGTGAACGTCTACGAGGTCGCCCCCGGCGAGGACATCCCGCTCGCGTATCACTACCACGACGATCAGGAAGAACTGTTCTACGTCCTCTCGGGGCTGTTGGCCGTCGAAACGCCGGAAGGAACCTACGAAGTCGACGAAGACGAGGCGTTCGTCGTCGAACCGGACAGCCCCCAGCGGGCGCACAACCCCGAATCAGCGACCGAACCGGTGCGGACGCTCGTCGTCGGCGCGCCAGCAGTGGACGACGTACACCCCTACGACCCCGAGTAAGCCGAGCGTCGCGGTCGCTTCACTGGACCGCTACTGGAGCGTGATGGCGTAGGTCAGCGCGAACAGCAGTATCGCGCCGGTCGCGACGTTGATCGCGGTGAGCTCTGCCATCCCGATGACGCTCAGCCCCCAGACGATAGTGGCCGCGAAGACCGTCGAGAGCACCACGTTCATCGCGATAAGTACCCGAGGGTCGCCCTGTGACCCGCTTGCCCCCTCCTCGAACCCGTTCGCGTCGCTCATGCCCACGAACACGGACGGGACGCCCCTTAGCTCTTTGGCAGGCGGGCCTAACGTGACGTATGCACGTTCAAAACCGTGACGGGGACCCGGTCGACCCGGTCCCGTTTCTCGTCTGCACTGCGATGGCGGTGATGTTACTGTTCTCTCTCGGCCCGCTGTACGGCCTCGCCTACGGGCTTCCGGTGTGGGCCGGTCTGGCCGTTGCGACAGTCGGGACCATCGCTGTCGCCGCCGTTTCGTACCACCGACTGATCTGGATGGCCCCGCCGCCCTCGGTACACATCGCCCCGGAGCTTCGCTTTCAGCGCCTCATCTACATCGGTGTCGGCTTCGCTGTTTTGCTGGTCGCTGTCTCGGCTCCGCTGGCCCTGTGATTTACCACCCCGGTACGCATGTGGACTGGTATGCGCGAGGTCGAACGCTCTCGGTTCGTGATGGCGCGGCCACCGGCTGTCCACCGGACTCTCTCGCCGGAGGCAGTCGTCGCGGCGGAGGGGACGTTCACGGTGACGGCTGTCGAGGAGACTGAGACGGGCACGCTGGTCACTGCCGCCGGCCCGGGAATGTCGGTGCCGCTCCGCTTCGAGTCGCGGGACGACGGGCTCAGGTACACCGCCGAGGGTGAGGTCGGTCCGTTCGACCGCTTAGAGACACAGATTACCGTTACGCCGGAGGAAAACGGGTCCCGCATCACGATACGGTCGACCGTCTCGCTGAACCTACCGCTGCCCTTCGCCGACCGCATCGCCGCTTGGAAGCGCGGCAACGAACTCGAACGGGCCATCGAGGAACTGGCGGCGGACGTGCCAGGAGCGTGAGACGGCTGGTCGGGGCACTGGAAGTGAATGCGTGGCACTGAGCAACGGCGCTGCCGCTGGTTGTGAGACGGTTGCACACAACCACGGTACGTTTAGTAGCCGTAATCTCAATATACGACCATGAGCATTCTCGACAGCGTCAAAGCGGCGCTCACGTCACAGCCGGACGCGAAGTCCCGTCCCGACGACGGGTCGAAGGGCGCGTACTGGTGTGACGACTGCGGTGTTCGCATCCGGGATGTCGAACTGGAGGGCGAGCCGGTCTGTCCGGACTGCGGGGATGAGATGCGCTTCGAGCGCGCGGCCGGTCGTGACTGCGCCTGCTAGGGGCTCCGAATCACCGTCTCCTCGCCCTGTTCTGCCGGGAACGGACCCGTGAGTGTCTCGCTGTCCGTCCATTCTGTGTCAGTCACCAGCGCGTCGTCGAGCGCCGTCCGAAGGGCGTCTTCGTCGTACTCCGTCCCGATGAACACCAGTTCAGTCCGGCGGTCACCGTGCTCGTCGTGCCAGTCGAGCTCCGGCCGGTTCGAGCGGTACATGTCCCGCTCGACTTCGGGGAGGCTGGCGATCCATGGGCCCTGTGCCTCGGCCCGTACCGAGGGGCCGGCCTGTCCGACGACGACGTGGCAGTCGTTGCCCGCCAGCCAGACAGTTCCCTTCGACCGGACGACGCCCTGCGGAAGGTCGCGCAACACGTCGGCCAGCCGTCCGGGGTGGAACGGCCGGCGGCGACGGTAGGTGAAGGAGGTGACGCCGTACACGTCCTCGGGGTGGTGGTGGTCGTGTTCGTGGTCGCTGTCGCTCTCATGGGCACCGGTTCCGCTGTCGCCGCCGTGTCCGGCCCCGGACAGCGCGCGCTTCCAGCCCGGCAGGTCGTTGATTTCGTCCGGGTCGAACAGTTCTCGGTCGAACAGCCGGTCGGGGGCGACCTGTGAGAAGGTCGTTCGGACGGTCTCGGCGTCGGGCTGGAGCGCCCGCACCAGTTCTTCGGCCTCGTCGAGTTCCGCGTCCGTACAGAGATCCGTCTTGTTCAGGAGGACGATGTTCGAGAGTTCGACCTGTTCGACCATCAAATCCGAGAGTGGGCGGTCGGCGTCGTCGGTGTCTCCGTCGGCGTTCGCTCCACCAGTACCACGGCGCTCGGGCGTCTCGCCGGCGAAGGCGTCGAGAAACAGTCTGGTGTCGAGCACCGTCACGAGCGTGTCCACGCGATAGAGCGCCGCGACTCGTGACTCAGTGGTGAACAGCCGTGCGACAGGGGCCGGCTCGGAGATGCCCGAGGACTCGACGACCAGCGCGTCGAAGTCACGGTCGTTCGCCAGCCGGACGACCGCCGTTTCGAGGTCGTCCTGCAGCTCACAGCAGATACAGCCGTTCGATAGCTCCGCGACGCCGTCGTCGACATCGAGCTCGGACCCTTCCGCGATGAGGTCGGCGTCGACGTTGACCGTCCCCATGTCGTTGACGAGAACGGCGATGTCTCGGTCGCCGGCCTCGGTCAGCAGGTGGTTCAGCAGCGTCGTCTTCCCGGCCCCGAGACTCCCGGAGAGAATCGTGACGGGAATGGTGTCGCGCATACCGTCCGTTGTGGGCCGGCTCCCTTCAAATCGTGCCTCGTCTCCGGGAGCCGAACACGACCGTCCACCACAGCGGATGGGCACTATCGACGGGTAACTGCGACAGCTTTTACTCCGTGCCTCTCGCACACACGACCCACGATGGAACTGGCCGACCGAATCGAGCGCTTTCGCCGGACGCTGCGGGAGTGGGCCCTCGGGCTGTACCACGGCATGATAACGCACCCGGCCTACGAGAAAATCGAGAAGGAGGCCGAGGACATCGAGGACGCGTTCATGCTGGCCTGTTTCCCCGACGCCTTCGGCATCCCGTCGCCGGTGTCGTACTACACCGCCGAACTGCTGCCCTATCTCGAAGACACCTTCGAGGCCTGGGAGCGGCGGCTGTGGGACCGCGGGTCGTACATCGAACGCAAGGGCCAGCAGTACCACTTCTGATGGAGCCGTTCGTCTTCTTCGGCGGCAAGGGCGGGGTCGGCAAGACCACCGTCTCCTGTGCCTACGGTGTGAAATCCGCACGGGCGGGACTGGAAACGCTCGTCGTCTCAACGGACCCGGCCCACTCCGTCACGGACGTGTTCGACCAGCAGTTCAGCGACGACCCGGAATCCGTCGAGGGCATCGACGGGCTCGACGCGATGGAAATCGACCCCGAGACTGAGGCCCAGCGCCACCTCGACGGCATCCGAAACGACCTCTCAGAGCAGGTGTCGGCGGCGATGGTCAACGAGATAAACCAGCAGCTAGAGATGGCCCACCAGACGCCGGGGGCCTACGAGTCAGCCCTGTTCGACCGCTTCGTCGACGTGATGCGCAACGCCGGCCCGTACGACCGGGTCGTCTTCGACACCTCGCCGACCGGCAGCACGCTCCGCCTGCTCGGTCTCCCGGAGTTCCTCGAAGGGTGGATCGACCGGCTGATGCACAAACGCGAGAAGAGCATCGACCTCTTCGAGAAGGCCGCAATCGGCAACAACGAGCCCCGGCGCGTGATGGACGGTGACCCGGTACTCGCGCGCCTGCAGGACCGCAAGGAGTTCTTCGAGTTCGCCGGCGGCGCGCTTCAGGCCGACGCCGCCTTCTTCCTCGTACTCAATCCCGACCAGCTCTCGGTCAACGAGACCCGCCGCGCCATCGAGGAAATGCGAGAGCGCGACCTCTCGGTTCGGGGCCTCGTCGCGAACAAGCTCACGCCAGAACCCGAGGCCGACGAGGACGGCCGCGGGGCCCGCTATCTCCGGGACCGCGTCGCGACCGAGAACGAACGGCTCCGGGAAGTCCGCGAGACGCTCGACCCGCCGCTGGTCGCGGAAATCACGACCCGCACGGCGGAGGTGAAAGGTGACCTGCTCGATGACGTCGCCGCCGAACTCGATGTCGCCACGAACGCCGAGGCGCCGACGTTCGTCTGAGATGGATTGTTGTCGGATTTACCGGTGTGCCCCGACTCCGGGATCGGCACTATCCGGAACTAATCGACAACAATCCGTATGAGCTACCGACCGCCGCTCGTGTACGGGCCGCGCATGACCGATAAGTAATCAGATATTGGATTTTCGTTGATAGTCGAAGCTGTGTGACCGAGCGGATTCTGACGGACTTGAGAAGTATAAGAAATATATAATAACTATTAATAGCTTGATGTTGGTTACCATTCATGCACATACATGACACAGGTAATCTGGATCGTTCTGGCAGTACTGGTGACGTTCAGCGTCGGCTATCTCGGGTATTCGAAGTACCTTGCGCGGTTCCTCGAACTCGACGCTGACAGCGAGACACCGGCACACAAATATGAGGACGGGCAGGAATACGTCCCGTCGAAGAAACCGGTGCTGCTGGGACATCACTTCTCAAGTATCGCGGGTGGGGCACCGATTGTCGGTCCGATTACCGCAGGCGTAATCTGGGGATGGGTTCCCGCGCTCCTGTGGATTGCTATCGGCAACCCGCTGATGGGAAGTGTCCACGACTTCGTCTCGTTGTCGAGTTCGCTTCGACACGAGGGGAAGTCAATCGGCTACATCATCGGCGAGTACGTCGGTGAGGGTGGGAAGAACATGCTGCTCTGGTTTGCCTTCCTTACCATCATCCTCGTCGTCGCGGTGTTCGCACTCGTCGTCGGAATTGTGTTCAACTCCTACCCCGAGGTAGTGACGGCGTCGCTGGTCTACATCGCCCTCGCGCTGGCGTTTGGTGTGTACCTCTACCAGTTGAACGGCCCGTTCCTGCCGGGGACGGTCCTGTTCGTTGCTGGTGTCTTCGCCGGTGTCTGGGTGGGTATCCAGTATCCCATTGCACTGTTTGAGCCAACGGCAGGACGGACTGCGGACATGGCGGTCACAGTGCTGATCGGCGGCAGCGGGTCGTGGGTTCCCGGTGCGTCCGCCCTCGGCGGAAACACCGCCGCGTGGATCCCGGTGATTATGCTCTACGCAGCGGTCGCGAGTGCCCTTCCCGTGTGGGTACTCCTCCAGCCGCGTGACTACCTCTCGTCGTTCCTGCTGTACGCCGGTGTCGGTGGCGCACTGATTGCCATCATCGCTGGCACCCTGCTTGGCTCGGCCAGTCAGCCCCTCGTCGTCGATAGCTCCATCGGGACGTTCAATGGCTTCTGGGGCGCTGAAAGCGCGGGCCTGTTCCCGCTGTTCCCGCTGTTGTTCATCACAATCGCCTGTGGGACAATCAGTGGATTCCACTCGCTCGTCTCTTCGGGGACGACCGCGAAGCAGTTGGACAAAGAGACCGACGCCCGACTCATCGGCTATGGTGGCATGCTCGGTGAGGGGCTGCTCGCGTCCGTTGCACTCGCGACCCTCGCCGTGGCTGGCCTCCCGGAGGCGTCCGGTGGTATCGGCGCTGCACTGCCGACCTTTGCTGGCGGCGGCGGGATCGTCCTGACCAGTCTCGGCATCCCAGCCTCGTTCGGGGCACCGTTCATGGCGCTGGTGCTCGTGAGCTTCCTGCTGACCTCGACTGACACGGCTGTCCGACTCGGTCGGTACATGATGGAAGAGATTGTCGGCCTTCCGGCCGGCCAGACCACCAGCGGATTCAACGTCGGTGGTGGCCTTCGCTCGACGCTTGGCGAACTCGGTCGCGGACGGTACACCAACCCGATGATCCAGTGTGGCTTCGCGTACATTATGGTCATCTCGGGTCAGTGGGCCGTCCTGTGGGGCCTGTTCGGCGGTGCGAACCAGCTACTGGCTGCCCTTGCACTGCTTGCAGGGACCGTCTGGCTGGCCAACTGGAGCGACGACAAGCAACTCTACTCGACCGGTGTCCCGATGGCCATCATGGTCACAATCACGATTCTCGGACTCGCGTGGCTGGCGTTCTTCCAGAACATCTACCAGACTATCATCGTCGGCGGCGCGTCGGGGGTCCAGTTGTTCGCAACAGTGATACAGAGCCTCTTGGCATTCGTTCTCATCGCCCTCGCGCTGGCGCTAGTCAAGAAAGGCTACGACAACATCAGTACGGTCCGTGACCGTGGTCCCGCCGGCGCGGTCGAGCCGGGTGACGACTGAGACACGGTTCCTTCTTCTTCTTATTTGCGCTGGCAGCGACAGCTACGTCCCCCGCATGACCTCGCCGAACGGTGGCGCAGCGTCGTCCGGGTCGGTCGCTACCGCCGTCACCGAGTCTTCGCCGGCACGAACGCGAACGTGAGCGAGGGCCTGTTCGCTGCCGCTGAGCGTCGCCGTTGCTGCCATCTGTGTCGTCTCGGTTCCGAGAAGGATTGCCGACCCGTCCGCAGACCACTCCGAGAGGGCCCCGACATCGGTATCGGTCGCGAGCGCGACGACCCGGGAAGCACCGCCGGCGCGGTCGCACTGGCCTCGATAGGCTCGCTCTCCTCGGGCAGGACACACTACAGCCGGCCAGCGCGGCCGTGCAAGCGACGACAAAACTGCGCCGGCTCGGCGGCGTCATTTCCAGAACCGCTTGGCGAGCCGCGAAAGGACCCCCTCGCTTGGCGTCGTCACGTCTTCCCAGAGGACGAACGCCTCGACTACGTCGGCGGCCTCGCCGGCGACGGCCTCCTGCTCGTCGGGAGCGATGACGCCCAGATTGACCTCGTAATGGCCGTAGTAGCCGTACTTCAAGAGCGTGCGCTCGCGCTGGCCCTCGACGAACGACCGGACCTCCTCGGGCAGTTCGTCGGCGATGAGGACAAATGTGAAGTCGGTTCGGTAGTGTTCCTCGTTGGCGGTCACGCGCTCGTCGGCCAGGTCGTGGCCCAGTTCGACCAGTCGCTTCAGTTCGCCGACCGTCGGCCGGTCGACGCGGCGGGCGTAAAGGTACTCCTCGGACTCGTGGTCGCCGTAAGACAGCGCCGGGTGGAAGAACTGCTTCTGATTGAGGACCCGCATCTCGCCGTAGAGGTCCCAGCGCTCGCCCCGGAGCCGGTGGTCCCGCTCCAGCGTGTAGTTGTACATCAGGCGGTCGCTCACCCGGTCGAAGTACGGGTCGTCCGTCCAGTGTGGGACTTTCTCGACGATCTCCTCGGGCAGTTCCGATTTCGGGACCGCACCGGTGACCGGGTCCTCCCAGTCGTCCGCACCGTACTCCGGTGATTCCTCGACCGACCCGGACTCTGATTCCTCGCTCATCGTATCGAGTCGCGTGGGCGTTCAGTTCGGACCGGACCCATGCCGCGGTAGCTCATACCATGCCGATACCGTGTCGGAGTCTTAAGCGCGTCGGTCAGCCGACGGTCGGTCACGGGCTGTACACGACCGCCGCGGCAGGTTTTTGATGCTGGCCCAGCAATTAGTCACCAACAATCATGGCGAAAGACACCGAGGCCTGCGGCCGCTGCTCGATGACCGTCGTCGTCGACGCAATCGACGAAACAGAGGGCGAACAGCCTCACGACCCCTTCGGCGACGACCGAATCGAAGTCGACCGGCGGGACATCGAGCGCATCTCGCCCGAGGCTTGGATGGGGCGGCTCTCGGCCCGCGTGAACGAGGTCGTGAACAACTACGTCTGGGGTCGCTAACTGGCTACAGCGCCGCGTCGATAATCCAAAAGAGACCGTAGCTCAGTCCAAACGCCAGCGCGAGCGAGCCAACCCATGCGAGCACCGTTTTGCCCATCTTCTCCCGACTGACCTCGCCGCCACCGGCCGCCGCGCCGGAGCCGACGATAGCGGAGACGATAATCTCGTTGAACGACACTGGAATGCCGAAGAAGACGGCCGCCTGCGCGATGATGAAACTCGGAATCAACGCGCCGATGGACCGCCGCGGGCCGAGCGAGGAGTAGTCCTGTGCCAGCGCCTTTATCATCCGCGGTGCGCCGGTCCACGAGCCGATAAGGAGGCCGAGGCCGCCGAACAGCAGGACCCCGGTGATGGGGATGGCGGCCGTCGGTCCCTCACCGAGCAGGGGCACGAGCGGCCCCAGCGCTAGGCCGACCTGACTCCCGCCGGCGGAGAACGCCACGAGCCCCCCCATCACCAGCAGGAAGTGGCGCTGTCCGGCGGCTGCATCTGCTCTCATGTCTAGGTACAGCAGGCCCGACGCGACCGCTCCGATCAGTAGCGTGACGACGACCATCGACGGGAGTATCGGCGTGTCGGCCGCACGTGCGACGGCCCGAGCCACCGATACCTGTTCGCTGCCCGGCGCGAGCAGGACGAACTCGATGTTCGCCAGAATCATCCCGACCAGCCCGCCCAGCAGCGGCACGAGCCGCTCTTCGGTTGTCGCCTCGTGCCGGAGCGACCACGCCGTCCCGAAGGCGATGCCGCCGCCGACGAAGGGGGTCAGCACCCACAGCGAGACGATTTCGATGTATTTTGCCGTCGCCGGCTGGCCGCCCATCGCCAGTCCGACACCGACGACTGCACCGGTGACGGTAAACGCCGTCGCGATGGGATAGCCGGTGAAGATCCCGACAGCGACCAGCACCGCCGCCGTCAGCAACGCGACGATGGCGGCGATGGCCGACAGGCTCCCCCCGTCCGGAAACACGACGAGTTCGCTGCCGACGGCCTCCGTGACGTTGGCCCCTTGGAGCACTGCGCCCGACAGCCCGAGGAGGCCGACGAAGAACCCGGCCCGCATCACCGAAATCGCGTTCGCACCGACGGCCGGCGCGAACGGTGTGGACCCGGACGACCCGGCACCGATAGCCCAGGCCATGAACAGACTCGCGGCTGACGCGACAACAAGCGTCGCAATCGTACTCGTCGCGACCATCTGTCACGGCGTTTGCCCCGGCCTGCAATGAGCCTACCGTTCGCGCGCCCTCGCGAGACCGACTGCCGACATCCGACAGCACGGCCAAACGTTCAGGTGGCCGCGCGTGGTTCGGTTCCGTATGTCCGCCACTGAAGAGACTGTCCGTGTCTGGCTGGTCGAACGGACCTACTCCGACGACGAACAGAACCTCATCATCCTCACGTACGCGACACCCGACGGCGACCAGTACTTCCGCAAAGAGCGCGCGCTGACCTCGTTTTCCGACGTGCGGGAGACGACAGCCGCCGTCGATGCGGACCCGGCTAACCTCGGGTCAGTCGACGACCCGGACCTCAAGGCGCAGTATGCGGCCGAAGCGACGCGGATGGCCGAGGCCCACGACCCCGACGACGCTATCTAGCGACCAGCGCGGCCGAATCAGCGCTTAGTTCGTCTTCGCTTCTCGGACGCAAAATCAATGCCGGCGGCACGGAGGCCGCCTTAGTTCGTTTTTGCGTCCGTCTCGTCCCCTGTCTCGACCGCATCAACACCCTCAGCGGCCTCAACAGCCTCGGTTACCTTTTCGGTGTCGACGTGCCAGCGGTCGACGGCCTGTTCGAAGTCAGCGAGCTTGTTCGAGACGCGCATCTTCAGGTCGTCGTCGTTGACGTTGACCTCGAAGACGTACTCGGGGCGGTCACCGTCGCCGACGCGGCGGAGGTTCGCGCTGATGAGGTCGTTGTCGAAGTAGTAGGGCGCGATCTGTGTCATCACGTTGCGATAGACGGTGTCCTCGACCTTCCGGAGCGCCTTTCGGCTGGCGGAGTCGGCCGCGCGGGCCACGTAGTCGACGGATTCGCTCCAGCGCTCCATCGCCTCGTCGGGCTCGTCGAGGTTCTCGTAGGACTCGCTGAGCTTTTCGCCGGCGGTCTGGAGGTCTTCGTCCGGCCCCTTGCCGGCCTGTTCCCCCTTGCCCTCGTCGACGCTCGCCTGGTCGGCGGTTTTCTCGTTGACGTCCTCGTCCAGCCGTTCGTGGCTTTTGGGCCGCCACTCGTCGAACTCACTGAGGGCGTCCTCGTCGACAGCTTCGCCCGACGCGATGTCTTTCAGCGCCTGCGTGATCCGCTCGCCGTGCTCGACGATGTCGACCCAGCCGCCCTTCGTCTTGAATCCTGAAACGCTCTCTTCGATGTCTGCCATGGTATAATAGATCGGTCTATGACAGCCGCGTGACCTGCGCTAGTGGGCTGTCCATCTGTACACAGCGGATTGCTGCTCAGTGGGGTTAAACGTTTCCGCCGTGCCGATAGATCTGATATGCTCGCGCTGACTCGTCCCAAACTGTCGATATCGACACGTAGACGGCGTGGTGTCACTGTACAGTGACCTACCCGCCCGTTCTGCTTCGCTCAACACCGAACGGCCGCTTATAAGGATTGCACGCGAATAGTAGTTTGATGTCATCCGCACTATTCGTCGTAAGCGAACACGGGTACTGGGGCGAAGAATGTATCGAGCCGCTGACGACGCTCTCAGATGCTGGTCTGGATATCACGGTGGCGACACCGACCGGCGAACCGCCGGTGCTTGACGAGCGCTCTGTCGACCCCGAAGAAGTCGGCGAAGAACTCTCCGAACACGTTCGGGAGGTCCACGAGACCGACGACCGCCTGAACAACCCGATTCCGCTGGCACAGGCCGACGCCGAGGACTACGACACCGTCGTGTTCCCCGGCGGCCACGGCGCGGAGTGGGATATCACGCAGGATGTCCACGCCCGGAAACTGCTACGCGAGAGCGTCGCCGGCGACGACGGCAAGGCGCTTGTCGTCTGTCACACGGTCGGGATTCTGGCGTTCGCCAGAGACGCTGACGGCGAGTTCCTCGTCGACGGCCGCTCTGTCACCGGCTTCCCGAACGCTTGGGAGGAAGGCATCGTCGACGAGAACGACCTGCTCCCCGACGGCCGCAAGCTTCCGTACTGGGTCGAAGACGAAGTGAAGGCGGCCGGCGCGGACTGGGACGCCGAACTCGACGCTGACACCAGCGTCACTGTCGACGGTGACCTCATCACGGCTCGCGGCCCGCCGTCGTCGGCTGCGGCCGCCCGGACGCTCCTCGATGAGTTCGGTATCGAGACGTCCGCGTAACGGGGTCCGGTACGCCAGCTACCGCCACACATCAACACAGCTGAATTTCTCGAAACAGAAGACATCTCCTCCGGTCGAGCGCTTCCGTGCGGTCGCCGTCCCCGAGAATACGGTGTCATACGGTATCGCACAATATAGTCAAATAACGACTGTGTACTAGCTAACCTTCTTGAAGGCCCCGTGCAACGTAGACATACGTATGACTAACAACTCCACGCGCAGGCGGTTCCTCAAGACAGCAGGCGTTGCAGGTGTCGCGGCACTCGCTGGCTGTGGCGGCGACGGTGGCGACGGCGGATCGACTGAAGGCGACGGTGGCACGACCGAGGGCGACGACATGACCGAAGGCGACGGCGGCGATGTCGACACTCGTCTCTCGTGGCACGCCGGTGGCACCGGTGGCACCTACTTCCCGCTCTCGAACGAGTTCAAGACGGTCGTAGAGGACAACACGGACTTCACGCTGAACGTCCAGTCGACCGGCGCGAGCGTCGAGAACGTCGGCAGTCTCGCCAGCGACGACGCCGACTTCGCGCTCATCCAGAACGACATCGCCTCGTTCGCGAAGAACGGCACCGGCATCGACGCGTTCAAGGACAACGCCGTCGAGAACCTCCGCGGCGTTGCGACCCTGTACCCGGAGACCATTACGCTCGTTACCCTCGCGGACACAGGAATCACGCAGCTCTCCGACCTCGAAGGCGCGACGATCAACACCGGCGACCTCGGTAGCGGGACCCAGGTCAATGCGCTCCAGATTCTGGAGTCGGTCGGTATCTCTGAGTTCACCGAGCAGAACGCCTCGTTCTCACAGGCCGCCGACCAGCTCCGAAACGGCGACATCGACGCCGCGTTCGTCGTCGGCGGCTGGCCGGTCGGCGCTATCGAGGACCTCGCGAACACCAACGACCTCGTCATTGTCCCGATTTCCGGCGACAACCGCGACGCAGCAAAGGAGGACGCCTCTTGGTTCGCTGACGACACCATCCCCGGCGGCACCTACTCCGGTGTCGATGAGGACGTCGAAACAGTCGCCGTTCAAGCGATGATCGCGACGAACGCCGAACAGCCCGAATCGACGGTCGAAGGCGTCACCGCGGCAATCTTCGACAACGTCGACGACCTCTCTATCAAGACGGACTTCATCAGCAAGGAGTCCGCACAGGACGGGATGTCCATCGAACTCCACCCCGGCGCGGCGACCTACTTCGACGCGTAACGCCGCCGACTGACGACATCCGTATCGTTCACTAACTGTCTTCTATTACCCAGCAATCGAATGAGACGACGATACGTTGCTATCGGACTGCTCGCTGCCCTCCTCCTTATTGGGAGCGGAGCGGCGCTACCCGGCGGCCGTGCACTGGTCGTTGCGGACGCCGAGACCGGTGAACAGTATCTGACGGTCCCGGTCGAGGACGGAACGACCGTCGCGCTGGAGTACATGCACAGCGTCGAAAAAACCCGTGTCTACGATGAGTACACGGTCCGAGGTGACCACCTCGAAATGACCCGCATGGAGTTTGAATCGTTCGGCTGGGGACTCCCGAGTGGGGCCAACGTCACGTGGGAAGACGGGATGTACGTCTTCGATCCGCCGGGGAACTACACGCGCGTGACAGTCTCTCCCGGTGATGTCGCAGGACATAAACTTCACGTCGGAGCCGAAACCTACGACTTGGTAGCTCGCACCAACGGCCGCTCGGTCGACCTCTACGTGACCCAGCGTTCGGCGTTCGGTGCCGCAACAGACCAGCTCAACACATGACTGACGACACACGACCTGACGACGACGGGGAGGCCGTATCGGACGAGGAAGTCGACGAAGTACTGCAGGAGATTGAGCGAAAACGCTCCCTCAGGGGCTGGGCGGTTGTCCTCGTCGCGCTCATCGGCATTTCGTTTTCGGTGTTTCAGATGTGGCTCGCGGCGAAGGGGTTCGTCCTCTCGCTCTCGCTCCCGGGTGTCGGTGATGTCGTGTTCGCGTCGCTACAACTGCTCCAGATCAACGCTGTCCACGTCTCTTTCGGCCTTATTCTGACGTTCCTGCTGTATCCGGGTAGCACCGGCGACGGCCCGCTCTCCCGGCGCTGTATCGCGCTTGGGTCGCTGGTCGACGAGAAATTCGGCGCGGAGCATCCGGTGTCTCGTGCCGTTCACGCCGTTGGCGGCGTGCTCGCTTGGGCGTTTCTGGACGCCGAGATGGACCGCGTGACACCATCGGATTTCGTCTTCATCGGCCTGTCGGTGCTGTCGGCCGCGTATTTCATCACTGACTTCGACGAGATCCAGCGGATGCGCGCACTGGGACTCGAACGCGGCCGCCCCATTCAGGACGTGTTCACTTACTTGGAGCCGATAGCGGGCCTGCTCGGGCCACTCGCCGACACCTCCTATGCGTTCGTGCTGGGCGTTGTCGGCGTCATACTTGTCCTCGAAGCGACCCGCCGGGCGATCAGCCTCTGGCTGATGGTCATCGTCGCGGCGTTCGTCGTCTACGCCCGCTTCGGTGTCCTCATTCCACAGGATGCGGCCTACGTCGGTGTCCTCTCTATCCCGGAACTGTCTTGGCCATCTATCATCCAGAACCTCTGGTACAACACCGAAAACGGGGTGTTCGGGATTCCGGTCACCGTCTCCGTGCAGTTCATCTACATCTTCATCCTCTTTGGCGCGTTCCTCGAAATGTCCGGCGCGGGACAGTGGTTCATCGACCTTGCGTACGGCGCGACGGGGACGCGGAAGGGCGGCCCGGCGAAGGCGTCTATCCTCGCCAGCGGCTTCATGGGAACCATCTCCGGCTCGTCCATCGCCAACACGGTCACGACCGGTGCGTTCACCATTCCGTTGATGAAGCGGTCGGGCTACTCGCCGGAGTTCTCCGGCGGCGTCGAGGCCTCGGCCTCCTCGGGCGGTCAGATTCTCCCCCCGGTAATGGGAGCCGCCGCGTTCCTCATCGTCCAGTACACGGCGACGCCGTTCGCTGACGTCATCGTCGTCGCGACAATCCCCGCCATCGTCTTCTTCTTCGGCGTCTGGGTGATGGTCCACTTCGAGGCGGTCAAGGAAGACATCGGCGGGCTCGACTCTTCTGAGCTGGTGAACATCCGCAGCCACCTCCGGAGCGGATGGTTCTACCTCGTCCCGCTCGTTCTTTTGCTGTACTACCTCATCATCGAGCGGCTGTCAGTCGCCCGGTCGGCGTGGTTCACGCTTATCGCAATCGGCGCGCTCATCGCGCTTGTCGCGGCCTACAGCGACGAGACGCGAACTCGACTCGGTATCACACTTGCGTCTCTCTTCGGGCTGACGACGCTCACGCAGTACTTCACCGGGCACGGTATCTTCGGGTACCTGTTCAATCGGTTCGTACAGGCCACTACAGCGTTTCCGGCGCTGTTTGACCGAATCGATGGCCTTGTCGCGGCAGATCTAACAGCGGAAGGTGCACTTGAGTTGGCCGGCCCACAACCGCTTGGCTCCGCGCTTTCGGCGGCGCTCGGAAACGTCGGTATGTTGATCATCCTCGCCGGTGTCCTCACGCTGATTACCCGGCCCCGACTCGACTCGCCGCTGCTTTCCTTCGACGGTGCGGTCGACGACGCCGCCGAGACGACCGCTGACGCCGTCGGTCGCCCGGATCTGGCTTCGAACGGGCTGTACAAGCTCGGCGTCTTCCTCGGGAAATCAATGGAGAGCGGAGCCAGAACCGCGGTCCCGGTCGTCATCGCCGTCGCCGCCGCCGGCATCATCCCGGGTGTCATCAGCGTCTCCGGCCTTGGCCCGAACCTCGTCTCGCTCATCACGGCCGTCGCTGGTGGCTCGCTGGTCTTATTGTTGCTCGTCACCGCGTTCTCTTCGATCATCCTCGGAATGGGGATGCCGACGACGGTGACCTACATCATTCTTGTCTCCCTGCTCGCACCGGCGCTGACCGAGTTCGGCGTTCCGCTGCTGGCGGCGCACCTGTTCATCCTCTATTTCGGCGTCATCGCCGACATCACGCCGCCAGTCGCAGTGGCCGCATACGCTGCCTCCGGCGTCGCGAAGTCTGATGCCTTCGAGACCGGTATCGAGGCGTTCTCGCTGTCGCTGAACAAGGCTATTGTGCCGTTCGCGTTCATCGTCACGCCGGGCATCATTCTGCTTCGCCGTAACCCCGACGCCGCCAGCCTTGACATCGGGGACAAATACCGAGTCGTCGGGGTTACAGACCTCCTCGATGTCGGCTACGCAATCCCCGAGGTACTGATACCCGTGATCGGCGTCTTCCTCGGCGTTGTTGCGCTTGCGGCGACGGTCATCGGGTTCGCGTACGCGCCGGTCTCCCGGGGCGAGCGGGCGGCGTTCGCGTTCAGTTCGCTGCTCCTGATGGCCCCCGCGCTCGCTGTGTCCGGGCTGTACGACCTCCTCGGACTCGTCGGTATCGCCGGCGGCGAGATGACGGTCCTGCTCGACGTTGTACTCCGCGGCGTCGGTCTCGCCCTGTTCCTCTTCCTCATGGCGAAGAACCGCCAGCGCGGCGGTGACCCTGTGGGACAGTCAGGCACGCCCGAGCCGACGTGAGTGAGAACCGTTTAACCCATCGGGGGTCAACGCCTCGGATATGCCAATCGAGCAGCGCGGCGACGCATCCGTCGTCACGCACGCGCTGGCGCGAGATGAACTGACAAAGATACGAAACGTCGAGACCGAACAGGTCGCGTTCCGGAAGGGACTGGTCCGTCTCGGTCGTATCTGCGGCTACGAAATCATCGACGGCCGGATGGAGACCGAGTACACGGAGATCCAGACGCCGCTGACCACGACGATGGGCGAGCGGGTCAAAGGACTCGACGACGTTGTCATCGTCAACGTCCTCCGCGCTGCGACGCCGTTCGTCGAAGGACTGCTCAAAGCGTTCCCCCGCGCTAGGCAAGGTGTCATCTCCGCCAGCCGCGACGAGGACGCCGGCATGAACGACGATGGTGAGTTCCCGATATCGGTCGAATACGTCAAACTGCCCGAAATCACCGAGGACGACACCGTCATCATCGCGGACCCGATGCTTGCGACCGGGTCGACGATGGCCACGGTACTGGACTACATCACTTCGGAAAAGACAGAGCCGGAGAACCTGCTCGTCTTGGCCGCGGTTTCCGCGCCCGAGGGCATCGTCCGCGTCTCGGAGGCCCAGCCGGAGGCAGACATAATCAGCGTCGCTATCGACGACGAACTCGACGATGACGGGTTCATTGTTCCGGGGCTCGGCGATGCCGGTGACCGGGCCTTCCGGACGACCTGAGCGGTCGCGGCTCGTTCGACCTGTCAGCTGAGAGACGAAACGTTTTTATTTGCAGCCCGAATCAGCCGATGATGTCGCGATTTTCCGTCTGTCCCTAGCCGCTGTACCCCCTTGCTTCATCTGGAAACCGACAGACGATAGCACACTACTGGTCCAGTTGAAACGAGACTGACGGCTATGAACCGCCCCGCGGCGACTGGATGTGGCTTCTCGCTGGCAGTGATGGACCGGGAGGCTTTCCTACTGACGGAACGGCAACCCGGTATGGTTCGACGCCGATACCGGGTCGCAGACACCGCCCAGCAACTCGTCGGAGGGTTCCTGCTCGCGGGACCGTTCGTCGTGACCGAGGAGGTATGGGTCCTCGCTGAGAATATGTCTTGGTATCACGCGGTGCTCGTCGTCGGTATCGTGTTCGCTATCGGCTACGGGGCGCTGTACAAGGCTGATGCCGGCCGGGATATCGACACAGAGGCGGAAGTCGCTGGTATTCCGGTCCGCTTCGTCTCGCTGATGATCGTGGCGTTCGGTTCGGTCGCCATCCTCGCGACGGCGCTGACCGCACCGGACACGTTTCTCGTCGACGGTGGGATTCTGCCGGACCCGACGCCGATTGCCGTCGCCCTGACGACCCTGAAAGCGATCATCGTCGGTGCGATTTTCAGCGTCGTCGGGGCTGCGACGGCGGACAGCGTGTTCTGACCGGGACCCGCACACTTAATTGGGTTCCCCACTCCTTGATGTGCATATGGAGTATACGCTGGCTATCGACAACGCACCCGAGACCGTTCCGGGTGGCACGGGGGTACTGCTCCTGCACCCGAGTACCGGCGAGACGGACCGACTGGATACGGACTTCCTCGCGACCGACACGGACTCGATGCTCGTCATCTCGACCCGGACCACTGCCCGGGAGGTCAAGCAGAAACTGGAGTACTACGAGGTCGACGAGTCGAAGGCGACCATCCTCGACACGCTGTCGGTCGAACGTGGCTACACTCGTCGCCAGTCCGAAAGCGTCCGATACGTCTCCGCGCCCGACGATCTCTCCGGTATTGTCTCGGAGGCCGAGACGTTCCTACAGGACCACGACGGGAAACTCCGCGTGACCTTCGACTCGCTGACGGAACTCATCTACTACGCCGACGAGGACGGCGCACTGTCGGCTGTCGAAGATATCCTTGGCCTGCTTGCAGAGTACGACGCCGTCGGGATGTTCCACCTCGCCGACGAGGTCCACGACGAGGAGACGGTCGCGAGGTTCCGGGAACTCTTTGACGGCGTCATTGAACTGTCCGAGGACGGAACCGTTTCGAGTTCCTTCGAGGAGTAACCGGATACGAACCGCCCCGAATCTCCGACTCTTTCGGTGTGGTTGTGGCCGCCGACTGACACGATACTGTCCGTTGTGTCCTCCGATGGCGTTTCCCTCTCTCGAACGAAACGGTGTTTTCCCCCGGCAGCGACGCCAACACCCCGTATGAGAACTCTTACCAGACCAACAACAATTAAGAGGGTATAACCCACATACAGGGTTGTATGCCGGAATGCCAGAACTGCGGTAATTTTGTAACGGCTGACTACGCGCGTGTGTTCACGCCGAACGGGGTCGAAAAGCCCAGGGTCTGTCCGCAGTGCGAGGACAAGATTCGTGACGGGGCAGACGTCCGTGAGGCCCGGTCCACACGCCGTGGATAGAACCGATCAGGAACTGCCGCCCTGTGACCTGACGGTTGCGGGGACGTTTTCCTCGCCGGCTGAACTCGCTCCCACTCGCTGTTTCACCGCACAAGCGTTTCAGTGTCTATACTAGCGCGTCTGTCAGGCGTGTCCGTGCCTCTTCAAACACCGCGTCAGCACGGTCTGTATCACGGGCTTCGGCGGTAATCCGAACGAGCGGCTGGGTCCCGCTGGCCCGCAGGAGGAACCACGCATCGCCGAGATCGACACGGACACCGTCGAGCGTCGTCACGTCGTCGTAAGCGCCGGTCACCGTCTCACGGACGCGGTCCATCACGGTCTCCTTCCGGTCAGTTTCGACGCTATCCCGGCGGATGGGATACTCCGGGACGTCGGCGGCGCGGTCGCCCAGCGGACGCTCGCTGTCCAGCGCCGCGGCAGTACAGGCCGCCAGCGGACCGTCCGGACACAGCGTTCGCTCGGGCCAGATCCACGCACCGCTTGGTTCACCGCCGAAGGCCACGCCCTCGGCGCTCGCGGCCTCGGCGACGTACACGTCCCCGACCGGAGTGTACTCGACGGCCACGTCGATATCGCTGAGGTGGTCCTCGACGGCGAGGCTCGTATCGACCGGGACGGCGACCCGCTCGCCCGGTGACGCCGCAGTACGGGCGAACACGGCCAGCAACACGTCGCCCGAGAGGAAGGTCCCGTCGCCCGCAACCGCCCGCATCCGGTCGGCGTCGCCGTCGTGTGCGATGCCGAGGTCGGCGTCGGATTCGGCCACCAGCGTCGCCAGCGACTCGCAGTTCTCGGCTTTCGGCTCCGAGGGCCGGCCCGGGAACGCGCCGTCGGGCTGGCCGTTGAGCGTTTCGACGGTACAGCCCAGCGCCGAGAGGGCGTCGACGCTGACCCGGCCTGCGCCGTTGCCGAGGTCGACGACGACGTGGCTGTCGAGGTCGCTCTCGCCGATTTCCTCGACCAGCGCGTCAACATGGCGCTGACTGGCATCCCGGGACTCGATGTTGCCGCTCTCGTCCCAGTCAGCCGGCTCGAACGCGTCCTCGTCAAGCCGCTGCTCGATAGTCGACCGCAGGTCCGCATCGAAGGCCTGTCCGCTGGGTTGCCAGAGCTTGATACCGTTGTCTTCCGGCGGGTTGTGGCTGGCCGTCACTGCGACGCTGGCGTCGGCGTCCTGCCACGCCACCGCCCGGCCGATGGTGGGCGTCGCTGCACCGCTGAGGTCGATCACGTCGACACCGCTCTCACGGAGGCCAGCCTCCAGCGCCGCCTGCAGATACTCGCCGCTCGCCCGCGGGTCCCGGCCCACGACGACCCGCTCGCAGTCGATGCCAAGTGCCCGCCCCACGGAGAGCGCCAACTCGGCCGTGACCGTCTCGCCGACGGGACCCCGAATCCCGCTCGTTCCGAACTGTGTCATTACTGCTCTCTGGGTCGGGCCACCCCTAAAATCCATCCGGCATCGGACAGGTACTGTGGGCTGCTGGTGCTGCCGCTCGCTCCGTCACTGCGTCGGTGCCCACTCGCAGGCTGTGCCGGTCGTCAGGTCAGCCTCGTCGATGTGAGCGGAGAGGCAGCCGTAGTTACAGAACCGTGCTGTCGGCTCTCCGTCGGACGACTCGCTGACGAACACGGGATCGTGGGCCTCGACCGAACAGCCACAGTACGTGCAGGCGGTCATACGGACCCTTGCGGCCGGGAGAACAAACGTTTTGTCCGCGTCTGTCGACCCACCGCATATGAAACAGGGCGGCTCCGACGCAGCGAAACAGGTAGCGGGGGAATCAGCAGCCGAAGCAGTCGAGGACGGTATGGTGGTCGGCCTCGGGACGGGATCGACGGCGGCCTACGCTATCCGCGCTATCGGGCGGGCGGTCGACGCCGGACTCGACATCGTCGGCGTCCCTACGTCCTTCCAGTCCCGCCAGCTGGCCCGGGACTGCGGGATTCCGCTGGCCGACCTTGCGGATGTGTCGGTCGACCTCGCTATCGACGGGGCTGACGAGGTAGCCGACGGTGACCTCATCAAAGGTGGCGGCGCGGCTCACGCACGGGAGAAAATCGTCGACGCGAACGCCGACCGCTTCCTCGTCGTCGCCGACCCGACGAAAGAAGCCGAGCGGCTCTCGGTGCCGGTACCTGTTGAGATACTGCCGATGGCCCGCTCGACGGTCGCCGCGGCGGTCGAGGACTTGGGTGGCGACCCGGCGCTCCGTCGTGCAGAGCGCAAGGACGGCCCTGTTGTCACCGATAACGGGAACCTCGTGCTTGACTGCGATTTCGGTGCCATCGAGGACCCACCCGAACTCGCAGCTGCCCTCTCGGCGCTCCCCGGCGTCGTCGAGCACGGGCTGTTCGTCGATATGGCCGACGAGGTTCACGTCGGCACGACAGACGGCGTCACCGTTCGAACGCCGTAGAGAGCTGTCGCTGGTTGGCTTGCGTCAAAAAATACGCTGCTCGAAACGACCTTACAGGTCGCGCGGCTGGACCGTCTTCCGGTCGTTCTCGTCGGCTCGGCGGGCTGCGTCCTGAAGCAGCTCTTCGACTTCCTCGTCGAGTGCGTCGTAGAAGTCGGACGCTACGTTCATGTCGTTGAGCTCTTCCTTAACGGCGGCTTTGACGATTAGGTCTGCCATACAGACGAGGTATCGACGGGGGTTACTTATATACTTTCTCCAATTAGTTCGCTCTCGACCCTATTACCGGCAGTTTGAGGCGTTATACGACACATAACCGCTTATAAATCCGCAATTGTGTCCGAAAGGATCCATCAGAATGTGCCCATTCGGCTGCGCTAGACCGCTATTATCGCGTTACTCCGGCCGAGCGTCGCTCACGCGCGCTCGCACAGGTCCGGCCCTGATTGGGACGAGACGACGACTGGGGACCGACGGATAGGAGTGGCCGTATCTCTCAATAACTCCTATGCGCGATATACTCGATTCGGTTGCGGCAGGCGACCTCTCCCCGGCGGAGGCCGAGGCGGCGCTTGCGGGCTATGCGACCAGTGGGGCCGGTCGGTTCGACGCCGCTCGGGAGGACCGCGCTGGCGTTCCCGAGGCCGTCCTCGCGGACGGGAAGACACCAGCGGAAGTGGCGGATCTGGCGGCGACAGCTATCGAAACGACGGACCGAGCTATCGTGACGCGGCTCGATACGTCCACTGCAACGGCCGTTCGGGAGCGGTTGGACGAGACCGCCCCGGACGCGACGGTCCGATGGGACGACCGCTCAAACTGGTTGGTAGCGACGACACCTGCGTTCGAGCGTCCGTCGCTTGATGCATCAGTAGGCATCGTCACCGCTGGGACGTCCGACGCCGTCCCAGCCGGTGAAGCCGCGCTCATCGCCGAGGAGATGGGGGCGACCGTGACTCGCATCGACGACGTCGGCGTTGCGAGCCTCGCACGGACGGTCGACGCGGTCGATGGCTTCCGAGATCAGGACGTGCTGATCGTCGCAGCAGGCCGCGAAGGCGCGCTCCCGACGGTCGTTGCCGGTCTCGTGGACGTACCGGTCATCGGCCTCCCGGTCTCGACCGGCTACGGCCATGGCGGCGAGGGTGAGGCAGCCCTCTCGGGGCTGCTCCAGTCCTGCACCGCCCTCTCCGTTGTGAACATCGATGCCGGCTTCACCGCCGGAACGCAGGCCGGCCTAATCGCCAGACAGCTCGACGATGCGCGGACATAGACAACCTCGCCGACCGCGGACATACCCAAGTATTTGGGTAAAGAGCTATGAGAACAACGCGCGTACGCGTATACGTCGGCGGTGGTGTCGCCGACGAACACGATGCCTGAATGTGATCATTGCGGCGCGCACGTCTCAGACCAGTTCGCCCGAGTGTTCGCGGATGAACGCGGGCATATCAGGGCTTGTCCCAACTGCTCGGCAAACGCTGGCATTGCCGAGGTATCGAGAGAGCGCGCCCAACAAGTGTGAGGCCCACTGGGCCACCAGCATCGTGCGATGACTACCGCGCGGAGCCCTTACCACGTGTACGTCCTCCGGTGTGACGACAACACGTTTTACACCGGTTATACGACCGACGTAGAGCGCCGCGTCCGCGAACACGACACCGGAAACGGCGCGAAGTACACGCGCGGCCGAACCCCGGTCGAACTGATCCACGTCGAGTCGTTCGACTCACAGTCCGAAGCGATGAGTCGTGAGTACGAGATCAAACAGTACACGAGAGCGGAGAAGGAGCGGCTCGTCGAGGCCAGCGACGCCGAAGCTGACTTTGATCTCTGAGCCGCAGAAACGACCGTGCTGCCGTCTCAGATGCCGACGCTCGACTCCTTTCACCGGTAAACGGGCAGTGACCGCTCGGTGATTGGGCGTGATTTTTTGTCGAGGGGCTGAGAACCGCGGGACATGGACAACGATGCGGATGCCGACGCAGGTGCAATCGCCTTCGGGACGGACGGCTGGCGAGCGACGCTGGACGTATTTACAAAGCCGCGGGTCCGGATGGTGGGTCAGGCCGTTGCCACGACGCTCGCCGAGCGCGGGGCGACCGGGACCGTCGCCATCGGGTACGACGCCCGCGAAACCTCGCCCGGGTTCGCAGACGAACTCGCACACGTCCTGCGCGCGAACGGCTTCGACGTACTCCTGCCGGACCGGGACACGCCGACGCCGATTGTCGCTTGGACGGTCAAGGATCGTGATCTCGCGGGGGCGCTCCAGATCACGGCCAGTCACAACCCACCGGAGTACAACGGCGTGAAGTTCATCCCCGGCGACGGCTCGCCGGCGCTGCCCGACTGGACGGCCGCCTTCGAGGAGAACCTCGCCGTCCTCGACCCGCTCCCCGAAGACGAGTGGGGTGAGCGAACCGAGGACGACCTCATCGGTCCGTTCCACGACCACGCGCTGGACTTCGTCGACACCGACCTCGACGGCCTGCCGGTCGCCTACGACGCGCTGTACGGCAGCGGCCGCGGCGTCACCGATGCACTCCTTGAAGCGGCCGGGGCCGACGTGACCCGGCTCAACTGCGTACAGGACCCCGAGTTCGGCGGTGGGTCGCCCGAGCCGTCAGCGGAAAACGCCGAAGGACTCGTCGAGGAGGTCAGCGAGGGCGACGCCGCGCTGGGCATCATCAACGACGGCGACGCCGACCGCATCGGCGTCGTCACGCCCGACCGCGGCTATCTGGACCCCAACCTGTTTTTCGCCGCGATGTACGACTTCCTGCTGGAGGACGGCACGGGCGACGTCGTCCGAACAGTCTCGACGTCCAGCATCGTCGACCGCGTCGCCGAGGCACACGGACAGGACGTCCACGAGGTCGCCGTCGGTTTCAAGTGGGTTGCCGAGGCGATGGCCGACCACGACGCGCTGTTCGGCGGCGAGGAGTCCGGCGGCTTCGGCCTGCCGGACCACCTGCGGAACAAGGACGGCGTGCTGGTGGCGCTTGTCGCCGCCGCCGCTGAGCACGAGGAGCCCCTCGATGCCCGCGTCGACCGACTGCTGGACGAACACGGCGAGATCCACCAGAACCGGATCAGCGTCGACTGTCCGGACGACCGCAAGGAGTCAGTCCTCGACGACCTCGAAACCGCACTTCCCGACACACTGGCGGGGGTCCCTGTCGACGGTATCAACACCGTGGACGGGTTCAAGATCCGACTCGACGACGGGACGTGGGTGCTTGTCCGCCCCTCCGGAACGGAGCCGAAACTTCGCGTCTACGCCGAGGCATCGAGTGCGGAGCGCGTCGAAGAGCTATTAGAAGCGGGCCGCGAATTGGTCGAACCGCTGGTCTGACCTCACTTGGTTTCGCTGACGACGTACGTCCCGGCCACGCGGTCGCCGAGGCGCTGTGCGTCGTCGCTCACGAACATGACGGCCGCCTCGACGAGGAGCCAACCGACCATCAGAACGAGCGCGAACACGAACCCGAACCCGCCGAGAATGCCGCCCAGAAGGAGCATAATCGGGAACGGCGCGAGTAGCACGCCCGTCCGGACTAACCGGTCACGCTGGCTCGGCGGCGCGCCGTTCTCGTCGACGACCGCGACGTTCTGGGACCGCTTTCCGACTGTTTCGTTCGACTCGGCGTAGTAGCCGAAGTAATAGACGAGTACCGCACCGATAGCGAGCCATAGGGCGAAGTTGATGACGATACCCAGCAGCCCCGCGGCCAGCATCGACCCGCCGCCCATCGCGCCCGGGCTCTCGGGCGAGGCGGCGGCCATCGCCCCGACCGAGAGGACCGTGTTGAGAACGAACGTGACGAGCCATAGCCCGAATGCGACGGCGCTCAGAATAGCGAAATCGATGAGGTATGCGACGACCCGGTCATCCCGAGCTTCGACTGCGTTTTCAGCGACAGTTGCTGCCATTGTCTTAAAACCGTTCTCGAAACTATCTAAAGAATGTTACGACGCCGTGCCAACCGTTGCGACCCGTTCCTGAGAAACTGCGACGGCTACGCGCGCTCGCCACGAAACCGGTCGGGCTCGTCCAGCGGCTCGATATCGAACCCCAGAGCGTCGTAGAACGGTCGCACGTCCGCGTCGAACTCGGCGGTGACCCGGTCGCGCCGGTCGAGCGCGGCCTTGACGAGTGCTGTTCCGATGCCTTGGTCGCGGCGACTGCGGCGGACAGCGACAGCTTCGATGTGAGACCCGTTGAGCACGAGTGCGCCGAGGATGCGCCCATCCGTCTCGCTGTCACCGGACGCTGCGACGAGTGTGCCGCCGTCTTCAGCACCCGCTCGCACGGTCTCGACGGCGATTGAGAGGACCGCCCCGTCGAGGACGTTCATCACGGCGGGCACTTCGTCGAGGTGCGCTGTACGGACGTGCATCGCTGTGCTAGAGGCCACTGTTCAGCGACTCAGCCGCCCTTGATGAGCCTGACGACCCGAACGTGGGTGTGCTCGACTGGCTGGTCCGTCGGCACGTGCTCGCCGTCGACGAGGACGGACACCTCGTGGGGGCTCAGGTCGACCGGCGCGAGCAGGTCGGCGTAGGTCGCGCCGTCGCCCACCTCCAGTTCGTGGGTGTCCTCGCCGGCGATTTCGACGGTGACGTGCATGCCCGGACGTACTCCGCCGAGGCACCTGAGACTGTCGACTCGCGGGGTTTAAGACCGGCCCACGCTTCCCATCGTCCATGAGTGAGGCCGAGTCCGAGTCGCGGGCGGGACGCGAGGAGGTCTGGATCGAGAAGTACCGCCCGCAGACGCTCGACGACGTGATGGGCCACGAGAACATCGTCGGGCGGCTCAAGAGCTACGTCTCGCGCAACGACCTGAGCCACATGCTCTTTTCCGGCCCTGCGGGGACGGGGAAAACGACGTGTGCGACGGCTATCGCCCGCGAACTGTACGGCGACGACTGGCGCGAGCACTTCCTCGAACTGAATGCCTCCGACGAGCGCGGTATCGACGTGGTCCGGGACCGCATCAAGAACTTCGCCCGGACGAGTTTCGGCGGCGTCGAGTACCGTATCATCTTCCTCGACGAGGCCGACGCCCTCACGTCCGACGCCCAGTCGGCCCTGCGCCGGACGATGGAACAGTTCTCGAACAACGTTCGCTTCATTCTCTCGTGTAACTACTCCAGCCAGATTATCGACCCGATTCAGTCACGCTGTGCGGTCTTTCGGTTTTCGCCGCTGGCCGACGATGCCGTCGCCGAAGAAATCCGAAATATCGCCGCCGAGGAGGACATCGAACTGACCGAGGATGGACTCGACGCGCTCGTCTACGCCGCTGACGGTGATATGCGGAAAGCCATCAACGGCCTGCAAGCCGCGTCGGTCAGCGGTGATACGGTCGATGAGTCGGCGGTGTACGCTATCACCTCGACGGCCCGTCCAGAGGAGATTCGGACGATGGTCCAGTCGGCGCTGGACGGCGACTTCACCGCATCCCGGGCGACCCTCGATAGACTGCTGACCGAGGAAGGGATCGCCGGCGGTGACATCATCGACCAACTGCACCGCTCTATCTGGGAGTTCGACATCGGCGACGAGGCAGCTGTCCGGGTGCTCGAACGTATCGGCGAGACCGACTACCGCATCACCCGCGGCGCGAACGAGCGCGTGCAGCTCGAAGCGATGCTGGCCTCGCTCGCACAGGGCGAGTAAGCGTCTCTTTCGTTGTAGTTCGACTACGTCTCCCTGACAACAGTAATGCCCGGCTCAATACTCGGCCCCTTCGGAACAGTTTTAGGCGAACGTGGGCCAACTGAACACCAATGAGCGACCTCGACGAGGCCTACCAACTCGACTACTTCGAAGAGGAAGGCTTCCACAGACAGGAGTGTGCCTCCTGTGGCGATATGTTCTGGTCCCGTGTCGAGCGCGAGACCTGCGGCGAGCCGCCGTGTGCCGAGTACGACTTCATCGACAACCCCGGCTTCGACGAGTCCCACTCGCTGACGGAGATGCGCGAGGCGTTCCTCTCTTTCTTCGAGGAGCGCGACCACGAGCGCATCGACCCGTACCCGGTCGCGGCCAACCGCTGGCGCGACGACGTACTGTTGACGCAGGCGTCGATCTACGACTTCCAGCCGCTGGTGACCTCGGGGACGACGCCGCCGCCGGCGAACCCGCTGTGTATCAGCCAGCCCTGTATCCGGATGCAGGACATCGACAACGTCGGCAAGACCGGCCGACACACGATGGCCTTCGAGATGATGGCCCACCACGCGTTCAACGCGCGAGAGGACATCGAAGACCCCGAGCAGTACGCCTACGAGGGCGAGGTGTACTGGAAGGACGAAACAGTCCGGTACTGTGACGAACTGTTCGAGGAGATGGGCGCGAACCTCGATGAAATCGTCTACATCGAGGACCCGTGGGTCGGCGGCGGCAACGCTGGCCCGGCCATCGAGGTCATCTACCGCGGGGCCGAACTCGCCACGCTGGTCTTCATGTCGATGGAGCAGGACCCCGATGGCGAGTACGAGATGAAAGACGGCAACCGGTACTCGCCGATGGACACCTACATCGTCGACACCGGCTACGGGCTCGAACGCTGGACGTGGATGAGTCAGGGGACGCCGACGGTGTACGAGGCCGTCTACCCCGACATGATCGCCTTCCTCAAGGACAACGCCGGCATCGAACTCACCGACGAAGAGGAGCGGATCGTCCACGAGGCCGCGAAACTCGCGGGCCGGATGGACATCGACGAGGCCGAAGACATCGAGGCCGAACGCGACACCATCGCCGCCGAAATCGGCGTCGAGGTCGAGGAGATGCGGGCCCTGATGGCACCGCTTGAGGACATCTACGCCATTGCCGACCACTGCCGCACGCTCGCGTACATGCTCGGCGACGGCATCGTCCCCTCGAACGTCGGAACTGGCTATCTGGCACGGATGGTGCTGCGCCGCACGAAGCGACTGGCCGATGGCGTCGGCGTTGACGCGCCGCTGGACGAACTCGTCGATATGCAGGCCGAACGCCTCGACTACGAGAACCGCGATACTATCCGCGACATCGTCCGTACCGAGGTCGAGAAGTACCGCGAGACACTGGACCGCGGCGGCCGGCGCGTCCGCCAGCTGGCCGGCGAGTATGCGGAGAAAGGTGAGCCGATTCCGACCGCAGAACTGGTCGAACTGTACGACTCCCACGGCATTCAGCCGGACATGGTCGAGGAGATCGCCGCCGAGAAAGGCGTCGATGTGGACGTGCCAGATGACTTCTATGCGGTCGTCGCCCAGCGCCACGGCGGCGACGACACCGACACCGAGGAGTCACAGACACCCTACGCGGACCGGCTCGAAGAACTGCCCGAGACCGACCGGCTCTACTACGAGGACCAGCAGCGGACCGAGTTCGAGGCTGTCGTTCTGGAGGTGTTCGACCGCGACGACGGGGATTACGACGTAGTGCTCGACCAGACGATGTTCTACCCCGAAGGCGGTGGCCAGCCGCCGGACGAGGGCGCGCTCTCAACTGACGATGTCTCCGCCGAGGTGACTGACGTCCAGCAGTACGGCGACGTAATCGTCCACACCTGCGACGACGACCCCGGCAAGGGCGAGTTCGTTCGCGGGCAGGTCGACGCGACCCGTCGGCAGCGTCTGATGCAACACCACACGGCGACCCACATCGTCATCCACAGTGCCCGGCAGGTGCTCGGCGAGCACGTCAGGCAGGCCGGGGCCCAGAAGGGGACCGACTCCGCTCGCATCGATATCAGCCACTACGAATCGGTGAGCCGCGAGGAGGTCAAGGCAATCGAACGCCTCGCAAACGACATCATTCAGGACAACATCACCGTTTCTCAGGAATGGCCCGACCGCAACGAGGCAGAGGAGCGCCACGGCTTCGACCTCTATCAGGGCGGGATTCCGGCTGGCGAGCAGATTCGGCTCATCACCGTCGGCGACGACGTACAGGCCTGCGGTGGCACCCACGTCGCCCGCACTGGTGATATCGGAGCCGTCAAACTGCTGAACACCGAGCGGATTCAGGATGGCGTCATCCGCCTGACGTTCGCGGCGGGCAACGCGGCCATCGAGGCCACCCAGCGCACCGAGGACGCACTCACCGAGGCCGCAGATATCCTCGACGTCGCGCCCGATGCTGTCCCGGAGACCGCCGCACGGTTCTTCGACGAGTGGAAGGCCCGCGGCAAGGAGATCGAACAGCTCAAAGAGCAACTCGCCGAGGCCCGCGCCAGCGGTGGCGGCGACAGCGAGGAAGTCGACGTGGGCGAGGCGACCGCCGTCGTCCAGCGCATCGACGCCGACATGGACGAGCTCCGCGCGCAGGCCAACGCCATCGTCGAGCAGGGCAACATCGCGGTGCTCGGGTCGGGACTCGACGGCGCGCAGTTCGTCGTCTCCGTCCCCGACGGTGTCGATGTCGACGCGGGCGAGGTCGTCGGCGAACTCGCGGGTCGTGTCGGCGGTGGCGGCGGCGGCCCGCCGGACTTCGCACAGGGTGGCGGTCCCGACACGGACGCGCTCGACGACGCGCTCGACGACGCGCCGGAGATCCTGCGAACTGTCGCAAACGTCTGAACGGTCCCCGTTCTTTCTCGCCGTTGGTGCCGCTCTGTAGCCATCGCTTCGCACAGTTGTCCGATTGGGGCTCGATGTTCTGCCCGAACGACCCAAATCCACTCAATGGATACAATTACATTTAGTTGTATTAGGTGTATCTGGATGCCCTTCCAAAAGTATTTTTAGTAACTGCCCATCTATATCGGATATGGTCGAAAAACGTGACATCGACCACATCAAGGCCCACACCGAGTACGTTCGGTCACAACGGACGTGTCGGCGTTGTGGGACCGGTGTCCCCGCTGCGAGCGGTCCCGACGAACTGTGTGACAACTGCAGCAGTACCCGTGCTACCTGACTCATGAGTACGACCACGACGCCCCCGTCGGACACCGACTTGGATGAAACGCCCGAGTTCGAACTGGACTGCCGGTACGACGACCCCGAGAACCCATCGGAACTGACGATTTTTCCCTCGGACCTCCAGCAATCCGTGACCGAATGGGTCACCGCGGACCGATCAGCGACTGTCTCGCTTGAGGAACTGCGCTGACCAGCGTCTATCGCGCGCCTATTCGCTCTGACACAGTCTTCTGGCGTCCTGCATCGCCTCGTTGGTCTCGCAGACGAGCGTCAGGTGGTCGCCGCTCGCAAGACGGAAGTCCCTGTCGGGGACTCTGTCGGTTCCGTTGCGGCTCACCATTGCGACCAGACACCCGTTCGGGAGTTCTTCCGCTGTTTCCGCTATCGTCCGGTCGGTCAGCGAGTCGTTCCTGAGTTCGACCTCCAGTACGTCTCCGGTGCGAGCGGAGTCCGACAGCCAGTGGGCGAGAGATGGTCGCTCGACCGCGTCGTCGATGGCGTCGGCGACGGCGAAGCCGGCGGAGATCGTTTCGACATCGAGGTCCTCGAAGGCCTCGACGTTGTCCGGCTGGTTCGCTCTGGCGACCACCGTATCGACATCGAACCGAGTCGTCGCCAGCTGTGCGACGAGCAGGTTCACGTCGTCGTCTGCGGTCGCGGCGACGACGACGGATGCCCGGTTTGCCCCTGCTTCTTCGAGGACGCTCGCGTCCGTCGCGTCCCCGCGGACGACGCGGTGGCCGTCCGCCCGGGTCCGCTCGACCGTGTCTTCGTTGCTGTCGATGAGAACGACCTCCTCGCCGCGTGATTCGTACCGCACTGCCAGTTCCCGACCGACACGACCGCCACCGACGATGAGTGTTTGCATGGGAAGGATGTCAAGCGCTTGCGCGAAGTGACGGGCCAGCCCGCCTTGAAACATGACGGTTGCGAAGATGACGAGAAAGACAGTGCCGACGAGGACCGTCGCAGCCTCCGGGTTTTCTGGCCGCAGCTCGATGGCAAACAGCGTGGCGACGCTGGCCGGAACGATACCCCGTGGCCCCATTGCACCGACGAACATCCGCTCGCGAACCGTCAGCCGACCGCCCAGCGTCGAGAGGAACACGCCCAGCGGGCGGACGAGCGCGACGACGGCGATAACGACCACGAGGCCGCCGAACCCGAGCGCGCGCAGGTCGCCGAGCGATAGCTGGGCGGCCAGCACGATGAACACAAACGAAAGGACAAACAACGTGATGCCGCCCTTGAAGTCGGCTACTTCCTCCTCGTGAGGGATGTCGGCGTTCCCAAGCACGATCCCGGCGACGGCGGCGGCTGCGATGCCGGCCTCTGAGAGCCACATACTCCCCAGTGCGTACGATAGCAGCGCTGCGGTCAGGACCACGACACGGGCGTTCTGTGTGGCGTTGTCCGCCGAGAGGTGCCACCGTTGAAGCAGCAGTGCGATGCCGCCGCCGACGGCGATGCCGACGACGTGGCCCACGACCAGCCGGGCGATGAACGCCTCGACGACGACCACCGGCGAGGACTGGCTTGCAATGACGAACTCGAACGTCGCCACCGCGAGGATAGCGGCGGTCACGTCGTTGATAATCCCCTCTGTCTCCAGTGCAGCAGCGACCCGGTCACGGACCGGGACGACCTGCATAATGGGCGTAATGACCGTCGGTCCGGTGGCGATTAGCAGGCTCCCGACGAGGACGGCCACCGGCCACGTCGTCCCGAACACGACTTTGACGGCCGTTGCGGTTCCGACAAGCGAGACGAACGCGCCGATTGTCACTAGTCCCAGCGCCTCTCTTGACGCCTCACGGACCCGCTCGACGGTGAGGTGGAAGGCCCCCTCGAAAACGATGATGCCGACGCTGAGGCCGATGATGGCCTGCAGCCCGGTCTGCCCGAATATCGCGGGGTCGACCAGCCCGAACGCCTGCGGGCCGACGAGGACGCCGGCGACCAGCAGGAAGGCGACGCTTGGGATCTGGAGCCAGTCGGCGACCAGTTGCGCGGCGACACCCAGACTCACGACCAACACGACAGCGCCGATAAGTGATGCTGCTCCGGACACGGGATTGGCGGCCCTTCGACAGCCAGCGCTAAAGACCTACGCACCGAAAGAGCCACACTGCCAGCGACGGAACCGGCGGACAATGCCGACCGCACGTAACGGCGACGTATCCCTCTACTACGAGGCTGACGGCGATGGCCCGACTGTCGTGTTCATCAACGACGTAGGATACGGCGCGTGGCTCTGGGGCTGGCACTACGACGCCGTTGCCGGCCCGTACGAGACGGTGGTATGGGACCTCCGCGGCACTGGCCGGTCGGACGCACCGGCGGGGCCGTACGATGTGGGCACGCTGGCGGCCGACCTCGAAGCCGTTCTGTCCGACCACGGCGTTGGGAGCGCCCACCTCGTCGGGGCTGGTCTCGGCGGGATGGTCGCACTCCAGTATGCCCACCAGTACAGCCGCGCCCGCTCGCTGACGCTGTACTGCACGGCCGGGTCCGGCGACGCCGTCGACCGGGCGGCACTGGATGGGCTCGCGCTCGATTCCCCGTCGTCGCTTGACGGGGCGTTCTCGTCGGCGTTTCGCGACCACGACCCGGAACTCATGGAGCGAATCGAAGGCTGGCGCGCCGACGAGGATGCGACTGGCGCGGCCCGCGACGCGCAGACTACAGCGATGACAGCCTTCGATGCGCCGCCGCTGTACGAAATCACCCAGCCCGCCGAGGTGTACTACGGGCTGGACGACCCCGTCGTCGAACCCGAGGCCGCGGAGTCGCTGGCGGCCGACCTCCCCCGCGGGACCGGGGAGGCCGTCGAGGGCCGCCATTGCTGTTATATCGAGCACGCGCCGGCGGTGACCGACCGCTTGCTGGCGCTGCTGGACGAGCAGACCGAGTGAGTGACCGGAGCGGCCGACTGACCGGACGCAACCCACAAATACGCGGCCTGATAGGTGATAGGTATGACTGACCGGACGGCGGCCGTCACGCGGACCACGGCCGAGACGGACATCGAGGTTACGCTCGACGTCGACGGCGACGGCGACAGCACCATCGACACCGGCATCGGCTTTTTCGACCACATGCTCGACTCGTTCTCGACCCACGGACTGTTCGACCTGACCGTGCAGTGTGACGGCGATCTCGACATCGACGACCACCACACCGTCGAGGACGTCGCCATCACGCTCGGTGAGGCGTTCACCGAGGCACTGGACGACAAGCGCGGCATCCGCCGGTTTGCCGACCGCAAGGTCCCGCTCGACGAGGCCGTCGCGAGCGTCGTCGTCGATATCTCCGGCCGGCCGTACTTCGAGTTCGACGGCGACTTCTCACAGGCCGAGGTTGGCGGGATGACCAGCCACATGGCTCAGCACTTCTGTCGCTCGCTTTCGATGAACGCCGGGCTGACGCTACACTGTGGCGTCGAGGGCGAGAACGCTCACCACGAGATAGAGGCGCTGTTCAAGGGGCTGGCGCGGGCGCTCGACGACGCGACCCGAATCGACGAGCGCCGGTCCGATGTTGCGAGTACCAAAGGCGAACTATAGCCCGACCGTCTCGTACTCGATGTTACCGCCGTCCTCACGGACCCGTATCGCGCCGTCGAACTGCGCCTTGATGCTGTTGACGACTGTCTCCTCGTGGATCCCCGGGTCCAGTGTGAACACGCCGAGATAGTTCGCTGCCGACACCCGTCCGGTCAGGACGTGGAGGAAGTTGAACACGCGGTCGAAATCGGTGTACTGCAACACTGTCGACAGTGAGAGAACGGCCATGCGGAGCCCGTCGGTTGCGTCGGCTCCGATAGCACGGGTACATTTCACGATGTCCATTCCGATTCCCGTGATGTCTTCCGGCGACGCCGTACAGGCCAGCCGCCGGTCCGGGTAGAAGCCCGGGTTGCCGACGCCGGAGCAGTCGATGAGGTAGGCGTCGTCCAGTGCCGGCCGCTGGTCGCGAAGCGTGTTCGCCGGCGTCCGAGGCGTGAGGACGGCCCCGGACTGGCCAGTTTCAAGCCCGTAGCTGACGATGTCGAGCGCCAGCCTGTCTTTCCCGACCATCGGTGGCCCCAGAATGAGGAGGTTGGAGCCGGCAGCCACGGGGCCAATCTCTGCCAGCGGGCCGTCGTCGACGAGTCGGTACGACTCGACCCGTGATCGCGTGGCCGCCCCGTCCGAACTCATCCGTCCTCGCCTCCGGCGAGATCACGGAGCTGGCCAACGAACGTGGCGTCGTCTAACAGCTCGGCCTGCTCGTGTTCTAGATCGGCCTTGAGTTCCTCAATACGACGCTTGAGGGTCTGGTAAGCTTCGCTCGCTTCGAGTTCCTCACCCTGCTTTTCCGCCTGCAGCGCCGACCGTTTCGCCACAAGCGAACGGTACTCCCTGACAGTCTCGGCGTAGGCGTCGCGTTCGAGCAGCTCCGCCACCGTCTCCTGAAGCGTCTCGCGGCTCGGCGGCTTCGTGATGTAGGCGTCGAACCCCATCTCCAGAATGTCGAAATCGGGGTCGACAGCGGTCACCATCGCCACGTACGGGTCGAAGTCGCTGGCGTGGATCTCCGCAAGGACTTCGGCGCCGGACAGTCCGGGCATCATTCGGTCGAGCAATACCACGTCCACGTCGGGGCCGAGAGCATCGAGCGCGGCCGCGCCGCTGTCTGTCACTCTGACCTCGTAGTCGTCGCTGAGCCAGAGCTGGTAGGATTCGGCCACGTCGGGTTCGTCCTCGACGACGAGGACGACCGGCTCGGTGTCTGCACTCATTACAGATGTTCTACGGCGAGACAGGCTTCAGTGTTCCCCAGCGGCATCAAGCGTGATAATGAACGCAGCCCCTCCGGCGGGGGTGTCCTCGATGCTGACCCGGCCACCGTAGCGCTGGATCATCGAATCGACGAAAAACAGGCCAAAGCCGGAGCCGCTCGATTTCGCGTGGCCGCTCTCCTCGCGACGTAACACTGCCTCTTTCCTGTCGTCTGGAATCCCCTGCCCGTCGTCGGCGATACGGACAGTCACCGTGTCGCCGGTCCGCTCGACGGCTACCGAGAGCGTAAGCGATGCCGGATCGTTGTGCTCGATGGCGTTCGACAGGATGTTCCCGACGACTTCACCGAGCAGTTCGTTCGCCAAGACTGTCACGCCGTCCTGAATCTCTGTCTCGTAGGTGACCTGTGGATACGTCTCTCGAAGCGTCGCCAGTTCCTCCCGAAGCACCCGGGAGACAGACACCGCTTCGAGATTGATGTCGCCTTCGCTTGCGAGGGTCTTGATGATTCGCTGGACGCGGCTGACGATGGTCGACATATCGTCACACCACGCGAGGATGGTTGTCGCCATGTCCCGGACGTGGTCGTCGTCGTGATCGCTGAGCACGTCGGCACGGGTCTGGATGACGGTGAGTCCGTTGAGCACGTCGTGACGGAGGATACTGTTGAAAAACTCCAGTTGTTCGGTCTGGCGCTCCAGAGTCCGCTCGCGCTCGGCCCGTTCTAGGGCGACTCTGGCGTTCGCGCCGAGCAAATTCGCCATCGATACCTCTTCCTCTGCGAACCCTCCACCGCCCTCGGCGGCGACGCCGAGAACACCGTAGTCGCCGAGTGGAACCAGCGTGACGGCGCTGTCAGACGCCAGATTGGTCTGGTGTGAGAACCGACAGCCGTCATTCTCGACAACGGTCCTGTTCTGAATGAATGCGGTGCCCATCGCTGATGCCTCGTCGAGCGGTATCGACACCTCACCGAAGGCCGTCGCTGCCGGCGTGGTCAGCGCTGCGGGTGACAGCCGCTCGCCGCTCTCGTCGACGAGCCAGATACCAGCGTACTCGTAGTTCAACAGGAGTTCAACCGTCTCGACGACGTTTCGGCAGACATCCTGCTCGCTCTCCTCGCTCATCAGCTCCCGGGTGACGCCGTGGAGTGACTCGATAGTGTTTTCGTACCGTTTCTGTTCGCTGATGTCCCGGACGACGATGACGGCCATTTCCCGATCGGCCATCGATGCGACCGACAGCGCTATCGGAAACGTGGTGCCGTCGGTTCGCCGCCCGAGCAGTTCACCGCGCCACTCGCCGTCGACACCAAGCGCCGTGTCCATCACCTCGTCCAGTCTGTCCGCGTCCTCCGTGTGGAAGCACCGGTCGAGTGACCCCCCTTCCAGTGCGTCCGTCTCCAGCCCGAACAGATCGGTAAACGCCCGGTTGACTTCGACAAACGTCCGATCCCCGTCGACAATCGCGATGCCGTCCCGTGACGTTTCGACAGCGGTCTGAGCGAGTTCGGCCTGTTCGCGGAGATCCTGCTGGAGCACGTCGTAGTAGCCGACAATCGCACCTGCCAGTGTCCCCAGTGAGAGCTGCGTGATGAGCTGGTAGCCATAGCCGATAAGCGCCGCGTCCCCGATGCGAAGGAGGAACAGCTCCCAGACGCTGAGCAGGACGAGCACCGCCAGCCCGGCGCTGGCCCACGCGGCGATTCGGAACCGGTCGGTGCTATCGTAGTCTGTCGTCGTGAGCCAGCCGCCGAAGGCGATGAGCGTCGTGCCGATGGCGAACGGCACCGTCACCTCGAGTACTTTCGAGCCAAGCGGCTGGCCGCTGAGCTGGAGCTGACCGGCGACGAGTCCGAGCACCGCCGCACCGACCAGTGCCAGTGCCCAGTCCACCAGTACGGCGAACTGGGATGTACACGGCCGCCCCGTTCGCTCCTGCATTATTCGTCACTGGCACTCCAGCGGTGTAAACGCGACGGCTACTTCGCGTCAGGTTCGGCGCCGACCGTATCGCGCTGTCGGCATCGATTAGTGGGCCCGCGATGACTTCCGTGTATGTTCGACGAGATTATGCAGAAATTCGAGGACTCTCCCGGCCAGCAGGACGTCATCCGCCTGCTGCTGGAACGAGGGTTCTCTGTCAACGAGGACGGCCGTGTCGTCTCGGGCGGCATCGAGATTCCGAACACGGGCATCGCCCGCGAGGCCGGCGTCGACCGCCGCGTCGTCAACGCCACCACCGACGCCATCCTCGACGACGATGACCTGCGGCGCATCTTCCGCAACATCTCCTCCGTCCCGAGCCTCCTCGACCTCGCCCCGGTGCTCGACCTGCACGCGGTGACCGTCACCGTCCGCGCCGCCGACGAGTCCGGCATCGTTTCGACTGTCACCTCGGCTATCGCCGACCGCGACATCTCGATTCGGCAGGTCCTGAGCGAAGACCCCGAGTTCACCGACGAACCGAAGCTGTACGTCATCACCGACGAGGAACTCCCCGGCGACCTCATCAACGAAATCCGCCGTCTGGCGTTCGTCCGGACCATCGAACTGGCGTAGCGCCGGCCGATTTTTGACGGTCCCGGCCCACAGTCCGGTATGAACCCGCGAACGCTCGTCCGACTCGAAGGCGCGCTCGTCGGTGCCGGGGCGACCGCGCTGTACGTCCTGCAGGGGCGGTCGCTCCTCCTCTTTCTCGCCCTGATTTTGCTCCCAGACACCTCGATGGCGGGCTATCTCCACAGCACACGCGTTGGAGCGGCCAGCTACAACGCGGTCCACACGTACCTCGGATCGGGGTTGCTGGCCGTCGCAGGCATCGTCGCCGCGGTAGACGTTGCTATCGGCGCGGCGCTCGTCTGGACCGTCCATATCGGGGCGGACCGCCTGTTCGGCTTCGGGCTGAAATACGCCGACCGCGAGTTCGGCGACACGCACGTCCAGCGGCTCTGACCATGCCGGCAACGCTCACCGTCGAGACACCTGCGGGCGAAACTCACGAACTCACGGCCGAACCCGGGGCCGTCCTCCGAGACGTGTTGCTCGATGCCGGACTCTCGCCACACGGCCGCTACGCGAAGCGGGTCAACTGCGGCGGCCGTGGCATCTGTGCCACCTGCGGCGTGCGCCTCGCCGAATCGCCCGACCCCGACCACTGGCACGACGACCTCGCCGACCGCTTTGGCTACCCCCGACTCTCCTGTCAGCTCCGGGTTCGGGACGGAATGGCGGTCAAACTGCTGGACAAACGGGTCTGGGGGTCGCGACAGTCCGGCGACGGCTCGGACTGACTCGGTGGCTGCCAGCCACAGGAGCGCGAACGACAAACGCTATTCCGCGGCCGGGCGTACCCCGGCCTGTGACGGAGAGTTATCGGACCGTTCCGGACCGCGGCGAGGCGCGCTTCGAGGTACGAGGCTCGGAGTTCATCGGCCACGTCGCGCCGGCGACAACTGTCGAAGACGCCGAGGCGTTCGTCGACGCCGTCAGCGAGGAGTACGCCGACGCGACCCACAACGTCCCCGCCTACCGCGTCAGGTCCGACCCCTTTCGAGAGTATGCCAGCGACGACGGGGAGCCAAGCGGCAGCGCCGGCGACCCCGCGCTGAACGTCCTCCAACAACGCGATATTGAGAACGTCGTCGCCGTCGTCACACGCTACTACGGCGGGACGAACCTCGGTGTGGGCGGTCTCGCAAGTGCCTACTCCAGAGCGATAAAGGAGGGCGTGGACGACGCCGGTGTCGTCGAGGAAGTACCTCACGAGCAGTTCACGGTAACCGTCGCCTACGATGACTCCGGCAGCGTTCGGAGCCTGCTCGAATCGGCAGGTGTCGAGTTCGAGGCCGACTACGAGGCCGAAGTCGTGTTCGATGTTCGGGTGCCCACGGCTGACGGGAGTGGCCTGCGGGACCGGATTCGAAGTGCGACTAGCGGGCGGGCGGCTATCGAACTGGAGTGAGCGACGCTACTCGTATATCGGCAGCCGCGCCGACCGTGCCGACCCGTCGATGAAGGGTAAATCGACCTGCTGTGCGCTGACCGGTTTGCCGTCGACGCGGATCGTCAGCGCTGCTTCGGGCCGTTCCCAACTGAGGGTGGCTAGCGCGATAGGGGCTTCCCGCATCGGGCTCTGAGTGGCCCGGGTAACGTCGCCGACGTGCTCGTCGCCGGCGAACACTGCCGCACCGGGTTCCGGACACTCCTCGACGGCGAGGCCGACCAGTCGCTGGGTCGGGTGGCCGCGGTTCTCGATTCGGGAGACGACTTCTTGGCCGACGTAACACCCCTTCTCGAAGTCCAGCGCGTTGCGGAGGCCCAGATCGTTCGGGAGCGCGCCTTCGATTTCGCTGTCGAACAGTGGTGTCCCGGCCTCCAGCGTCAGCGTCTCCCAAGTCTGGTAGCCGAAGGGAACGGCGTTGAGCCCGCGGTTGACCAGCGTATCGAACACGGGTTCGGCGTCGTCGGCGCTACACACCACGTCGTAGCTCTCCTCGCCGCCGAGATTGTCCGTCCGGATGACGGAGACGCCGGCGTCACCGAGTTCGCCCCGCTCGAAGGTGAGCGGCGCTGGCGGGGTCCCGGTCTGGTGGAGGACACTGGCGATTTTCTCGGTCGCTTTCGGTCCGTGGACGCCGAAGACGGCGAAGTCGTCAGTCGCCACCTCGAACGCCACGTCCTGAATGAAGGTCTTATCAGACCACTCCGAAGCGAGGTCCTCGGCTTTCTGGGGCGGCGTGAACACGAGCAGGCGCTCGCCGGCGTTGTACACGTACATGTCCGTGTCGACGCGGCCGTCGGGGTCGAGCAGGAGCGCGTAACAGCCAGCGCCGTCTTCCGCGGGCACATGGTTCGAGACAGCGTTGTCGACGTAGTCGACGCGGTCCTCGCCGGTGACGACGATCACGCCGTAGCCGTATTCCATCGCTCCGACGACGTTCCGAACCGCGCGGTGGGTCCGCTCCGGTCGCCCGTAGTTGTCGACGACGCGTCGACCGCCGACCTCCCTGAACGTCGCTCCGTGGGCCTCGTGAACGGACTCGAGAACAGTCATTGCACGGGTATGCGGCCTTCGTGGGGAAAAACGTCCCGTTACCACCGTCGGTGTGTGAGAGCGGCACTACGAGCAGTGTAGGCTGGACGGCCCAACCGGCCTGCGTGCCAAACCAGTGGGCGGAAATCAACACCGGGGCAGGTATCACCTACGGCCGTCTGGATTGCTGTGAATTGACGAGCCGCTCAACTTCGGCCGGTTCAAGCGGCGTCAACGGCCCTGACAGTGTCCGAGCGAGCGCTGCTGCCGCGACACCATGGAGCAGCGCTTCGTCCGTGTCAGCGCCGGCAGCGAGTTGCTGGAGCGTCGCGCCGATGAAAGCCTCATGTTGCCCCGATTCGTCGACTGCGGTCGTCTCAATGGCGTCCTGCTCGTGAATGACGCCGTCGTGGTAGGCCACCGCGCCGTACTCGCTTCGTGTGAGAATCACGCGGGTGAGATCGTACTCCGTTGCGAGCGTGTGCACGACTTCGCGCGGACTCCCTGTCGTGTCAAACACCGCGGACACCTGCTCTTCGGCGGCAAAGAGGGTATCGACGGCTGGTAGCAGGTCTGCAAGTGCATCGTGTGCGTCGCCGGCGTCCCACAGCCCGGGGTGGAAATCGAGGTCGAACGCCCGGGTTCCTGCGGCCGCTCTGAGCAACGCCCCCGTCGTGTCGGCGGCTGTCTCAGAGAGTGAGAGGGTTGCGCCCGAAGTGAACACCACGTCCGCGTTCTGTATCTCACCCATCGGCAACTCGCCGGGCGTCAGCGTCGCCATCGCGGTGTTGCCACGGTCCTGTAGCAGCCGTTCGGCGCGAGGTGGGTCGGCGTCTTCGTGGAAGGTGAGCCCCTGCCGGCCGGTGTCCGGGTCGGTCCAGACGACGTCGGTCTCTAGACCGAACTCGTGGAGTTCCGCGACGACGCGCCGCCCGAGCGGCGTGTCCGGGACCTTCGAGAGCCACCGTGCGTCAGCACCGAGTCGGCCGGCTGTCGCCGCAACGCCGCTCGCGGTCCCGTCGACGCGAATCGATGCCTCGCGGGCCGTCTCGAACCGCTGGCCGTCGGGCGGTGCAAATCTGAGGGCGGTCTCGCCGAACGTTACAAGTGACATACCGCGTGCATCGGGAGACGGAGGTTTAGTTCAATCGGCTGTATCGGCTGGTGTGTCGGTGGCCGGGCACGCCCTCGCTATCGCCGCCGACCGCCGTGGCCGGGATAGTCCCGCTCGAACCGGTCTTCGAGTTCCTGCCGGTCGATGTGAATGATTGTCGGCCGCCCGTGGGGACACGCGTAGGGGTTCTCACAGGCATCCAGCGCGGCGAGTAGCTCCCGGACGGAACCCTCGGTCAGCGACGTGTTCCCGGTCACCGAGGGATAACACGCCAGATCGCCGAGCAGTTCGTCGGCCGCCGCTTCGACCGTTGCCGCCGCCTCGTCGTCGCCGGCGACGAACGCGCCCAGCACGTCCCTCACGATATCCGGGCCGGCCACGTCGGCGATGACGCCCGGGAGAGTGCGCACCTCGACGCTTCGCTCACCTGTGCGAGCCGTATGGAACCCCAGACTCGCCAGTGCGTCGCTACGTCGGTCGAACACTTCGGCCTCGCGGGCAGTCAGTTCCAGTTCGACAGGGTCGGCGAGTGCCTGCGTCGTGGTTTCGCCCTCGAACTTGGCCTTGAGCCGCTCGTAGTTGACCCGCTCGTCCGCCGCGTGCTGGTCGACGAGCACGAGGCCGTCGTCCGTCTCCGCGACGACGTAGGTGTCGGCTAACTGCCCGAGAATCCGCATCGAGGGCAGCGACTCGTGGGTCGCTTCGGGTTCGTCGCCGAGGCGTGCCTGCTCCTGCCCGCCGGTGAATTTCCGCCCCTCGCTCTCCGTGGCTGGCCGCGTCGTGGACGTTTCGGGGTCGCTATCTCCACTCGAAACACTACCCCCTGTCTGGCCCCTCTCGGATTCGCCCGATGCGTCGCTCGTCGTCTCGGTTTCAGGGGACCACTTCTCATCGCCTGCTTGACCTGATTGGGCCGTGTCGGATGACTGGCCATCTGTTGTCTCCGCCCGGGTCCGGTCCGGTCGGTCTGTAGAGACGGTATCTGGTTCCTGTGCCGTTACATCAGCTCTGCTCTCCGTGTCGGTGGTCTCCGTCTGTTCTGACGGTGTTGTATCGTCTCCGTCGTCCCGACTGGACCGTTCGCGTTCGCTGTCGCCCGCTCCGGCTGATTCCGGCGTTATCTCGGTCTGCTCGGGAGCCGACCGGCCACGCGGAGCTGTCGAGCGCAACAGTCCCTCACGCAACAGCGCGTCCTCGACGGCGGTCCGGACCTGCTCTCGAACCCCCTCGTCGTCGGCGAAGCGGACCTCTAACTTCCGGGGGTGGACGTTCACGTCCACGTCGCCCGCGGGCACGTCCAGAAAGAGGACGGCGAAGGGGTAACGGTCCGGCGCTATCTGGGTGCCATAGGCGTCGACGACGGCGTCGCGGACGGTCCCAGCCCGGACGTAGCGGCCGTTGACGTACGTCGAGAGATACTCGCGGCCGGCACGGTTCGTCTCAGGGTGAGAGACGAGGCCGTGAACGCCGTCGAGTGGCCCGTCGGGGAAACTGGTGTCGTCTTCATCCCCGTTCGCCCCCGAACCCGCCCCGACTGAAATCATCGATTCGGCGACCTCCCGACCGTAGACGGACATCACCGCCTCGCGCAGGTCGCCTCGGCCAGTCGTCGAGAACGTCTCGCGGTCGCCGTGGGTCAGCGAGACTGCGACGTCCGGGTTCGCCAGCGCGTAACTGGCGACGACGGTGTTGACGTGTGCGAACTCCGTCGACTCCTGTTTGAGGTACTTCCGTCGGGCCGGGACGTTGTAGAAGAGGTCCTCGACCGCTATCGTCGTTCCCTCCGGACAGCCGGCGGGGCCGACCGACGTGACCTCACCCCCTTCCAGCACTAATTCCGCCCCCGCGTCGCCGCCGCGGGGTCTGGTTCGAATCGTCAGCCGCGAGACTGCCCCGATTGCGTGCAGGGCCTCGCCGCGGAACCCGAGCGTCCCGACGCCGCCCTCCAGATCCGCGATGTCGCGGATTTTCGACGTCGTGTGTTTCTCGACGGCCGTCTCGACGGCCTCGCGGTCCATCCCGATGCCGTCGTCCGTGACGCGAATCCCGTCAGTCCCTCCGGCCTCCACGACGACCTCGACCCGATTCGCGTCGGCGTCGATGGCGTTCTCGACCAGTTCCTTGACGACGGAGGCCGGTCGCTCGACCACCTCGCCGGCCGCGATGCGTTCGACGGTCCGGTCGTCGAGTCGCTGGATGTCGGTCATACGTGCCTCCGCATGTGAGTACCACCGGCTAACGGGCGAAGCGACTTGATACTGTCTGCCCTCGCCGCGCCTATCAGTAGAATCATGAAAATAGTTAACACAGCCCAGTACTGACCCTCGCATGGTGACGACCCATGTGCCACCACAGAGAACGTTCTTGGACCGAAGCGACGGCAGACGACGAGGCAACTGACGGGGACGAGGAGGAACTGCCATCCTTCCTCAACGACGAGGTGACCGAAACCGAGGTGCTGACCGACGGCGGCGACGAGGCGTAGCAGCGGGCACCCCCGGTAGCGGTGTTGGCAAACCAGCTATTTTGTTGTGTGTGTGTGAGTACCGCAAACCCGATAGCTAAAGTACACTCGCCGTCAGTCGTCAGTATCCTGTGGATCTCGACATGGAACAATACGACCAACTCTACCGTCTGTATAAAAGCGTAGACACGACGACGCTGCGCGGATATCAGGAGTTCGTCGACCTGTTTCCCCCGCTCAGCTCGACCGTTGCGCTGGAACAGTGGGAAACCGCCAGCGACCGACTCGATGACCTCAAAGCCGACATCACAGCGGAATTCTCCGGGACCGGCGAGACCTACGCAGAAATCGCGGCCCGGCTGACCCGCGACGAGGCCTTCACCGCGCTCGACCTCTATTCGAAGTACGACCGGTCGGTGAACGTGCTCGTGCTGGACGTCGACGAGACGCTCCGCTCGGCCGGCGACACCGACAACGAAATCCCCCGGGATACGCTGTATCTCCTGACGCAGTTCCACGAAGCGGGCGTCCCCATCGTCGTCTGTACCGGCCAGACCTTGGAGAACGTCAAGGGGTTCATGATTCAGGGCCTTGGCAACGACCTCGTTTCCTCCGGACAGATGAGCATTGTCTATGAGTCCGGTAACGGCGTGTTCACCCCCAAGCACGGCGAAGACACCAAGCGACTCCTCTACGAGCGCCTCGACGACGCGGTCGTGGACGTGTTCGAGACCGTCCGCCGTCGAGTCCTCTCGGAGGCCCCAGACGCCGTGGGTAAGCGCTGTCATCTTCAGGGCAACGAGTTCAACGTCACGCTGAAGCCCAACGCCGAGGTCGGGAGCGACAACGCCGTCGAAATCATCGACGAGTCGCTGCGCTACCTCTGTGGCCTCGTCGGCGACGCTATCGCCACACAAGTTGACGCCGCGGTCGACGACCCCGCAGGCTACGCGCGGGCCTACTTCAGCCGCGACCCGGAGATTCTCGACGTGTTGGAGTCGGGCGGCCTGTCGACCGACGCCGACATCGACGACGCGCCCGAGGCCTTCCGTGCTATCCTCGAACGCGTCGATCTGGGCTATTACGAGGGCGATGCGGCCGAACTCGTGAGCCTCGAACTGGACAAATCCGCCGGCGTCGAGGAGGCCTTCGACGTGCTCGGCATCGACGACCCGTTCGCGCTCGTGATGGGTGATAGCAAGAGCGACCTGCGGGTGATGCGCTGGGTCGACGAGCACGACGCCGGCATCGCCGCTGCCCCCGCACACTCCTCACCGGACGTGCTCGACCACGTCAGTTCGAAGGATGACCTAGTGTACGAGGCCGGCGACGCCAGCACGGTGCTGCGGACGATCTACGGTATCAGCCTCGTCGAGCAACTGGACGAGCGGGGCGAGTGAGCGACCGTTCCGCGTCGTTTTTTGCTCTCCATGTACTGGTTCGGTTGTCTCTCCACCCAACAGTTAGGCGTCCGCTGACCGAACGACGACCATGAGTCTTGATACCGTGTTCGGGCAGGTACCGGACCCGCAGTCGTACTCTTTCCCGGACTACTCGCTCCCGCAGGGCGACCCGGTCAAACCCATTGCGCTGACCGACGACGAGCTGACGGCGCTGCTCGACCTGTACGATGCGTTCAGTGCTGTAGACCCGACTGGGATGGATTCGAACCCGTTCCTCCGGGCGACCAGCGAGTTCCTCCAGCAGACGCTCGGTGCGCCGCTCACTCGTCCCGACGAGGAACTGAACGACGACATCGCCGCCCTGCTCAACGACTTTTCCGACGACTTGGGCGGGCAGCCGATGGGCGTCGTCGACGCGACGCCGGCCCACCACCGGACGCTGTACTTCTTTCTGACCAGTTGCAAGGCGTACCACATGGCCCCGCATCTGCAGTTCGACCCCGACCCGGCCGCCGTCGAGACGCTGTATGCGGTGTACGAACGCGTCACCGAGCAGGCGTTCTATCTCAAGCGGCCGAAAAGCGTGCTCGAGTGACGACCGGCGGCCGCTCCGGTCCGTTTATCGGGGAGCGAAGTAAACTGCCGCCAATGACAGCTGACCAGCCCGAGATCCCGGTCGTCTGCGAGGAGTGCGGGACGCGAACATCGGTCGCATTTGACGACGTCGAGGACGCCGTCGCGCGCCACAACGAGCAACTCCACGACGGCGAGCCGGTCGCCGAGGTCGACCCCGATGTACTGGAGGAACTCGCCGACCGGCTCGCGAAGGATATCGGCCTGTTGGAGTAGTCAGTCGTCCAGCGGGAGCCGCTCGTAGGCCTCGCGGTCAGCGCTGGCGGCGAGCGTGCGCGGCCGCAGCCGACAGACGTTCTTCACGGTACGCGGACCGAGCACGCGGGGCGAGACGAAACGCGGTCGCCCCGCCTCGGTTCCGGGGCCGTCGCCCAGCGCGAGTACTGCGCCGTTGAGATCGGCGAGCGGGATACACGCTAGGTCGCCGTTCGCCGATTCGAACTGGACATGGGTCGTGTCGCCGGGCATCGCCGCCGCTTCCAGCAGGTCGAACACGGCGACGCCGGTGTATTCGCGTTCAATCCGGTCGCCCGAGGCACACTCGAACGCGACCGGCCCGCGGACGACATCGAAGGGGAGCGTTTCGGGTGCCACGTCCCAAGGAAGCACTAGCGGGTCAGCCCCGTCGATGCGGACCGTCGGGCGTCTCTCTGGCGTCTGGGCCATGAGCTACCCTTTCGGCCTGTGGACCTTCAGCAGTTCGGGACGGCCATGATTTGCCATCCCGATCTAACTCTTATTCCCGCGAGTGGAGCGAGTACGCGATAAAGAGAACGCCGACGAACTGGAACGCGCGGGTGACGAGCGTGAGCGGCTGCTGGAACTGGCTGGAAAGCAGCCCCTGACGCAGGAGGACTGAGCCGGTGAACGCCACGACGAAAGCCACCGCAGTGAGACAGAACAGCCCGACCGAGAGATACTGCATCGCGCGGCTGTTGTGCCGTCGATACCCCCGGTAGGCCTGATAGCCGACGTACCCACCCAGTACTGTCGAGCCAAACGCCAGAGCGGTAATGAGCCAGTTCGTGAGCGTTTCGATGGCGACCATGTCAGAGATTCTCCCACATCTTTGTGAATCGGTCCGCGGTGTCCTGTTCGTCCTGTCCCGGGAACGCCGGCGGCTCAGCCCGCTCGATTTCGGTCTCGAAATCGCCGTCGGCAAGCGCCAGCGAGAACTCCGACAGCGTGGCAGCGAACACGCTGTAGTCGTTGCCGCCCGTCTCTATCTGGGTCTGTTCCTCGATGAGGCCGTACTCCTGAAGCCACTCGACCCGTCTGTACACGGTCGGTTGTGACATCTCACACTGGTCGGCGAGCTGTTTCGCGGACATGGGTTTGACACTCGTTGCTGCGAGGATGTCCCGGGCGTACTCGTCACTGAGCAGGTCGAGGATGTCGCCCACGGCCGGGTCCTCACTCACGTACTGGCCCAACGTCCCGTCCCTGAATAAAAGGTCCTGTCAGTTTCCGAGTCAGAAGTCACCCGCGTCAGAGAAGGGCACAGCGTCAGCGGAGACCGGCGCGGTCAGGGCGTCGCCTTCGGGCGAAGGTGGGGCGAGGGAGGGGACCAGTTTACGGACGGCCTGACCCACAGCACCCCCAGGGTGGCAGTTCTGGGGGACCCCAGGGCAGTGTGGTGGACAGACAGCGGCCATCGCCGGAGGGCGTTGGTGGCACGGTTGTTGTCAGGGCCGCTGCACTCGAATTGAGGTGGCGTTCCATAATATAACGTGCAGTCGAACTTCTGGCCCAGAAAACGGCGGCTTGATATGCCAGCGGGGGTGTTCACTCGCCGCTGGGACAGCCGATTGACTGGCCGACCGTGATGAGTCGGTCCGCGGACACGCCCTCACCGCGAATCGTGTATCGGTACCGCTCACAGCTCCACGAAACTGAGGTCGTCAGCCCGTAGCTGACCTGTACCGGTTGCCCGTCGATTGTCGCCGTCTGGCTGGTGCTCTCCCCCACACTCGGCCGGTCGTACTTGGCAACGGTGATCAGACTGGTTCGGTTCATATAACGGAGGCCGACGCTGTGGACTCGTCCCCGTGTCTGGGTCGCATAGGTCAGTTCGTACCCCGGTGGAATGTCGGGTTCTGGGACCTGTACCTCGGTGTCGGCTTCGAGTGCACCGACTGACTCGTAGGTCTGTCTCTCGGGCGTCTCCGGGACGGTGACGGTAGTGCCGTCTGGGAAGTCGGGGGTAAACACGTCATCGGACACACCGGTATCGTAGGTGACGTTTGTGTGCGTCGTCGTCACGACTGTTCGCTCACCGTCGGCCGTCCACGCAGTGCGTTTTTTCACCGGAAAGAACTGCTCTGTGTCTACCCAGATCGTCTGCTCGTAGGCCGCTGTGTCGTCTTTCGGTGCCACGTGGATGACGTACGCCTCACGCCCGTCGATTGCTTCAGTACCGCGGTAGCTGACGGTCATTGAGCCAGCAGACACGGTTGGCCGTTGCTCGCCGCGGGGAACGACGGGCAACGGCTCAACCGACGGCGAGTCGGTTGTCGTATCGGCCGCTGTAGACATGTTGAGATTCGCAAACAGACGCTGCAGCCGCTCGCCCTGCTCTGAATCGGTTCTGCTGAGAGTGATGCGTGTGGCGTTCTCGCGGCGCTGGTCGTACAGCCACAGCATCGACCCGTTCGACACCCGGCGGTCGTATCGCTCGACGGTGCTGTTGACGACTGCCAGCCGTTTCTTCTGGGTCCCCGGCTGGAGCGCGGCGGCGTAGGTCGTTTGGCTTGCAACCGTCCCGTTCCGGGTAATCGTCGTCGTCTGTGTCGCGTTCACGCCGTCTATCGACTCGTAGCGTTGTTGCACGTCCGCGTCGATCCGGGGCTGATCTGCGGTTCCGGCGCTCGCGAACGCAAGTGACCATATCGCAATCGCCAGCACACCGACGACGACTACCGTCGCGATGGTGAGCACCAGTCGTTCCGATGTGAGGTGTCGAGTGACCATTTGTGGGGTACAGGGCGGGGACTGCCTGACGCTGTGCGGTCAGTCCGAATGACAGCGTTACGTATCACATTACCGGCATCATAAGTAAAAGCATCTGTCTACCTCGGTCAGTAGTCGCCGAGGACGCCGAGCCGTCTGGCCCGCCGCGTCGTGTACTGGAACACGACGTATCCTAGCAGTACGTAGCCGGCTGGGACACCGACGAGGAGGCTCAGGTCGACGGCGGAGAACTGCCACAGCCGGGTCCCGTCGACCATTGCCCGCTGCAGCAGTGCGCTCCCGTGAGCCAGTGGCAGGACCCGCGTCCAGCCGAGTTCGAACACGGGCGCGGAGATGAGGATAATGAACCCGAACTGAAGTAGATTGAGCCAGTTCCCGATGCGCTTGTACAGCACCGCGACGCCGCCGGCAGCGAAGCCCAGACCCAGCACCGACGCGATGGTCAGCGACGCGACGACGACGACCGTAAGCACGTTCAACTGGAGCGTCGTCCCGGTGATCGCAAGCATCACCGCAAGCACTACTGTCGAGGTGATGAACGTCCGGACGACTTTCGCGACGCCTTTGCAGAACGCGACCGGCGCGAAGCCAAACGGCGTCATGACGTGCCGTTCGAGCGTCCCCCACTGGGCCTCGCTGCCGATGTCGTTCGAGATGGACTGATACGCGCCGACAGAGAGGGACCACAGGAAGTAACCGACGATGATGCCCTCGATGGAGTCTGTTATCGCCTGCCCGGCGAGCATTCGGCCGCCGTAAAACAGCAGGCCGAAGAAGAACACCGAGATGACGATACCGCCGACCGCGTTGGCCGGATAGCGGACGAAGATGAGGTACTCGCGGTACAGCACCGCCCGCGCGAGGTCGAGATAGCCGGCCTGCATGGCGGCATCGACGGCCGGAGTCTCGCTGCCGTCACTGCCGCTCGCGTGCGTGTCAGTACTCGCCGTCATCGACTCGACTCCTGGCCTGTCATGGTCCGTGACCCGTGATCTCGACGAACACGTCCTCTAAATCCGGTTCGACCGTGCCGACGCCGGTCAGCGTCACGTCGTGGTCCCGACACAGGGCCAGCAGGCGGTAGAACCCGTCGCTGTCGGTCGCTACCTCGACGCGCCGGCCCCGCTCGACGCTCGTCACGTCGACCACCTCGAAGCGCTCCCGGATGGTCCCCAGCAGGTCGTCGGAGATGTCGGGACTAGTGACGGCGAAGGCGTTCGCGGTGAACTGGTCGAGTACGGCCGGGACGCTGTCGTCTGCGATGATCTCTCCCTCGTTCATGATGATGACCCGGTCACAGACGTCCTCGATGACATCCATATCGTGGCTGCTGACGACGGCCGTGAGGTCGCGCTCGTCGACGATACGGCGCAGTTCCCGTCGCAACGTCAGCGAGCTTTCCACGTCCAGTCCCAGCGTCGGCTCGTCGAGAAACACCAGATCGGACTCGCTTGCCAGCACGCTCGCCAGCGACACCTTCTGTTTCATTCCCCGAGAGAGGTCCCGAACCGGTTCGTCGGCCTTCTCTAGGAGATCGAGTTTCGCCAGTAGCCGCTCGTGTCGGTCGGCGACAGCATCCGGCTTGACGCCCTTGATGGTCGAGAAATAGCGCAGGTTCTCCCGAACGGTCAGCCGCCAGTAGTCGTTTCGCGCGCCTTCGAGCATCCCGTCGACGTGGCGGTAGGCTGCCCGCGGGTTCTCGTTCATATCGATACCCTGAACGTGAATCTTCCCGGAATCAGGCAACACCAGCCCGAGAATCGATTTTATCGTCGTCGTCTTGCCCGCCCCGTTGGGGCCCAGCAGGCCGACGACCGTGCCCTGCTCGATGCGAAACGACACGTCGTCGACGGCCGTCACCGCGTCCGCGCCGCTCCCGAACTGCTTTGACAACCCCTCGACGGCGAGTGCGGGCGTCGCTTCGGCCCGCGGCGCAGCCGACTGGTCGGTGACTCGCGAGCCCCGCCGGGGCGGGCGCTGGGATGACATTACCCATATTGAGGGCTTCAGACCCAAAAGGCCAGTCACGTCCCGCGTGAGTCTGCCGTCGGCGTCGCTGTTCCGTACCCGGCGTCTCCGCTGCCTGTTCAGTCGGGGTCGAGACCCGTCACCTCGAACCGCGCACCGCCGTCGTCACTTTCTGTCACTGTGACCGTCCACCCGTGGACCTCGGCGATCCGCTGGACGATTTTGAGCCCGAACCCGGTCCCGTCCTCGCCGGTCGAGTACCCCCCTTCAAACACCTGTTCACGGGCGTCCACTGGAATACCCGGCCCGTTGTCGGCGACGTAGAAGCCGTGCCGATCCGCGTCTTCGACTGTCCCGACTCGCACAGTCACGTGCTCCCCGTCGTGGTCCGCGGCGCAGTCGGCCGGTGTCTGAGTGCTCGCGGCCCCGTGTTCGACACTGTTCCGCAGGAGGTTCGATAACAGCCGGCGGAGTTTCGCCGTATCAGCCCGAATCTGACGGTCGGCCTCGACAATGAGTGTCGCTTGGTCCCCCTCCACGGTCTGCCAGCACTCTTCGACGAGACTCGCAAGCGTGACGTATTCGAGGTCGGTCGCCGTTTCGCCGGCGCGTGCAAACGTCAGGAGGTCCTCTATCAGCGCTCGCATCCGCTCGTGAGCACGCGACACCTTGTCGAGCGCATCGCTATCACAGTCTGCTCTGGCCAGTTCCAGATTCCCTTCTGCGACTGTCAGCGGGTTTCGGAGGTCGTGGCTGACGATGCTGGTGAACTCGTCGAGGCGCTCGTTTTTCTGTTCCAGCCGCTGTTCGTATGCCCTGCGCTGGGAGATGTCTCGTCCGATACCCACGGTTCCCGCTATCGCTCCGTCAGCGTCTGTCAGCCGGGTGCCAGCAAATTCGTATGGGATCCGCTCTCCGTCGGCAGTCAGAATCTCGGCTTCGACAGTCACCCGGTCAGTGGTTCGCACCTTGTCTATTGCCGCTTCGATTGCCTCGTACTCGTCATCGGGAAAGAAGTCCGAGATTGCCATCTCGTCGATTTCGTCGTCGCTATATCCCGTGACTTCGGGGATGCGCTCGTTCCACCGCCGAAGGCCACCGTCCGTGTCGATGACGTAGAACAGGTCGCCGAGGGTATCGAGCGCTTGGTCGATGAACTCACGTTCCTCGCGGAGCTGGCGGTCGCGGTCGAGACGGTTAAGCGCCGCCGTCGCGTGGACCGAGAGCGTCTGTGCGAGCGTGGCGTCCGTGTCGTCGAACGCACCGACCTCACACGAGCCAATGAGAAGGACGCCGTGGTCTCCGAGCGGAAGGATGAGCTCGCTACGGATGTCCGTCTCCGGATTGTACCGATCCGGGTTCGACGTGATATCGTCGTGAATCCGTGTTTGGCCGGTTTCGAAGGCCTGCCACGCGAGCCCGTCCCCCGGCCTGAATACCGGCGGCGTCCCGATGAGTTCCTCGACCTGCTCGGTCCATGCGACCGGATGCAGGCCGTCACCGTCGGCGAAGTGGACCGCGTTGGCCGGCATATTGAGGATGGTACGGGCAGTGTCTACTGTGATCTGCGCAACCGCATCCGCAGTCGTGGCTCGCATGAACGCTCTGGCGGTGGAGTGAAGCTCCTCGATAGCGCGCTCGCGCCGCGTGATCTGTGCGTGTTCGATGTCCTCCGCTGTCCGTTCGACAGCGTCGACGACGGTGTGTGCGAGTCGGGCGTACGGCTCGGCGCCGCCGTCGGCCCGGAGATACTCGGTCACCCCGGCGGAAATCGCGTCGCTGGCGGCTGCCTCGCTCCCCTCGCTGGTGAACAGCACGAACGGTAGGTCCGGCGCTCGCTTCCGGACCGCATCGAGGAACTCGACGCCAGTCTGCTCCGGCAGGTCGTAGCCAGCGATCACGCAGTCGAACGCTTCAGCGTCGAGCCGCTCGATGCCGTCAGCAGCGTTCGTCGCTGTCTCGACCGTGATGCCACAGTGCTCCTGTTCCAGAGCGTTTGTGGCCGCTTCGATGACAGCCGGATCGTCGTCGACGTGGAGGACACGGATCCGGTCGGGCATTGCCGTCTAGCAGTGACAACGCGTGTATACCTTTTTGGTCGCGAGTATCTATATTGAGAATCGGGCGACAGCCGCTACTCGTCGTCCAGTTCGGCCTGCCACTCCTGTACCTTTGCCATCAGCTCTACCGGCGGCGTCTCGTTGACGTCCAGTTCCGTCAGCTCCGAGAGGACGGCCTCGGTTTCCGGGTCGAGCGATGCCGTGGGTTCGTCCGTGGCGCTCCCGGTTCCGGGCGCGTGCTTCGGATGACCGTCGGTCGCCACTGGCTCAGCAGTCGAGCCGGCCGATGCGCCTTCTGACTGGGACGCGCCGTCCCTGAACTGTCCTGAATCGAGGTCGAAGACGGCCTGTGTCGTCCCACCGCCGTCCCCCTCGCTACCCCGAATCTCGATGGCCTTGTCGTCGCGCAGGCGGTCGAGGACATCTTGTGACCGGTCGACGACCGGTTCGGGGACGCCGGCGAGGTCGGCAACGTGGACGCCGTAGGAGCGGTCGGTCGGACCGTCCCGGACCGTTCGGAGGAACGTCACGTCGCTGTCTCCCTCCGCTGACCGCGGCTCGCCGTCGACCGCGACGTGGACGTTCTCGACGGTCGGCAGTTCCTCGCCCAGCGCCGTCAGTTCGTGGTAGTGCGTCGCAAACAGCGTCTTCGACTGGATCGAGTTGACGATGTACTCCGTCGCCGCCCATGCGATTGAAATGCCGTCGAAAGTAGCCGTCCCGCGACCCACTTCGTCCAGTATCACGAGTGATTCTTCGGTGGCCGAGTGGAGGATGTTCGACAGCTCCTGCATCTCGACCATGAACGTCGAGCGGCCCTGTGCGAGCTCGTCCAGCGCGCCGACACGAGTGAAGATGCCGTCGACCATGCCGACCGTCGCCGACCGTGCCGGCACGAAACTCCCTACCTGAGCAAGGAGCGTGATGAGCGCGGCCTGACGCATATACGTCGACTTTCCGCTCATGTTGGGGCCGGTGACGATGAGGAACTGCCGGTCGTCGTCCATGTAGAGGTCGTTCGGGACGAACTCCGTGGTCTGCTCGACGACCGGGTGGCGGCCGGCCTCGATGGAGAGTTCGTTGCCCTCAGTGACCGCCGGCCGCGTCCAGTCGTTTTCGACGGCATGGACCGCAAGCGATGCGAACGCGTCCAGTTCCGCCAGTGCCCGCCCCACGTCCTGTAGCAACGTTGCACGCTCGGAAACCCGCTCTCGGAGCGCCTGAAAGCGCTCGTACTCCATGTCGTGGCGGCGCTCCTCTAAGCGCAACACGTCCCGCTCCTTCTCGTCGAGTTCGGGCGTCGTGTAGCGTTTGGAGTTCTTGAGCGTCTTGATATGCTGGTACTTCTCGGGGACGGCGTCGGTCTCGCTCTTGCCGACTTGGATGTAGTAGCCGTCGGTCTTGTTCCGGTCGACGGAGAGGTGGGTGATGCCGGTCCGCTCCTTTTCCCGGTCCGGGAGCGTCTCTAGCCACTCCAGCGCCGACTCGTGCTCTCCGATTATCTCGTCGAGTTCGTCGTCGTACCCTCGCTTGAACAGCCCGCCCTGTCGGACCGTCCCCGGTGGGTCTTCGACGAGGGCATCGTCGAGTTCCGCGGCCAGCGTGTCGGCCGCTTCGCGGTCGGCCCCGTCAAGGGCATCGGCAAGCGGCGACTCGGCCAGCCGCTCGGTCTCGGTGACGGCGTCGGCGACCTGCCCGAGCAATGCCAGCGTCTCCTGAACCGCCCGCAGGTCCCGCGCGTCGGCGCTCCCCGACGTAGCCCGGGCGGCCAGCCGTTCGAGGTCGTAGGCGTCCGACAGCGTCTCTCGTATCCGCTCGCGGGCCATCGCTGACTCCCCCAGCGCCGCCACGCAGGACTGCCGCCGCGTGAGTTCCGTCCGGTTTCGCCGGGGTCGCTGGAGCCACTGTTGCAGGAGCCGGCCGCCGGCAGCGGTAACGGTGTGATCGATGGTGTCGAACAGCGACCCCGAACTGTCGCCCTGCATCGTCTCGGTGAGTTCGAGATTGCGCTGGGTGGTCGCGTCGAGGTCGACGTGGTCGCGCTCGCCGTACGCCTGCAGACGCGTGACCGCCGCGAGCGTCCCGACGCCGGTGTCCTCGACGTATGATAATACTGCGCCGGCAGCCCGAACTGCCACGTCCTGCTCGCCGATACCGACGCTATCGACCGTCTCGTCACCGAACTGCTCGCGAACGGTGTGGCGCGCCCGGCCCGGCTCGAACGACGCTGAATCGTGCAGCGTCAGCGCCGCGTCGGTCCGCTCGCGCAGGCGGTCGAGAAACGCATCGTCGTTCCGGAGCTCGGGGCCGGGCAGAATCTCCGCCGGTGCGAACGTGTACAGCTCCGTCAGGGCCTCGCCCGCGTCGGCGTCATCCAGTTGCGTGACCTGAAACTGGCCCGTGGTCACGTCCGTCGCGGCGATGCCGTAGGTGTCGCCGCCGTCCCGACGCGCCTCCCGGACGACTGCGGCGAGGTATTGTGCCGACTCGTCGCCGGTCTCCAGATGTGTCCCGGGCGTGACGACCCGCGTTATCTCGCGGGCGTGGCCGTTCTCGGTCTCGTGCTGGTCGGCGATGGCGACCCGGAAGCCCCGCTCGACCAGCGCGGAGACGTACGGCGTCAGGTCGTCGACCGGCACCCCCGCCATCGGGTACGACGAGCCGTGGGAGGATTTCTGACTCACCTTCAGGTCGAGTTCGTCGGCGACGATCTCGGCGTCCTCGTCGAAAAACTCGTAGAAGTCGCCACACTGCATCGCCAGCAGGTCCGCGTCGGTCCCCTCTTTGAGCGTGAGGAACTCCCCGACGATTCCCGTCGCCTCTGTCATACACGTCCGTGTGGCCGTCCGCGGCGTAAGGATTGCGGGTCTGGCGTGGGCCGAGAATCGAGTGACCGGTGTCCCTAACGGCGGGAAAACCCCGTCTGTGGGTGCGTCAGTGAAGTGTCCGGCCGCCGTACGCAGACACATGGACGCCAGCGAAACTATCGCAGCCTACTACGCGGCGCTCCGGGCCGGCGAGCCGCTCAGCCCCTTCTTTGCCGAGGACGGTGACCGCTCGGTGGTCAAGTTCGGCATCTCCGAACAGTTAGTCGGGACCGACGCCGTCAGGGCAGGATTGCGGGAGCAGACTGAGACGACGACGGAGTGGGTCGTCGAGAGCCACGCGCTCCGGGTGACAGAAGCGGAGGGCTACGCGTGGTTCAGCGACGACGTTGCACTGTGCTGGACTGATATTGAGGCGGGGGTCCGCCACGAGTACGACACCCGCTGGAGCGGGACCCTCGAAGCCACCGGTGGGGCGCGCGAGTGGCAGTTCGTCGGGATGCACGTCAGCACTGCCGACTCGATCCACGGGTGAGTGGTAGTCGCTTGAGATAACACGACGCGGTTTGGTACTGTTGTGCTCCGTCGCGATAGCTGCTCAGTTGGCGGAACAACCTTCTATATCATGCTGTTTCTGACGAACTGTGAAGGACTAACTGTAATCTGGGTAAACTTTTATTTATTATCCGTTTGAGGGAGGTATTGATGTTTGACGAACAATTACCTCCTAGTTCTCACCAGAGTCGAAGACAGTTCCTCAGTGGCGTCGGTTCGCTCCTCGCCGCGTCGGCGTTCTCGGTCTCCGTGGCCGAGGACGCTGCTGCGCAGGTGACAGATGGCGACGACTCCCCCATACAGACTGTCTCATCACCTGATGGGTCAGTGTCACTCTTCGTGGATGTCACCGACGGCGTCGTAACATACGAGGTTGCACACGACGGGACGACGCTCATCGAGGACTCCGAACTGGGGTTCGAATTCCAGAATCAGGACACGTTCGGCTCCGGCCTGGCAGTCACCGGGAGCGAGCGGACCGAGGTCGACACTACTTGGACGCCGGTCTGGGACCGTTACGACGAGATCGAGGAGCGGTACACGGAACTCCGCCTAGGGGTCGCGGAGTCGTCCGGGCCCGAGCGGTTCGGGACGCTCGTCTTCCGGGTGTTTGACGACGGCGTCGGCTTCCGGTTCGTCTTCGGTGAGCCGTTTGGCGACCAGTTCGTTATCACCTCCGAGCGGACGGCGTACAACTTCGCCGGGGACTACGACTCCTGGTGGATTCCAAACAACTACAACAACTTCGAGGTGGAGTACGAGGAAACAGCGCTGAGCGAAGTCGCCGGCGAACTGGACGGCACCGACTTCGACGGCGTCCACACGCCGATGACGATGCGGACCGACGACGGGCGCTATCTCGCCGTCCACGAGGCCGACCTCACGGACTACGCATCCCTTGCGCTTACGCCGTCGGATGCCGGCGACACGGCTTTCGAATCGACGCTTGCGCCGCTGCCCGACGGGACGAAAGTCTCCGCCGCAGCGCCGCACGTCACCCCGTGGCGGACGGTCCAGGTTGGGACCAGCGCCGGCGACCTCATCGAGTCAAATCTGGTGGTGAATCTCAACGAGGACTACGACAAGGACGTGTTCACCCAGGGCGTCGACTGGATCGAACCCCAGAAGTTCATCGGCGTCTGGTGGCTGATGATCACCGGCCGCGCGCAGTGGGAGTACACCACGAACGACGACGGCACTGTCACCGGCAACCACGGCGCACAGACCGGCCGCGCCAAGCAGTACATGGACTTCGCCAGCGAGCACGACATCCCCGGTGTTCTCGTCGAGGGGTGGAACGAGGGCTGGTCGAGCTATCCCGACGGCGGTGGCACGGCGTTTGACTTCACCGAGCCGTACCCGGACTTCGACCTTGCGGAAGTCACGAGCTACGGGTCGAGTCTCGATCCCTTGACCCAGATGACGATGCACAACGAGACGGCAGGCGGCTTCCGGAACTACGAGTCCCAGCTCGATGCGGCGTTCTCGCTGTACGACGACCTCGGCATCCGGACCATCAAGAACGGCTACGTCTCAGACAGCGGCGACCTCGCGGGCGAGGGGTTTAATCATCACAACCAGGTGCTCGTCAATCACCACACGCTGGTTGCCGAGACGGCGGCGGCTAACCGCCAGATGCTCGATATGCACGAACCGATTCACCCGACTGGCCGCCGCCGGACGTATCCGAATCTGATGACCCGCGAGGGGGTCAAGGGACAGGAGTACGATTCCTTCGGCGACGTGAGCCCCGAGCACCACGTCACCTTCCCCTTTACGCGAATGCTGGGCGGCCCGGTCGAGTACACGCCGGGCATCTTCGACATGGATTCGGGGTCGGGCGGTATCGAGTCCACTCGCGCCAAGCAGCTTGCGATGTACCCGACGTACTTCAGCGGCCTCCAGATGGCCGCAGATCTGCCCAGTTCCTACCTGGCCGACCAGCCGTCCACGACGAGCATTGGCGAGGTCGCACAGGCCGAGTGGGGCGACATCGAGGGCTTCTCGACGGCCGCCCGCTGGGCCAACGCCCAAGGCGAGCAGTACGTCGCCATCGACCCCAACAGCGCTTCGCCCGGCGCGACAGTTTCTTGGACCGTCGAAGACACCAGCGAGGGCGAGTACGAGGTCCACTTCCGCTACGCCAGCGACGCCGAGGAGAACGCCGTCGGTCCGGATACCGACCGCACCGCGACGGTGCTGGTCAACGGCAGCGAGGCCGGCCAGGTCACGTTCCCGCCCACTGAATACTGGAACGTCTGGGAGAGCGTCTCGACAACCGTCTCGCTGTCCGGCGACGAGGACGAAATCGCGCTTTCGCTGACCAGCAAAGACACCGGCGGCTTCAACCTCGACTCGATGGCCGTCACCGAGTCCGGCGCGTCGATGCCTACGCCCGAGACGGCTCCCATCCGCGGCGAGACCGTCGACGCGTTCCAGTTCATCGAAGATGTGCCGGCCGCCGGCTGGGACGATACGCGCGTCGTCGATGCCGAAATCGGCGATTACATGGTCACTGCGCGGCAGAAAGACGACGAGTGGTATCTCGGCGCGATGACTGACGAGGGCGGCCGTGCCATCGACGTACCCCTGTCGTTCCTCTCACCCGCTTCGGACAGCAACGGGCAGGGACCAAGGAACAGCAACGGTAACGGCAATGGAAACAGCGGAAACGGCAACGGTAGGGCTCCCAACGGGCCGAAATACGTCGCCGAAATCTACGCCGACGGCATCGACGCGGCCTACGACGAGAACCTGAGCGATGTTCGCGTCGGTGAAGCTATCGTCACGCCGAGGACGACCCTGCTCGCGTCGATGGTCGGCAGCGGCGGGACGGCCGTCCGCTTCCGCCGGGCGCAGGGCCAGGAAATCAACGACCTGCCCGAGTACGAACGGCCCGAACAGGACTTTGATGTTCACATCGGCGACGAGGTGTTCATTCAGGAGTCGTTCATTCAGGCCACGGGGAGCAACAGCGGGGCGTTCATCGGCGGGACCACGGTGACGCTCCACGTTGACGGCGAACGCGTCGGGACGGAGAACGTCCGCTTCCCGCCCAACGCCGGCGACGCCACCTACGACTTCGGCTACAGCATTGACACGGCCGGTGAGTACGAGGTGACGGTGGCGCTCCCGGACGGTACAGTGCTTGCCAGCACCACGGTGACGGTCAAGCCACCGGCGACGGTGGCTGAACTCACCGACCCGTCTGGCGACGACGACGGCCCTGGTGAGTACACCTACCCAACCGCCGACGCATTCCAGTCGGGCGCGTTCGACCTGGAGTCACTGACTATCGAGCAGACGCCGAGCCTCCACCGCTTTACCTTTGAGGTCGACAACCTCTACAACGCCTTCGGCAGCAGTCGGAACTTCTCGCCGCAGTGGTTCGTCCTCTGGCTCCGCGACCCCACCGCGGATAGCGGGGCGACGAGCAGTCTGGGCGATATCGGCGCGAACGTCGACTTCGAAGCGCCGTGGCAGTACCGCATCGAAATCAGCGGCTTCTCGAAAAGCGCGGTCGATGCCAGCGGGGCGGCGCTGACCGACGCCGATGGAGATATCGTTTCGCTCGGTGAGGCCGTCGACGTGGACGCTGGCACGGTCACAGTCTCCCTTGATAGGGAAGCTGTCGGCGGCGCGGACGCGTCGGACCTCGAACTCGTCGCGATGGTGCAGTCCGAGGACCGCGGGTCGCTTCGTCCGGTCGCCGAATCGGCCGACGGCTACGTCTTCGGCGGTGCGAAATCCGGTGCGGTTGAGAACGCCCCGCTCATTATGGATCTGACGACGCCCGAGGGCGTCAGCCAGGCCGACGCGCTGGCCTACAGCGCCGACTCGCGGGCGACGGTGCCGTTCGTCTCGCTCGACTAAGCGTCGGCCAGCGCGTCGATTGCCGCTTCGAGCGTGAAATTCCCCTCGTAGAGTGCGCTGCCGACGACGACGGCGGCGGCCCCGGCCGACCGGAGCGCCAGCACGTCGTCGATGGTCGCGACGCCGCCGCTTGCGATGACCGGAATGTCGACGCTGTCGACCAGCCGGCGGACCGGGTCGGTTCGGACGCCGTCCAGTTGCCCCTCCACGTCGACATCGGTAAAGAGGATGCCACCCGCACCGAGGTCGGCGTACCGCTCGGCGGCTTCGGCGGGGTCTAGGCCGGTTCCTTCGGTCCATCCCGACACCACAACTTCGCCGTCCTTCGCATCGAGGCTCACGAGCACGCTGCCGGGGTGTTCCGCGCTGATTTCGCCGACGATTTCCGGCGTCTCGACGGCTGCCGTTCCGAGGATGACGCGGTCCAGCCCGCGGTCAAGCAGCGAGACGGCGTCCTCGGCGGTCCGGATGCCGCCGCCCAATTGCACGTCCACGTCGTCCCCTACTGCGTCGAGGACGGCGTCGATGGCCGTCGCGTTCTGTCGCTCGCCCTCGAACGCGCCGTCGAGGTCGACGAGGTGGAGTGTCCGCGCGCCAGCGTCGACCCACCGCTGTGCGGCCTCGACCGGGTCGCCGTAGGTCTTCTCCGTGCCGCGTTCGCCGCCGACCAGTTGGACCACCTGTCCGTCCTGCATGTCGACCGCGGGGACGACCTCGAACTCGGGGTACATGGCCGGTGGTCCGGCGGCGGCCGTCGAAAGCGTGTCGGTCCGCTCTGTCCGGACGACCGGCCGCTCCGGTGTACCCCCATCCTTTTACGCCGCGATGGGAAAGGTCCGCTATGGTCACTGCAACACTCGTCCTCACACCGCTCGCCCGTCGGCTCGAAGCAATCATGTTCGGGCGGTACGAGCGCGAATACCGCCTGTTCGAGCAGGCCGTGCTGGTCGTTGCCGTCGCCTTGGCGCTGGTCTGGGGGCTGGCCGCGTTCGGTATTCTCCCGCTCGGTGCTGGGGCGGTGTCGTTGCTTGCGACCGCTGCCAGCGTCGCCATCTCGGCGTTCGTCGTCGTCGGCCTGCTGCAGTTCCTCGTCCTCGCGAACGTCCTCGAACGGACCAACGAGGATGTCGCTACCAAGGCCGCTGAACTCGAAGAGGCTGCCGAGCAACTGGAAACGACCGCGGAGGAACTGGAAACGACCGCCGACGAGGTCGAGGACGCCGCGGAGACGGTTGACGAAGCCGCCGAAGATGTCGAGAAGACGGCTGACGACGTCGAGCAAACCGCGGACGAGGTTGAACAGACGGCCGACGAAGTGAAAGAGACCGTCGATGAGGTGGAGCAGACGGCTGACGCGGTCGAACAGACTGCGACACAGACCGGCGACGAGGACGCGGCTGAGAAAGCCACCGAGGTCAAGGACAAGACGACCGAAGTGAAAGACAAGACGACCGAAGTCAAGGACAAGGCAACGGAAGCGAAGGACAAGACGACTGAAGTGAAAGACAAGACGACCGAGGTCAAAGACAAGACAAGCAATGCGAAACAGACCGCCGAATCGGTTACCGACGAGGTCGAAGCGGCCAAGGAGACGGCGAGCGAGGTCGAGGAGACCGCGGCGGAAGTCGAGGAGACGGTGCCGGCCGACGACGAGCCCCTCATCGATGAGGGCGGCGAGACCGATACCGACGACGGTGAACCCGGCGAGCGGTCGCCGTAGGTGCGGTCGTTGCCGCTCACCTGACTGACCGTTCGGTACGTTTTAACCCAGTGAGGAACTGGCATCCGTATGGTCGAAGTTCTCTTTGCCCTCGGTGTTCTCGTGGCTATCTTCGTCGGCTTCAATATCGGGGGTTCTTCGACGGGTGTTGCGTTCGGACCTGCAGTCGGGTCAGATACGCTTTCGAAACTGTCCGCGGCGGCCTTGATGACCATCTTCGCTCTGGCCGGGGGACTCATCGTCGGCCCGGAAGTCGTCGAAAGCCTCGGGAGCGACCTCGTCGAGACTGCCTTCTCGCCGCTTATCAGTATCGTCGTCCTGTTTTTCATCGGCGTCGCGCTGTTTCTCTCGAACGTGGTCGGCGTCCCGGCGTCGACTTCGATGACGGCCGTCGGCGCAATCGCCGGCCTCGGCCTCGCTCGCGGGACGCTGAACGCCGCACTGATGCTCGAAATCGTCTCGTGGTGGCTCGTCTCCCCGATTATCGCCTTCTGGGTTAGCGGCGTTATCGGTCGGTACTTCTACCCGCGCCTCGTCGAGTGGTTCGCTGTCTCTCAGAGCGAAGGTGCGCTACTGGATTTCGAGCGGTCCGGTGCCATTCCGCGGCCGACACTCGGCGAGAACACGACGCCGCGTGAGTTCGTTGGGACCGTCGTCGTCATCGGTATCGGCTGTTACATGGCCTTCTCAGCTGGCGCGTCGAACGTCGCCAACGCCGTCGCCCCCCTCGTGGGGAACGGCTCGCTGGAGATGTACCCGGCAATCCTGCTCGGCGGCGGGGCCATCGGTCTCGGTGCGTTCACCATCGCCCGCCGGACAATGGACACGGTCGGCAACGACCTGACCGATCTCCCGCTGGTCGCCGCCATCGTCGTCGCGGCAGTCGCCTCCACTATCGTCACCTTCCTCTCGGCGCTAGGTATCCCGGCAAGTTTCGTCATCATCGCGACGATGAGCATCGTCGGGCTCGGGTGGGGCCGTGCGACGCGAACGACGAGCCTCTCCGACACTGTACAGGGAGAGGCCCCCGTCGCCTCCGTCGGTGCGCTGACTACCGACGCGGAGGCTGCAGACGCGCCGACCGTTGGCGGCAAGAAGGGGACGCCGAAGCCGGCCGAGACCGAACCTATCGGCGAGGAATCGCGGGAGGACATCCCGTCGGCGTCGGACCTGTTCGAACCCGGAACCACTGCTAGAGTGATCTTCCTCCAGAACATTGTTCCCTCGATTGCGACGCTTGCGGCGTATCTGGTGTTCAAGTTTCTCCCGATTGCCTGAGCGGTCATCGATCCCGAACAGGTGCCCCTGATTCCCGCTGATCCCCGCGTCGTCCCTCATTATTTTGCACGGCCTAAAACCGAAGGGCAAAGTCTAACAGTGCGGGGTTCAAACTCTCAGGTGATGCCCACGGTAGAGTACCTTAACTACGAAGTAGTGGACGATAACGGCTGGGACATGTACGACGACGACGTCTTCGCAGAGGCGTCAGATATGGACCTCGACGGTGAGGACTACGGGTCCCTCGAGGTGAACGAAGGCGAGTACATCCTTGAGGCCGCCGAGGCGCAGGGCTATGACTGGCCCTTCTCGTGTCGCGCCGGTGCCTGTGCGAACTGCGCCGCCATCGTCCTCGAAGGCGACATCGACATGGACATGCAGCAGATCCTCAGCGACGAGGAAGTCGAAGACAAGAATGTCCGCCTGACCTGTATCGGCAGCCCGGACGCCGACGAGGTCAAGATCGTCTACAACGCCAAGCACCTCGACTACCTGCAGAACCGCGTCATCTAACGCGGCTCCTGCAGCGCACTACACTTTCTGCTTCCAGCAGCGACTGCGTCCGACAGCTGCCGTATCGGAACCATTAGGGGCGGCCCTGTATTGCGTATAGCCGTGCTCGGGTCGATACCGGACCTGCTTCGGCTGGTCGCCATCCCGGTGTTCGGGTGGGCGGCCTACCGGGATGTAAAAACCCGCCGGGTGCCGAACTGGACATGGACCCCGCTTGCTGTGCTGGCGGTCGTGCTCCTGCTGTGGGACGCCTACACCGTCTGGACCGCCCCGACAGCGGTCGGCCAGCGGCTGTTCTTCATCAGGGTCGCTATCAGCCTCGGCTTCGTCATCCCGCTGTCGTACGGTTTCTGGCTCATCGGCGGGTTCGGCGGTGCTGACGCGAAGGCGTTCATGCTCGTCGCCGTCCTCTTTCCCGTCTATCCGGTGTACTACCTACCGACCGTCGCCCTCCCGCTCCAGCAGAGCGCTATCGGTGTCTTCTCGCTGACGATTCTCTCGAACACCGTGCTTGCTGGCATCGTCTATCCGCTGGCCGTCGCCGCCGGCAACCTCGTACGGGGACGCTTCTCGTTGGCGATGTTCATCGGACGGCCTGTCGCCGCCGCCGCCGTCACTGAGGAATACGGCCGCCTGCTCGAATCCCCCGACGGGTTCGACCGCGGCGGCCTCGACCTCGATGCGCTCCGGATGTATCTTCGCTGGCGCGGCTGCTCGCTCGCCGATATCCGCGCCGATCCCGACCGCCATCGGCTCCCGACCTCGCTCCCGGCGGTCCCGAACGACCCCGGCGACGGCTCGCTGGCGACCGACGGCGGCGACCCGGCGGCCGATGACGTGAACGGGACGAGCGGTCGCGGTGACGACAGCTCGCTGCAGACCGTGACTGACCGCACTGACGATATCGACGACCGCTGGGGTGCCGAGCGGTTCCTGAACGACATCGACCACTCGGCCTACGGCACGTCGCCGGACCAACTCCGTGATGGACTGGACGTACTCGCCGAACAGGACGAGGTGTGGATTTCGCCCGGGATTCCGTTCCTCGTCCCGATGTTCGCCGGGCTGGCCGTCTCACTCACCTACGGTGACGTACTGTTCTCGCTGTTGCAGGCCGTCGGGCTGGCCTGACTTCAGACAGCAGAAGACCTATTTTACGGACACGCCTCGGGCCGAGTATGACCGACGTCGACCTCGCGTTCGACGAGCAGGAGTATATTCCGGCCGTCGCTCAGGACGCAGACTCCGGTGAGGTGCTCATGCTCGCCTACGTCACCGAGGAAGCGCTCCGGAAGACCCGCGAGACGGGGGAAGCCCACTACTACTCGCGGAGCCGGGACGAACTCTGGCACAAGGGCGGGACGAGCGGCCACACGCAGGCCGTCGAAGAGGTGCGAGTCGACTGTGACGGGGACGCGCTGCTGTACATCGTCGACCAGACCGGCGGGGCCTGCCACACCGGCTACGAGTCCTGTTTCCACCGGACTGTCGACGGCGAGACGGTCGGTGAGCAAGTGTTCGACCCCGACGACGTGTACTGATGGCGCGATCCGATACCGAACTCAGCACGGGAACGCCTGACGCCGTGTCGCGACTCGAACAGGCCGCCGAGGCGTACGACCGAGCACAGGCGCGCGTCGAGGAAATCGGTGCCGACGCGCTGCGTGACTGTCGTGAGGTCTACAGCGAACTCGAGCAGTTGCTCGAACGCTACGACGGCCGGGCGACCGGCGGCGGCGACTTCGAGGCGTTCATGGAGTTTCAGGGGCGGGTCGGGACGCTGACCGACGACCTCCCCGACGACCTGCCCGAGCGTGATACCTTCGAGGAAATCGACGACTTCCTCCAGCAGCGGCGGCTCACCGAGAGCGACTTCGAGCAGGCCCGCGAGATGCTTTCCCCCATCGGCGACCTCGTCGGGCGACTCGGTGAACTCGACGACGCGCGTGAGCAGTACAAGAAGGCTCGGACCGATGCGAACCGTCGGCGCGACGAACTGGGCGACCGCATCGACGATCTTGAACGCCTCCAGCGCCTCGGCGACGCCGACCTCGATGCCCCAGTCGAGCATCTCCGTGAGCCAATCGAGCACTACAACGACGCCGTCACCGAGGCGTTCACCGAGTTTCGGCGCAACACACCGGCCGGAGACGCCCTTGCGGTCATCGAACGGGCGGACGCGTACCCGCTGGTCGAGTTCCGGTCGCCGCCCGCGGAACTGTTGACGTACGTCCGCGAGCACGACGCCGGGACGGAGCCGATTCCGAAGCTACTGGAGTACGCTGACTACTCCGCCTCGAAACTGGACCACTACGTCGACGACGCGGCGGCGTTGCGAAGCGCCGTCGCCACTCGGCAGACGTATCTCCGGCGGCTCGACGCCGAGCCGGTGCGGATCGACTGGCCGCCGCCGTCGGCCGACGCCCTGCCGTGGTATTGCCGGGAGTACCGCTCGGTCGTCGCCCGCTTCGCCGACGAGTCCGTGGTCGCGGCACTGCGGGACGTGCGTGGACTTGCGGAGCGAGACGACTACGAGCGACTCCGGGAGAGCGCCGTTGCTCGCGCAGAACTCACAGAAAGCGAGCGCGAGCGGCTGGCGAGCGGCGCTGTCGAAGACGAACTGTCGGCCGCCCGAGAGGCACGAGCAGCTATCGATGACGCCGTAGACACTCACTCGCCGCTGTAGGTGTCTCTCTGCTGGGTCGCCCGGCTGACCATCGTCTCTGCGAGTTCTTCGGCGCGGTCGAGTGCGCGCGCTTCTGCGTAGACCCGGACGACGGGCTCTGTCCCGGACGGTCGAGCAAGCACCCAGCCGTCGCCGTAGTCGAGGCGGTAGCCGTCCGTCGTATCCAGATCGGCCGTCGCCTCGTTTGCATGGGCCTCGATGCCTTCGAGCATCGCTTCGCGCTCGTCTTCGGTCTCGTATTCGAGGTTCCGACGGACGTTGTAGTAGTCGTCGTAGTCCGCAGCGACTTCGCTTGCGGGTCGCTCGGCGACGAGTTCGAGGAACTTCGCGGCAGTGAACGCGCCGTCCCGGGCGATACGGTAATCGGGGAAGAGGATGCCACCGTTGCCCTCGCCGGCGATGGCGACGTGTGTCCCCTCGTTTTGCAGTTTGCGGATGCGGCTGACGATGTACGTCGAGCCGATGGGAGTAAGCGAAAGGGTCGCGCCGGCGTTCTCGACCACGTCGACCAGCCGCTGTGAGGCGTTGACTGCCGAGACGACGCCGTCGCCGGCCTCGATTTCTGCCGCCGTGAGCGCGGCCAGCGCGGCGTCGCCTTCGATGTGTGTCCCGGTCTCGTCGACGAACATCCCGCGGTCGGCGTCGCCGTCGTGGGCGAATCCGAGATCGGCGTCGGTCGCGCGAACGAACGCCCGCAGGTCTTCGAGGTTCTCTGCGACGGGTTCGGGGTCGCGGCCGGGGAAGTGGCCGTCGGGCTGAGTGTTGACGGTGTGGACTTCACAGCCGAGTTCGCGGAACAGGTCGGGGCTGGTAAGGGACCCAGCGCCGTGGCCGGGGTCGACGACGATAGTGAGGTCGGCGTCGGCGATACGGTCGCGGTCGACGGCAGACAGCACCTGCTCGCGGTATCGGCGGCGAGCACTCTCGATAGCGGTGTCGGACCCGACTGTCTCCCAGTCCGCGTAGGCCGGGGTGTCGTCTCGGAGCGACTGTTCGACGCGGTCGAGCGTCCCCCGCGTCAGTTCGACGCCGTCCGCGCCGATGAGCTTCACCCCGTTGTACGCGGCGGGGTTGTGACTCGCGGTAATCATCACGCCCGGGACCGCCTCACGCTCACAGTAGGCCTGTAGCCCCGGTGTCGGGACGACGCCGAGGCGGTCGACGTCGAATTCAACGGTCGTCAACCCGCTTGTCGCGGCGTTGATAAACGTCCGTCCGGTCGTCCGCGTGTCACGGGCGATTGCCACGCGGTCGTGGTCGTCACGCCAGACGTCCCCGGCGGCCTGTGCAACCCGAAGGACGTACCGCGGTGTCAGCTCATCGCCCGCGACACCTCGGACGCCACTCGACCCGAACACTTGCATTCGAGCGAGTGTCTGAGGCGGAGGGGCTTAGGAATGTCGCTGTCCGAATTCAACAGTCATTAGCCCCGTGACCGTTCAGTGAGCGTATGGCAAACGACGAACTCATCGCAGCCCTGCGGGACGCTGACGCCGTCAAATTCGGGGAGTTCGAACTCTCCCACGGTGGCACATCGAACTACTACGTCGACAAGTACGTCTTCGAGACCAACCCCGACTGTCTGAACCTGATCTCCGAATCCTTCGCCGAGCGCATCGCCGAGTGGGACACGGACGCCACACTCGCTGGCGTCGCCCTCGGCGCGGTCCCGCTGGTCGCGGTCACCAGTGTCGAGACCGGCATCCCCTACGTCATCGCCCGAAAGCAGGCCAAAGAGTACGGCACGGGCAACCGCATCGAAGGCGATCTGACCGACGGTGAGGAGGTCATCATCCTCGAAGACATCGCGACGACCGGCCAGAGCGCGGTCGACGCCGCCGAGGCGCTCCGCGAGGCCGGTGCTGTCGTCAACCGCGTGCTCGTTGTCGTCGACCGCGAGGAAGGGGCCAGCGAAAACCTCGCCGACCACGATCTCGAACTCTCGCCGCTCGTGACCGCTTCTGATCTGCTCGCCGACGCGCCCGACGACATCGACGCATAGGGCCTGTCACGTCGCCGCGACGCTGCGCGGCCGGGACACATCACCGATGTGTTCTTGACGCTGGCTCGCTTATCGGTGGCTGTAATGGCTAATCTCGAACTCTACGAACTTGAGGGCTGTCCGTACTGTGCGAAAGTAATCAAGAAACTCGACGAACTGGGCCTCGACTACGACTCCCACATGGTCCCGCGGTCCCACGGCGAGCGGACCGAAGTGAAGGAGGTTTCGGGACAGACCGGCGTTCCCGTCCTCGTCGACACGGACAACGGCGTCGACGGGATGCCTGAATCCGACGACATCGTCGAATATCTCGAAGAAACGTACGGGCAGTAGACCCGACACTTGCGGCGGTTTTCGTTTTCACTTGACAGCGAAGACTGAGGGCCCCGCTCAGGCTACTTCTTCGCGGTCCTCGCCGCGTTCCATAATCAGATCCCGCAGATCGACGGCGTCCTCGATGTTCTCCATCTCCTCCTTTTCGATGAGGGCGGTCCCCTCGACGGACTCCCGTCGGAGTTCGTCGACGACGTACACCGACCGGGTTCGGGTCACCTCGCCGACCGAAGACATGATGCGGGCCCGCTTCTCGGCTGTCTCGGTGAACGCGGAGTGTCCGGCAAGGACCTGTCCATGCTGATCGTCGCTCTCGTTGACGCTCTTGAAGGGCGCGCGATCCGTCGGATGGACCTCGAAGCCGATACGGGTGAACACCGTCACAATCGGCTCGTCCTCCGGCGCGACATCGGGGTCGTCCGGTGTCGGCTCGTCGTCGCGGACCTCCTCGGCGCCGTCGAGGACGCTCACTGGCGATGTCAGCGGCGCGTCGAACAGGTCTTCGAGTTCGGCGGCCACTTCGACGGAGGCGTCCATTCCGTCCTCGTATTTCGAGACTGTCCGCCGGGAGACGCCCAGTTCCTTCGCCAGCCGACCGAGCGACCAGTCGCGGTTCTCGCGCACGTCGGCAAGAATCTCGGAGTCGATGTTGACGTAGAGCCCGCCCGGGGCGGCGTAAATGAGCGGGGGGACCTCCTCGACGAACAGGTCCATCGCGGTGTCGGGTGATAACACAGGGACGCCGTGGCGGAAGTAGACGACGCCCGGTTTCAGTTCCTCGTCCCGTGTGCGGAGTCCGATCACAATCGGCGTGGCATTCAGATACGTGCCCAGTCGCCGCATCTCGCCGCCGGTCTGTGCGTCGAAGGCGTCGATGTTGCCCAGTATCTTCAGGAGCAACACGTCCTCACCGCGACGGGCAGCGATGTCGAAACTCTTCGGACGAATCGCACAGCGGTCGCTGACGAGGAAGCCAGCGTCTTCGAGCATCGCCATGACGTTTTCTACCAGCGCCGACCGTGACATAGTACTCTGTACCTCTACTGAGTCTAGCCCGCTCACCCATTATATGTATTGCGCCGTCCGTTGCTCTCTCAGGCCGAATCGAGGGCCGGGCGTGACGAAAGGCGTTTGACCGCTTCGGGGCTACAGAGTAGCGTGACTGTCGTCGGCCTCGATGATACGGACTCGCGCGAACGGGGAATGTGTACGACCTACGCCGCCGCCACCCTCGCCGAGTCGATTCGGGACGCTGGGGGGACTGTCGAGCGACTGCTCCTCGTCCGGCTGAATCCCGCCGTCAAACACAAAACCCGCGGGAACGCGGCGCTTGCGGTGCATACGGACCTCGATGCCGACACGACGCTTGCACTGGCCGAGGACGTGCTCGACATGGCCGAAACTGACGATCCCCGGACCAACCCCGGCGCTATCGTCGCCGACTGCAAGCCGGAAGCTGTCCCGCCGCAGGTCGCAACGTTCGCCCGTGAGACGATCCGGTCGATACAGGACCCGATGGCGGCGACGACGCTAGCTGACGTGGTCGGGTTCGCCCGCTGCCAGCGGGGCAACGGTCGCGGGCTCGTCGGTGCACTCGCGGCGGTCGGGGCTTGGGCCGAACTATCGGACTGGACCTACGAACACATCGCGTACCGCGAGCGGGACCGCTGGGGGACCGAACGGACGGTCGACGCCGAGAGCGTTCGCGCCGCGGCCGAGGAGTACTACCCCGACGTGTGGGACACCGTCGACCGCACGTCGGGCTATCCGGTCTGTGTCCCGCGGACGCCGTGCCCGATTCTCTACGGGATTCGCGGCGACGACCCCGACGCCTGCCGTGCTGTCGCCGACGCCATCGACAGCGAACCCGTCGCCCGCCGGGCGACGTTCGTGACGAATCAGGGGACGGACGTGCACCTACGGGACGCGACCCTCGACGCGGTCACGGCCGACAGCGCCTCCCGCGTCACCGGCGACGTGGTCGCCGCGCCCGAGACACGGCCGGGGGGACACGTGTTCCTCACGCTCGAAGGCGACGGCGCGACCCTCGACTGTGCGGCCTTCGAGCCGACGAAGGCGTTCCGCGACCGGGTCCGTTCGCTCCGGGTCGGCGACCGAATCACTGCCTGTGGTGAGGTGAGCGACGGGACGCTCAAACTGGAGAAGTTCGCGGTCCGTGACCTCGTTCGGACCGAGTCCGTCACGCCGGACTGCCCGGACTGCGGCCGGTCGATGAAATCCGCCGGCCGGAATCAGGGCTATCGATGCCGGGACTGCGGGACCAGCGCCGACGGCAAGACTGAGCAGTCTATCGAGCGGGGACTGGAACGCGGCTGGTACGAGGTACCGCCGGTCGCACGCCGCCACATCGCGAAGCCGCTGGTCCGCGGCGGGTTCGACGCACCCACCCACCCGTCTCGTTGAGACGGACTGTCGTCGCTGTTTCCCGGTCTCTATCGACTTCGGAACGGCCTTGCCGAGACAGACGCGACACCAATTCGAATGCGACGTGATACCCTCGTGGAAACTTCCAGCCCGGCGATCAATCGCGGCTCTGTTTCTGTCTGCTATCTGGTTCGAACTGGCTACCGGTGAGTAAGCAGCACGAATATTCCGGTAATACGTGGATACATCTCGATTTAGACTGCGGATAACAATACTGCTATCCCGTTATTTGCGGGCATGAACAGTGAGGAGTCAGACATTCAGCGCCGAGATACGACGGACGACGGGGTCACGGAGAAACTACTGACTGTCGAACACGAACCGGCTGCGGGTGGCGGCCAGCGTTCAATCCTGTATCCGCCCGGCAGCACAGGCTCCGAACTGGAAGCGAACTGGCTGGCCGTTTCGTCGGATTTCGTCGTTTCGCTTGACGACGTTCAGTAGCCCTTACGACCGATAATCGACAGGTAACAATAATAACACCTGTCGTGAATCGAGACATGGACTCCGATACCCGGTCGACGAGCGAGGTGACGGCAGCGACTGACACCGACGAAGGAACGCTGCCTGCCGTGGTACGTTCTCGTCCCGACGGCAGTGAGCGGCTCATCTGCTACGCGCCAGATGTCGACACAACAGACGTAGAGGACCAGTGGCTCTCTGTTGATGCCGACTTTCCGGTGTCGACGCTGCTGATGCGGTAGGCTAGTCGTTTCGCCCGGTCAACGCAACAACCACGTCGTCACCGCCCCGGAGTTCTCCTTGCTCTCTGAACTGGGTTAGCGCCGCAGTCGCCGTCGCACACGTAGGTTCGACGTGAAACCCAGCCGCACCGAGGCGGGCGTGTTCCCGCTCCGTTGCCGCCGCGGAGACGGCGACGGCGGCGCCACCGGTTGCCTCGATGGCATGCCGTATTTGATGGGCACGCGGCGGGTCCCGGATGTGGATCCCGTCGGCGAGGTCGTTTGCAGCGTCGGCATCCGTTACACTGCCGTCTTCGGCAGCGATGGGACTGTATCCGACCGCTTGCGCCCCCAGTATGCGTGGCATAGCGTCTGTCCATCCAGCTTGTTCCAGTGCCCGAAATCCGCGATAGAGGCCGAGAAACAGCGTCCCGTGACCAAGCGGTGTGACGACAGCGTCCGGGACGTTCCAGTCCCGCTGGGCGGCGATTTCGTAGGCGGTTGTCGCTGTCCCAGCGAAGAAGGCTGGGTTCCAAGCGTGGCTGGCGTACCAGCCCGGTCCACTCTCCACGGCGTCGATACAGGCCGCGGTTACGGACTCTCTACTCCCCGCTACTGGGACCACGTCGGCTCCGGTCCGCTCGATGCGGCGAACCTTCGCTTCCTTCGCGCCCTCGGGGACGTATATCTCCGCGTCCAGGCCCGCCCGTGCCGCGTAGGATGCGACTGCAAGCCCAGCGTTTCCCGAGGAGTCTTCGAGTACGCGGTCGGCCCCGACCACCAAGGCTTCGGCGATGACCGTCGCCGCGCCGCGGTCCTTGAAGCTCCCCGTCGGGTGGAGATACTCCAGTTTGAAGCTGGCGTCCCACTCGGGCGCATCGACCAGTGGCGTCCAGCCCTCGCCGAGGCTGACCCGCTCGCGCATCGGGAGGAAGTCGACGAAGTCCCAGACACCGCTGGTCCGCGAGAACTGGTCCGGTCGGCTGTTAGGCAGCGGCTGGGTGGCGTAGTCAAGTGGTTCCCCGCAGGAACATCGCCAAGGTTCATCACGGAGGTACTCCCGGTCGCAGACGCTACAGGTGCGCATGGGTTTGCTCCGTGGCGAACTGTCCAAAAGCCTGCGACCGCTGTGGCCACAGTAGTCGGTACCTGTAGCTAGCTTCCGGTACACACAGAGCGGTGGCCGGGCGGCCGCTCCGTCGGCCGCCCCGGGGAAAGGAAGGCTGGCAAACGAGCATACGCGGCGCGAAGCGTCGTGTTTCGCGAGGACGAGCGAACGAGATCCCGCGGTTTTTGCAAGTAGGGATTCGCTACGTGCACCCACTCGCAGTACAGAGTGGCTTCTAGTAGGTATCGATGTTCGTTCCGACCGAGCAGACGTACTCGCCGGTCGCGACCTGCGGGAGCCGGCGGGCACGCCAGAACACGCCGCTGGAGTCGGCGGTGATTTCGGCCTTCGGCTCGCCGAACACATCAGTCACTTCGAACAGCGTCTCACCGCGGGAGACACGGTCGCCGAGGTCGGGCTTGAGGTCGAGAAGGCCGCCTACGGGAGAACCGTACTGCTCGAACCCGGAGGCGCGGGTCTGTGGGCGCGTGTCGTGGTGGCCGTCGAGGAAGCCGTAGTAGTTCAGGACGTTGAAGACGCCGTCGACGCCCCGCTGGATGGACCGTTCGTCCCAGCCGACACAGCCGCCGAGTTCGGGATCGATTGTCGGAACGCCCTCGTCAGGGGCAGCGCGGGCCAACTGCCCATCGGGGCCTTTCTGGTCGAGAATGTAGCCACAGCCAAACACCTTCGCGAGTTCGAGGCATTCCTCGTGGAGGCGATGGCGGGTGCCACATCGGACCCGCACTTCGTCGATCATCTGCGAGGTCGACCCTTGGTGCAGGTCGAGCACGTAATCGGCGCTGATGGCGGCGTTGAACGTTGCCGCGGCGATGCGCTCGCTCGATGTCCCCGTTTTGTCGCCCGGGTACGCCCGGTTCATCTTCGTGTCGTCGACCGGGTTGCGGTGCTCGGCGACCTGAAAGGCGTGGTAGTTCACGACGCCACAGACCAGAATCGTCCCGGACAGCTCCGTCGGATCGAGCTGTGGGAGCACCTGCTGGATGACGCCGACGCCGTTCAGTTCGTCGCCGTCGCTGGCCGCCTGTATGTAGAGGGTCCGTCCGTCGTCGACACCGTTGACGACGGCGACCGGTAGCCCGAACGTCGACCCGTCGCGGGTCTCACCGACCTCCAGCCGCCCCGTGTCTTTCTCACCGGGGGCAGCGGTCGCCGTACCGAAAGTAACCATTGTTCCCACGTTTGCCTTGGGAGCCTTTACTGGTTCGGATTACAGCAGCAGTTGCGCCGGACCGACGGCATCTTGGGGCCGCCGACCCTATCGGCAGGTGTGTCCCAGTCCGAGCCACAGAGCGGCAAAGCGGCGATGGTCGCGGCGCTGAACGTGCCACGCAACGCGAAAATCGGCTTCGCAATCGCCAGCCTGTTCACGGCGGGGCTGTTCGCCCTGCTCGTCCTGCCGGGGAGCCAGCGGCCGATGGGCTTCTACGTGGCGCTGGCGTTCGTTCTCGCGACTTCGCTGGGCGGCCTGCTGACGGCGCTGTTTACGGCCGTGTCGGCTGTGCGACTCGCCAGACGCTGATATTGTCCCGCTCGCCTACCCTTCGGCCAGTTCTGTCAGTCGACCGCCGCCGGTTCGAGTCCCCTTCGCGATGAGTACGTCGCCTGTCTGAATCTGTGTTTCCGGGCCCGGCGAAACGACCCAGTCGCCGCCCTCGCGGCCGGTCCGCTCGCTCTCCCCGGCCCCACGCCGTATCGCGATGATCCGCATACCCGTCGCCGTCTTGACTTCTGCGTCGCCGATGGTCGTCCCCGCGAGGTCGCTGTCGGGATATACGGTGGTTCGAACAATGACTTCGTCTGACTCCTGAACGGCCTCGGCGACGACCGGATGCGTCGACAGGCCCCGCAGGACGCCCTCGCTCATCTCCAGCGCAGCGTCAGAGATGACTTCTGTCGACCGGGCCAGATGGACGAGGCCCCGAAGCGACACCGGGTCGTCGATGTCGGCGGCGGCCCGGAGCGTCCATGCCTCGAACCGGGACTGCAGCGCGTCGACCTCGGCTTCGAGTTCGACGACTTCTTCGGCGACTTCCGTGCTGTCGAACAGCACCGCGCCGTAGGCCAGATCGACGGCCAGCTCGCCCATGTCTTTCATCAGGACGATAGAGTCGACGGCACGTTCGAGGTCGCGGACGCCGCCCTCGGGTGGCTCTGGCGGTTCGTACACGTCGCCGCTCGCGTCCTGATACACCTCGGCGATGCCGTCCTCGGGGCCGCGGAACAGCACTACGTCGCCCGCTTCGAGGCGTGTCTCCCGGTCCGGATTGAGCAGCCAGTTCCCCTGCCGGCGGATTGCCAGCGCGCGGACGCCCGTCTCGGTTTCGAGGTTCAGGTCCCCAAGCGTCTCGTCGGCCAGCGGCGAATCCGACCCGACGGTCGCCCGCACGAGCGTCTCGACTGCCTCGGGGAGGGCTGCCCGCATCGTGTCCGGCAGGCCGATATCTTCGAGCACAATTTTGGCAATATCGCCGGCGGCGTCGCTGATTTTCTCCGCCGCTCCGACCATCCCCAGAACAGGGGCTAGCGACTCCGCGTCCGCCGTCGACCGGCAGGCCATCAGGAGACTCATGCGTGCACGCAACTGGAGTACGTCCATCTTCTCCTCCAACTCCAGCACCTCCGCGGCGACGTCGTCGCTCCCCAGCAGGACGGCCGAGTACGAGAGGTCGATGAGCAACTCGGCGGTGTCTTTCATCTCGGCCAGCACCTGCTTCACGCTGACCGGTTCGTACTCGACCGTCCCTGTCGGGTCCATAGCCGCCGGTTCGACGGCCCCGAGCAAAAACGTTCCTCACTATTTGGGTCGCCACCCGTTCGTTATTGAGCCGAGTGCGAGCGAATGAACGCCGAGTTCCCCGGCATCGATGTAATAGACAAACGAACTTATCCGGAAAATAGTAAACGAACGGGCAGTCTCAGCTCCTGACAGTGTGACACACAGGCCCAGAAAGAAAATGTTTTTCCCGGAAGGTAGGGAAGAGATTGCGTATGTCCGACGACCTCAAGAAGGGACTCGAGGGTGTCATCGTCGCCGAGTCCGAACTCAGCGTTATCGACGGCGACGCTGGCAAACTCGTGTATCGGGGGTACACCATCGAGGACCTCGCGAAGGGTGCCAGCTACGAAGAGGTGCTGTACCTGCTCTGGCACGGCCACCTGCCGAACCGGGACGAGCTCTCCGAGTTCAAGGAGGCGATGGTGGACGCACGCGACGTGGACGACGACGTTATCTCGACCGTGCGACAACTCGCCGAGGCGGACGAGGACCCGATGGCAGCGCTCCGGACCGCGGTGTCGATGCTCTCGGCGTTCGACCCTGCGCCCGAGGACGCCGAGCCGACCGACGAGACGGTCAACCTCGAAACGGGCCGCCGCATCACGGCCAAGATCCCGACTATCATCGCGGCCTTCACTCGCATCCGCGACGGCAAGGAGCCCGTCGAACCCCGCGACGACCTCGACCACGCGGCGAATTTCCTCTACATGCTCAACGGCGAGGAGCCCGACGACGTACTTGCCGACGTGTTCGATCAGGCGCTCGTGCTCCACGCCGACCACGGCCTCAACGCCTCGACGTTCTCGGCCATCACGACGGCGTCGACGCTGTCGGACATCCACAGCGCGGTCACCTCAGCTATCGGGACGCTGAAGGGACCGCTCCACGGCGGGGCCAATCAGGACGTTATGGAGATGCTAAAGGAAGTCGACGACGCCGAATCCGACCCGCTCGACTGGGTCAAGAACGCCCTCGACGAGGGCCGCCGCGTCTCCGGCTTCGGCCACCGCGTCTACAACGTCAAGGACCCGCGCGCGAAGATCCTCGGCGAGCGCTCGAAGGAACTCGGCGAGGCCGCCGGGACGCTCAAGTGGTACGAGATGTCGACCACCATCGAGGACTACCTCATGGAAGAGAAGGGACTGGCCCCCAACGTCGACTTCTACTCCGCGTCGACGTACTACCAGATGGGCATTCCCATCGACATCTACACCCCCATCTTCGCGATGTCCCGCGTCGGCGGCTGGGTCGCCCACGTCTTCGAGTACATCGAGGACAACCGCCTGATCCGCCCGCGCGCCCGCTACGTCGGCAAGAACCCCGACGAGACCACGTTCGTGCCGCTTGAGGAGCGGTAAGAAACCGTCCCGAGTGCGAGCGTAGCGAGCACTCGGTCTTTTTCGCCACCGAAAGACTCGCTTCGCTCGTCTTTCGAGCCTTGCTTCACTCCGTTCAGCAAGACCACGTTTTTGCCGTGAGCGATGGCCGCAGGCCATCCGAACGGGAAAAAGGTGGAGGGTGACCGCCTGATTCGCCCGCGCGCCCGCTACGTCGGCAAGAACCCTGACGAGACCACGTTCGTGCCGCTTGAGGAGCGATAGGTCCGTACCGCTACTGTTCGGCTGAAGAGTGGATTACTGACGGCCGTGAGCGCGTTTCATCGCGCGAACCGGGGCAGGGCAGGGCGGCCAGCATCCGGCGGCGACGCCGCCGGTTCCCGGAATCAGCACGAGATTCATTTCTTGTCGAGTCTCTCTAAAATCGGGCTCTACGGTAACGGACACGTAGTGACTGTCCGCGAACGAAGTGAGCGGTTCACCGAACGCGAGCATAGCGAGCGTTCGGCCTTTTTCGCCCACGTTTTTGCGCGGGGGTTGAGGGCGCGTAGCGCCCGAACCCCCCGTGGAAAAAGGTGGTTAGCCAAACACCGACTTGAACCGCGTCACGCCGTCGTCGGTACCGGCGATGACGAGCTTGTCAGTCGGTTCGATAGTCACGTCGGGGCTGAGGTCGGTGATGACTGCGCCGTCGCGTTCGATGGCGACGACCGTACAGCCCGTTCGCGAGCGGACATCGGCCTCGCCGAGCGTCGTATTACCGAGGCCGTTAGCGGCGACGCGGATGACCTCGACTTGCTGATCCATCGAGATGACGTCCTCGTCTTCGAGAATTGTGGAGGCGAGCATCCGGCCGCTGACCGTCGACAGCGCGAGGACGTAGTCAGCGCCCGCCCGATACATCTTCTGGACGTTCTCGCTTTCCTCGGCACGGGCGATGATTTCGACATCCGGATTGAGGTCGCGGATGACAAGCGTCGCGAACTCGGTGTCAGTGTCCGCCGACAGGGCGAGAATAACCGTTCTGGCTGCGCCGACGCCGGCGTGTCGCAGGTCCTCTGGCTCCGTGGCGTCGCCGACGACATCGACGCCCGGCTCATCGGTCTGATCGAGTACCGTATGCGGCACTCCGGCGTTCGTGAGCGCCGACGTGATCGTCTGACCGACCTCGCCGGCACCGATAATTACCGTCTCTCCACGGCGGAAGCCACGCACGCTGGAGAGGGTCATCTCCTTGAGTTGTTCCAGTTGGCGCTCGGTCCCCGAGACCAGCAGGACCGTGCTCCCGTCGAGTTCGGCGTCGGGGTCGGGCGGACTCACGAACTGACCGCGGAACCACGCACCGATGACGTTGACACCGGTTTCCTCGCGGATGCCACTGTCGGCCAGCGTCGTGCCGACGAGGTCGCTCCCGCGGTGGATCGGTAGTTCGGCGATGTCGAAGTCTTCGCCGATCTCTATCGAGTCCCCGAGCGTCGTCGAGACGCCGGTCGTGACCTTGCTCGCGAGGCTTTCGCCGAGCAGGCCACGCGGTGACAGGACGGCGTCGGCACCGGCGAGATCGTGATACTTCGCCCGGTCGGGCTCCTTGACGACGCTGACGGTCTGGACGGATTCGTCGACCTCGCGGGCGGTGAGGATTATGCTGGTGTTGACTTGGTCGGAGGCGTCGGCCACAAGCGCGCGGGCGGATGACAGGTGGGCCCGTTCGAGCCCGTCGACGGACTGCGGGTCGGCGTGAATGACGTTGTACCCGTCTTCGTAGAGGTTGTTAGCCCGGTCACGGTCCGGTTCGACGATAACGTAGTTGACGCCCCACGTGTCGAGTTCGGTGACAAGCGTCTCACCGCGGGGGGAGAACTGACAGATGACGACGTGGTCGCTGAGATCGTTCTCGACCGTGTTCGGGGCTGTCGTCTCCATCGCCTCTTCGAACAGCGGAAACAGCAACACCGGCAGCGCGAGGAAAATGAGCACGACGCCGGTGATGTCCATCACGATGACGAGCAGCCGCATCTCCGTGGTGCTCCACGGGGCGTCCGAGCCATATCCGGTTGTGGTGAACGTTTCGACCACAACGCGAAGCGACCGAAGGAACGGCTGTGGGTCGTTTTCGAATGCCGCCATGCCGTAGTCGTATGCGAACGCATACCCCAGAATGATGCCGCCAAGCGCGACGATATACACCAGCGTCCGTCGCAGCCAGGTATCCATCTACTACTTTCTGGGATACCGAGTGTAAAACAGTTCTGTCCGGCTAGCCAACGCTACCTTCAGGAGACGAGCGATAGGGTAAGCAACGCTACCCGTACGCTCTCCTGCACTTTCACTTTCACCGCGCTACGACGGGATTTAAGTCAATCGCGTTCGTTCTCCCGCGTGCAGTCACACGCTCCCCTTTCCGTTTCAGTACACTACCCAAACAGTCGCGGCTGTGGCACCTGCCGATACCGCATAGTCGGCCGACAGTATAACATGGTCCGGTGAATAGCCACTCCCATGCTCTCGTTTGAGGATGTCCTCGCGGCACAGGATACCGTCTCCGAAACGGCCAGACACACACCGCTTGATTACTCGCACACGTTTTCGGCGATGACCGGCGCGGATATCCATCTCAAGCTCGAACTGTTCCAGCGCACGGGGTCGTTCAAGATTCGAGGTGCGACCAACCGCATCGCGTCGCTCTCAGACGCTGAACGGGAGGCTGGTGTTGTCACAGCGAGTGCCGGCAACCACGCACAGGGTGTCGCACTGGCAGCCACGCGAATCGGCGTCGATTCGAAGATCGTGATGCCGGAACGGGCACCAGTCTCGAAGGTGAAGGCGACCCGGAGCTACGGCGGTAACGTAGTCCTCCACGGTCGGGACTACGACGCGGCCGCCGAACACGCTCACGAACTCGAGCGCGAGGAGGGCCGGACCTACGTCCACGCCTTCGACGACGAGAAAGTGATGGCAGGGCAGGGGACCATCGGACTGGAGATCTACGAGGACCTCCCCGGTGTGGATACGGTCGTCGTTCCTATCGGCGGCGGCGGACTCATCAGCGGTATCGCAACGGCGCTCAAAGGCAAGGACGAAAGCATCCGTGTCATCGGTGTACAGGCCGAGGGAGCCTCCAGCGTGGCCGAATCTCTGGAGAAAGGTCACCGCATCGAACGCGACAGCGTCGAGACCATTGCCGACGGCATCGCCACTCGCACTGTCGGTGAGCAGACGTTTGAGGTCATCAGCGAACGCGTCGACGAGGTCGTGACGGTGTCGGACTCGGAGATCGCTGTCGCCCTGACCACGCTACTTGAGCGCTCGAAAACGCTTGCCGAGGGTGCGGGTGCCGTCGCGTTGGCCGCCGTCATGGAGGAGAAGTTCGACTTCGAGGACGACGAGACGATCGTCCCCGCGCTGTGTGGTGGCAACATCGACCTGAATATGTTGACTAACGTCATCATGCGCGGCCTCGTCGAGACCGGCCGCTATCTCAAGATTCGGACCGTCCTACAGGACCGACCCGGCGCGCTGGAAGAACTCGTCGAGGTCCTTTCACGCGAGCAGGTCAACATCTACGGCATCGAGCACGACCGGACCAGCCGCGACGTAGCGATGAGTTCGGCCGAAGTCGAACTGGATCTGGAGACTCGCGGCCCCGACCACGTCGACGCACTCATCGACGCGCTCACCGACGAGGGGTATGAGGTCGACGTGCTCGTCTGACCGGACGGGCTGTGGCTCGAATGCTCACGCCCTCGGCTTCTTGCCGCTGTCGCTTGTCGCGGCTCTGCGTTGATTCCGGCGATGTTTTAGCCGCGGCGGCCACCGATTCGTGTATGCGATGGCCTGCACGTCCCGTCTCAGTCGAGACAACAGCACGGAGTGGAGGGCGCTGATGGACCCGCGAACGAAGGCCAGTCTGCTGTGGGGCGTCGTCGGGGGCCTCGCGTTTCTGGTTCTCGTTCAGGGCTACGAGCTGCTGGCCGGGACGCCGGTGTCGATATCGGCCAAAGCTGGTGTCGCCGTAGCCGTCGGTGTCGGGGCGACGCTTGCCTCCTACCGTATGCAGTCGCGGCTGTTCGGAAACGAAAGCCCTTAATCGCCCGCCCTCGCACTCTCGAAACACGAGCCAGGATGGCCGAACGGTAAGGCGCACGCCTGGAAAGCGTGTTCCCTTTCGGGATTCTGGGTTCAAATCCCAGTCCTGGCGTCTTCTGTGACTGACTGCGAGTGAGAAGCGACAGCGTCCGTTACATTTTCCTCCCGCCACTGTGCCCACCGCACCGTTTTCCCGCCCCCAGCACTGATACGTGAGCGATGGTCGACCAGCGTGACGGCGACGAGATAGACCTGCTGGACTCCTCGATTCGGACGACCAGCGGGGCGCTGTTCTCGACGACGCTGTTCGTTCTCAGCGGCATCGTCTACGCGTTCGTCACGTCGCCCGCGGCGACTGGGACGTACTTTTTCATCAGTATCTCAGTCTCACTCGTCCTCCGCCCGATTCGGGGCATCAGCCAGACGCTGCAGAAGGTCGGTAGCGAACGGGGCGAAGCGGTCGGCCCGTATCTCGGACTGGCAATGCTATTCGCCAGCGGATATCTCCTCGTCGCCGGCGGAGCTGTGGTTGCACTGGCCGGCCCCATTGTCAGCAACACGGTTGTTTCGCCGGGATTGCTCGCCCCTGTCGGTCTGTACGCCCTCGCCGTTGCGCTGTCGATGATTGCGACGAGTCTGGTCGGAGCCATCGGCTACCCGAGCGTAGAGACGTGGCTCACCGGAACACAGAGCGCTATCCAGCTCAGCATCCTGCTGGCACTGGCTCCGACACTGGCGACTGCCGGCGACCTACTGCTCGTCGTGGCCGGGGTTCGGCTAGCGGTGCTCGTTCCCGTCACTGTCGCGCTGGGCGTCGTCCCGACCTTGCCGGACCGACACGCTATCGACCGGGCTTGGAACTTCGCCAAGTGGAGTGTCCCGGACCAGATTTTCGACCGCTTGTCTTACAATATGCCGGTGTACGTACTGGGCGTCGTTGCGACACCGGCGGCCGTCGGTATCTACGAGGCCGCCGACCGGTTCGCCGATTTCGGCGCGACGATTTCTTGGCGGCTCTCCTCCCCGCTGCTCACGAAGGTCAGCGGGGACGCCTCCGCCGGCGACACACAGCTTGCCTACCTCGACGGGGCGATTACCGGTGGGACGGGCGTTACATTCGTCGTTTTCGGCTATCTGCTGGCTGCACACGATGTCGTCGCGCGGATCGCCTTCGCCGGCTCCGAGAGCGTCTTCTCGACAACTGTCCTGCTCGTCGGCGGTGTGAACATCCTCCGTGGCTTCTGGACGCTCACCTCACACGCCATGGAGGGTGTCGGGAAACCGAGCGTGAGCTTCCGGACGAAGCTCTATGGACTGGTGTTCAGCGTTCCAGTGCCGGCTATCTTCGGGGCGGAGTTCGGGGCGGTCGCCGGAGCGGCCGGCTACGGCGTGATGAATCTGGTAATCTTCGGGTACGTCCTTTACTACTCCCGGACCGTCTTCGGGCGGATTCCACTCGATTCCATGGTCGCGGCGTCTCTCGCTGTCGGCCTCGGCGTCTCGTTCGCACTCACGACCGGCGCAGTTGCAGGCCTCACGCGCACTGCCCTCTCCCCGATTGTCGTCGCCAGCGTGGCCGCTGTGATCTGTCTTGCCGGCTTCAGCGGCTTCCTTGTGGCTGTGTCCGCACCGGCTCGACTTGTCGCTACTCGCACGGCAACGCTGTGGCGCGGCCGGGTTCGATCCCTGTTCGAGTGAGTGCCGCTCGTCCGTTCGGACGCCGCTGGTCAGAGCCAGCGGTAGAACTCCAGCGTGTACCCTTCGGGGTCCTCGACGAAGGCGGCGAAGGCGTCGGCGGCGTCGATTTCCGTCGGTTCGAGCACCGGCGCAGCGCCGGCGTCGATGGCCGTCTCGAAGGTTTCCTCGACGTTCTCGACGGTGAACGCGATATGGTCCACGTCGGCGCGGTTCGGCGCGACCGGGGTGGTTCGGTCGGGGTCGTAGCGCAGTTGCAGGTCGCCATCGCCGTCCCGGCCGAGGTAGACGTTCTCGACGCCGTCGAGCGTGAAACGGTTGGTCTCCTCGAAGCCCAGCGCGTCGTAGAACTCTATCGCGCGGTCGAGGTCCGAGACGCAAATCGCGGTGTGTGCGAGGTCCATGGGCCGCGGTTGTGTACGGGGCGAAATGAGTGTGCCGGTACCGGGGCTGTCGCGGCCGCTACAGCAGGTCGCCGCGGGCGACGGGCACGACGCTGCCGCCGACCCGGACGGTGATGTCCTCGCCGCTGCCGGCCGTCGAGAGGTGCAACAGCGACGGCCGCCCCATCTCGTATCCCTGTTCGACGCGCGCATCGACGGCGGGGCTCCCGAGCATCTCGTGGCGGGCGAGATACGCCGCCAGACAGCCGTTCGAGGAGCCGGTCGCCGGGTCTTCCAGAACATCGTAGAACGGCGCGAACACGCGGACTGCGAGGTCGTTGTCGTCGCTTCGCGGGTCCCGGGAGACGGCAAGAACGTTCTTGGCCTCTCGGTCGCCGGTGACGGCGTCGTAGGCGTCGCGGTCCAACTCGATGGCTTCCAGCGCGTCGCGGTCGGCCACCGGGACGACGATTGTCGGCAGTCCTGTCGAGACGATTGCCACCGGCCAATCGTGATCCAGTCGGTCAGCCGGCAGGCCGAGTACGGCGGCAAGGTCCGCGTGGGCCAACTGTTCGCCGAACTCGGGGGACTGCTGTGTCATCCATAGGGTTTCGCGACCGTCGCGCCCTCGTACTTCGACCGGGACTTCGCCGACAGGCAGGTCCAGCGTCACCGTCTCCGGTTGCCCCTCGGCCAGATGGTCCCGGATGACCTGTGCGGTCCCGAGGGTGGGGTGGCCGGCGAAGGGGACCTCGGCCGCGGGAGTGAAGATACGAACCGGCCACGCGCCATCGCTTGGCTCCCCGGTGACGAACGTCGTCTCCGAGTAGTCCATCTCGGCGGCGATGGCCTGCATCTCGTTTTCGTGCAGGTCGTTAGCGCTGGTCACGACAGCGAGCTGGTTCCCGGTGTATCGCTCCCGCGCGAACACGTCGACGATGTGGAACGGATGGGACATATCTGTTTGCTCGACGGCGTCGCCAAAGAACGCTCCGGACGATAGTGGAACGACACCAAGTGACACGAGACCACCGAACTATTTGCCACCGTCAATCCTGTTGTGGGCATGGACGCTGTCGCAATCGCCTGTTTCGACGGGTTCGACGAACTGGACGCCATCGGTCCCTACGAGGTGTTCGAGAACGCGGCGCGCTTCGGCGCGTCGTGGGACGTGACGCTTCGCTCGGTACGCGAGTCCGATATAGTCACCGCGAGCCACGGGCTTCGAGTCGAACCGGACGGGCCGCTCGCCGACGTTGCCCCGGACCTGCTCGTCGTGGCCGGCGGCGGCTGGAATGACCGAAGTGAGGCCGGTGTCTGGACGGAGATCGAGCGCGGAGACCTACCCGACGCTGTGGCGGCGGCCCACGACCGCGGTGCGACTGTCGCCGGCGTCTGTACCGGCGGCATGGTCCTCTCACGGGCCGGCCTGCTCGACGGCCGTCCGGCGGTGACACACGGCGGCGCAATCGAGGACCTGCGAGCGACTGCCGCCGAGGTGGTCGACGCCCGGGTCGTCGACGACGGCGATGTCCTGACCTGTGGCGGCGTCACGTCCGGACTGGATCTCGCGGTGCATCTCGTCGAGCGCGAATGGGGCGCGGACGTGGCTGCCGCTGTCTGTGACGAAATGGAATACGAGCCGCGTGGGAGCGTCTTCGGCGACGAATCGGCCTAACGAGCGGGCGCGGAGTCAGGCGTTCGCGCGGGCGTCGTCGAGCAAGGCCTGCACGTCGACGGCCTCGCCCGTTTCGCTGCTCTCGATGGCGGCGAAGACGATAGCCATGGATTCGAGCACGCTGTCGACGTTTGTCGGCATCGGCTCGCCGCCGTCGACCCAGTCACAGAACTGCTCGATGAGCCAAGCGTTTTTCCAGTGAGGGCGCTCGGCGAGCGGCACTGTCTTGCCGTCGCCCTTGCCGATACTCTCGAAGTTCCCGGTGTCGTACGCGTCGACGTGGAACCGCTCGACGTCGCGGCGGTCGAGCACGACGGTCTGGTCCGAGCACTCGGCGCGGAACTGCTCGTGGCCCCAGCCGTTCAGCGTCGTCGCGTTGGCGTAGCTGCCCTCGTACTGGGCGCGGGTGCCATCGGCGAAGTGCAGCGTCACGAGGCCGGTGCAGTCGCCGTCGTAGTCTGCCTCCTCGGGCGTCCACGTCTCGGCGTACACTCGTTCACAGGGTGAATCGGCCAACGACGCGAGGATGTCGAGGTGGTGAATTGCGCCGTCGAGCAGGAGCATATCGTCCATCTCGTAGACGTAGTCGGCATAGAAGCCGCGCTCGCGGACGTTACCCGTGTACCGGGCCGTCAGATAGTCGATGTCGCCGGCCTCCTCGACAGCCCGCCGGAACGTCGTCTTGTCCTGATCGAACCGGTGGCTCATCGTGACACCCATCTTCTTGCCGGCCTCGTTGACCTTCTCGGCGACCCGAACCGATGCCTCCAGCGTGTCGGCAATCGGCTTCTCCGAAATGATGTGTAGGTCGTGGGCGAGCGCCGTCTCTACGACGGCCTCGTGGGTCGCCGGCGGCGTCACGATCGAACAGATGTCAGCCGGGCGCTCAGAGAGTGCGGTTTCGAGGTCGGTGTAGCACTCCTCGGGCGACAGCCCGAGTTCCTGTTCAGCCAGTTCGTGCCGGTCCGGGTCGGTGTCGACCGCGGCGACGACCTCGATTCGGTCGTCGTGTACGTTCGGCGGAATCGCGTCAGTCGCCCAGGTGGAGCCCTGTCCCCCCAGACCGACGTGGACTAATCTGTGTGTCATGGCTTCGTTATCGCTTCGAGGAATAAATGCTGCACTATCTCATCAGTACTCGTCTGCGTCCGGGAACTCGACGCGGCGCTCCATCCCGTCTTCGGCGAGGACGACCTCGCCGTCGAACGCGTCGCGGGCTTCCGCCACGAGCTGGTCGGCGCTCGCAGCGTAGCGCGTCGAGATATGGGTCAGTACCAGCGTTGACGCACCGGCCTGCCGCGCCACGTCGGCGGCCTCCCGGGCGGTGGAGTGGGCCGTCGCCTTCGCCCGCTCTTTCCGGTCCTCGGCGAAGGTGGCGTCGTGGACGAGCAGGTCCGCATCCACGCTTGCCTCGATGACACTCTCTTTCGGAAGCGTGTCGCCGGTGTAGACGAACCGCCGGCCGGGACGGGACGGCCCGACGACGGCCTCCGGCTGGATGGTCTCGCCATCGTGTTCGACGGCCTCTCCACGATGAAGCTTGGAGTACTTCGGCCCCGGTGGGATGCCGAACTCTTCTTCGGCCTTCCCTCGGTCGAACTTCCCCTTCCGGTCGTCCTCGTCGAGGACGTAGCCGACGCTGGCGCAACGATGGGCTGTCTCGATAGCGCGGATTTCGTACTCCGGGCGGTCGAGGACCACGTCGCCGGCCGACACTTCGTTGATTCGGACGGGAAACGATGGTGTCGTCCCGTTGGCTTGGATGAGTTGCTTGATGTTCCCGCGCGTGCCCGCTGGCGTGTGGATGGCGATGGGGCGGTCGCGTTCGTTGAAGTCCCACGTCTGGAGCAGGCCCGGAATCCCGAGCACGTGGTCGCCGTGAAGATGCGTGACGAACAGGTGGTCGATAGCGAAGCCGGTGCCATAGCGCATCATCTGTCGCTGTGTGCCCTCGCCGCAGTCGAAGAGGAGGTAGTCGCCGTCGCGATTGACGAAGATGCTGCTCGTGTTGCGCTGGGTCGTCGGCACGGCCCCACTCGTCCCCAGAAACGTCACGCGCATAGTCATCGCATCCTCTACTGTCGACGGGTAAACCGGTGTCGAAAGGACGTCGCCACGGGCGAGGTAGCACTCTCTGTCTGGCCCGGCTGGGTTGTTGCGACACCTGTTTTCGTGTCACTTAGTGAGCCGGTAATCTGTAGTGAGCGGCAATAGCGGCTGCTAGCCGATATCTCAGCTCGTCTCGTGTTCTTCTCTGTCTGGACTTAATCACCAGCAAACAAATGTACCGCTGGGTGACTGTCACTCAGTCTCAATTTCCCGACCCGGCGGTAACAACCGATAGCTTAGCAGGTAATTATGTTCTGTTGAACTGTCTCCTCGGTTTATGTGTCACTCACTCGTTGCATCGTTCGCATTGCCTTCCGATCACTGCAGGACCGAATCATGATACAAACTCGTACACTCGCCGTTTTCGCTGCGCTACTCGTCGTCGGCGGCCTCACCGCACAGGTCGGGGCTGTACCGGGCGTGACAGCACAACAGGAATCGCCGCTCGAACACGCCGCAAACACAGGGGTCACCGTCGACTCTCTGACTGCGCCACAGAGCGTCACACCGAACTCGACTACTGATGTGGCCGCGACAGTCACGAACACCGAGGACGCCACGGTGACCGAGTCCGTGGCGTTCCGCTTTGACGGCGCTGTCGCCGACCGGACGCTCGTCACGCTCGAACCAAACGAGAGCACGACCGTCCAGTTCTCCGCAGACACGACTGGCGTCGAACCCGGCGACTACCGCCACGGCGTCTTCACCAGCGACGACGGGCAGGTCGCCGCGGTCACTGTCTCCGACTCGTTCACGCTGGAGCGCTTCGACGCACCGACGAGCGCCGCCGTCGGTGACAACATCACCGTCGACGCGACCGTCGCCAACCCGAACGAGTTCAACACGACCCAGACCGTCGAGTTCCGACTAGGTGGCCAGCCGCTCGCCGCCGAGTCCGTGACTCTCGACGCGAACGAATCAACTGACGTGACGTTCACCATCGACACGACCGGTATCGAGCCGGAGACATACACTCATAGTGTCTTCACGCGCGACGACGGTGCGTTCGCCGAGATCACTATCAAGTCTGCTGTCGACACACCTGAAGAACCGCCCGCAAACGAGACTGAAGAACCGCCCGCAAACGAGACTGAAGAACCGCCCGCAAACGAGACTGAAGAACCGCCCGCAAACGAGACTGAAGAACCGCCCGCAAACGAGACTGAAGAACCGCCCGCAAACGACACCGAAGAGCCGCCAGCGAACGACACCGAAGAACCGCCCGCCAACGACACTGAAGAACCGCCCACCAACGAGACCGAAGAACCGCCAGCGAACGACACCGAAGAGCCGCCAGCGAACGAGACTGAAGAACCGCCAGCGAACGAGACTGAAGAACCGCCCACCAACGACACCGAAGAACCGCCCGCAAACGACACTGAAGAACCGCCCGCCAACGACACCGAAGAGCCGCCAGCGAACAACACCGAAGAGCCGCCAGCGAACAACACCGAAGAGCCGCCAGCGAACAACACCGAAGAGCCGCCAGCGAACAACACCGAAGAGCCGCCCGCCAACGAGACTGACGAGTCGGCTGAAGCCGAGACAGACGAGACAGACGAGACGACTGAGGAAGCAGCGACGACAGAAGGCTAATCCGCGCCACCCTGTCACCCGTTCACATTTTTAATGGTGGCCGTCGTACCGTAGTGCATGAAGTTCGTTATCGTTGGCTATGGCCGCGTCGGCATCCGGACCGCACGGATTCTACAGAGCGAGGGCCACGAGGTTGTTATCGTCGACAACGACCCTGTAAAGGTCGAACGAGCCACGGAAACCGGGTTCGAGACTATTCAGGGTGACGGCAACGAGGAGAGCGTTCTCATCGATGCCGGCATCGAAACCGCGGACGCTATCGGCGGCCTCACGGGCGACCTGAACACGAACTTCACGGCCTGTATGATCGGCAAGGAGTTCGGCTGTCGGACCGTCCTCCGGATCGACGCCGACTACCGCGAGGAGATTTACGAGAAGTACGCCGCCGACGTGGACGAGATTATCTACCCCGAGCGGCTGGGTGCGGCCGGTGCGAAGACGGCACTGCTTGGAGGCGATTTCAACGTCCTCGCCGACCTGACCGAACAGCTCTCCGTCGCGAGTATCCGTATTCCAGACGGCTCACCGTTCGTCGGGAAACGGGTCGTCGAGGTGGAGCTTCCCGGCGACGCCCATATCTACGCCCACGGAAAGGACCACGAACCGATGACGATTCCGCTCCCGCAGACTGAAATCGAACCCGGCGACAGTGTCGCGATTATGGCCGACCCCGGTGGGCTGGACGATATCCGGGCGACGCTCCGGGGCGACGCATCAGCCTGAGATTCCGGGACGATATCCCGCGTTGTCGTCTATTTTCAAGTCGATAGGACTCGCTGTTTTCGACGAACGCTAGGGGAAGTAGGGTATGAAAGGGAGGATCGCGGTGTCCGGGCGCGTCTGGGGAGGATAGGATGGCACGCAGTGTCACCGACGTCCACTGGAGCCGTGGAAGCGCGCCCGTACCGGGTGGAATGATACCGGTAGGCATAAATGTCCGTCAGACAGGCAGCCGACGGACGACAGACGGCACGGCTTTTTCCCCGTTCAGCCACTGCGTCCTGCTATGACTTGGGCGACGCTGTTCGAACGTGCGGCGGACCACCAGACCACGGTCGACGCTGTCTGTGCGGCCCTCGACGAGCACCGGACGGAGGACGACGGCGATGCGTGAGTCGTCGCCGGCGCGTATCGTCGCCGATGCCGATGTCCTCGTTGCCGACCTGCTGTGTGGGCCAGACAGCGATGCCCGTGCCGCTATAGACCACGCCCGCCGTCACTCGTGGGTCACGCTCGTCGCAAGCGACCACTTGTTGGCCGACGCCGCCGCCGTCATTGCCGACCTCGCCGACGACGACTTGGCGGCTGACTGGCGGGCGCGGATCGAACCCGACTGTGACATGGTCGATCACCCGGCCGGTGACCACCCCGCGCTGGCCTCGGCCTACCGCGGCGGCGCACAACAGTTGCTCTCCTACGATGATGACCTGCGGAGCGCACGGACCGGCGCATCGCTCAACCGGCACATGTCCCTGAGCGTCAGGCCGCCGGACGCCTTCGCCCGCCTGTTCGACCCGGAGTCACTGTACCCCGTCGTCGAAGACGGCGAGTATCCCGGTCCCGACCGGGACCCACGGGCGTAGCACGTGGCCGTTGCCGCTTAGTCGTCAGCCGTCGTTACGGTGGCTGTGGAGACCGTTCTCGACGGCCCGGCCGCGTCCCCCGCAACGTCGAACTCCGCAAGCACCTCACGCAGCTCGTCGGTCTGGGCTGCCATCTCCTGTACTTCGGTGGTCACTTCGGTAATCGTCGCAGTCTGTTCCTCTGCTGCGGCGGCGACGGCCTCGGACTCTTCGTTGGTCTGCTCGCTCACTGCCGCGACCTCGTCGACCATATCGACGACCTCCTGCGTGGTCTCTGCCTGCTCGGCGGTGGCACCCGATATCTCCTGAATCGAGGCGTTGACTTCGCCGAGCACGTCGACGATGTCCTCGAAGTCCCGGAGCGCAGACTCGATGGTCGCGACGCTGTCGGTCACCTGCTGGTTCGTCGCCTCTACGTCGCTGACAGTCTCGCTGGCCTCGTGCTGGACCGCCTCGATGCGGTCCGACACGTCCGTCGCGGCGTCGCGAGTCTCCTCGGCGAGCGTCTTCACCTCGTCGGCCACGACGGCGAACCCGTCACCGCTGCCGTCCGCGCGGGCCGCCTCGATGGAGGCGTTCAGCGCAAGCATGTTGGTCTGCTCGGCGATGTCCGTGATTACCTCGACGATGTCGTCGATCTCGCTGATCTGGTCGACCAGACTCTCGACCGCAACGGCGATGTCGTCGATCCGGGCCTCCATCTCGTCGAGTTCGTCGATGGCCTGCTCGGCGTCCGCACGCCCCTCTCGGCCTCGCTGTGTCGCCTTTTCAGCGGTCCCGGCGGCGTTTTCGGCAGTCGCGGCGATCTCCTCGACGGTGGCAGACAGCGTGTTCATCTCCGAGGCGACATCGTCGTGGCGGGTCGCCTGCTGGCTGGCCCCTGCCGAAATCTCCTGTATCGAGCGGGAAATCTCATCGCTCGCGTCGTCGATCTCTTCCACGCTCCGGGTGACGTGGTCGCTCGTCTCGTCGACGTCCTCTGCGAACGCAGCGACGGTGGCAACCGTTTCTCCGAGCGTCGTCACGAGGTCGTTGTAGTTCTCGACGACGGCGTCGAACTGCTCGTCGTCGGCCTCGAAATCCTTGTCGATAGTGGCCGTCAGATCCCCGTCTTTCGCCTGTTCGGCGGCGTCACCGAAGGCGACGACGAGGTTGTTAAGCGCCTGTGACCGTCGTTCGAGGTCGCTGGTCATCTCTTGTAGTTCGGTCGTGTAATCGTCCATACTGGCGGCCATCTTCTCCAGCGACTGGCCGAAGGTTCCGGGTACGTCCTCATCGAGAACATCGGCGTCGAACTCCTGCCGGGAGAGCGCGTCGGCTTGCCGGGACACCGTCAGCAGATAGGACTGCATCGACCTGAACGATGAGAGCAGTTCGGCGACTTCGTCGTCGCGCTCGCTCTCGGGCAGTTCCACGTCGAGTTCGCCGGACGCGATGTGGTCCGCACCCGCGGCCATCGCTGTGACGGGTTCGACGAAGTCTTCGCGAGTGATGAACACCGTGTTGGCGAACGCGACGATAGCGCCAGCGAGCAACACCCCCGTAACGACGAACCGGACGGTCCCGCTGGCGACAAGAGAGACAACTGCCAGTGCAACCGAAGCGGCAAACTGCAGCCCGACGGCTGCGAGCACCTTCCGTTCGACGGAACCAGAGACGCCGAAGAGATCCAGTGATTCACGTATCACCGTTTTGTACTGTCCGACCGGGTCTGTGAGCATACCTATCGTTTTCTTACAATGGTTAATAAGGTTCCAGTCTAATTCTCGAAGATTGAAAAGGACTCGATGACTGAAAACCCGAGGAAAAACGATATTGGCGCTGGAACCAGTACCAGTCTCGGAATTGATTCTCTACCTGCCCCGGTTGACCAGCGCTGCAACGCGCCGGACGATCCACCGCGGCGTCACCCTGACCAGCCGGTCGATAAGTCGCATCGACCGGCGCGGAATGACGACAGTCTCGCCGGCTGCGGCCCCTTCGTAGGCCGCCGATGCGACCGCTCTGGGCGTGTTCGTGCTGACTGATCCGACCGCCGAGTCCGCCATCCCCGCCCGTTCCTGAAACTCCGTATCGACCGGCCCGGGACAGACTACTGTTACATCGACCGGTGTCTTCCGTAACTCCTCGGCGAGCGCCTCGCTGAAGCTGTTGATGTACGCCTTGCTCGCGTAGTAGCCTGCGAGGTTCGGCCCGGGCTGGAACCCGGCCACCGAACCGACGTTGATAACCGCGCCGCCGTCGCCGAACTCGTCTAAGAACAGCCGGGTCAGTTCGACCGGGAGCATGACGTTCAGACGCAACTGTGTCCGTTCTTCCGATAGATCACTTTCGGCGAACGGGCCGTAGGTCCCCACGCCGACGTTGTTGACGAGCACGTCGATAGCCAGTCCGCGCGAAGCCACTTCGTCGTACAGCTCTTTGGCGGCCCCCGGGCGGTCGAGATCCATCGTGATCGGCGTCGCCGTGACGCCTCTCTTTTCGAGGTCCTTGGCAAGCTGTGCCAGTTTCTCCTCGCTCCGGGCGACCAGTACCACATCGTGCCCGCGTGCGGCGAACTCCTGAGCCAACGCTTTGCCGATACCCGCCGAAGCACCGGTTATCAGAGCGGTACCACCAGCGCCGACGACCGGCACATCGCTACCGCTCACCGTACCACTCCGCGACTGTTGTCGCTTCGGTTCCAGCGCCGTCGGTCCCTCGCCACTGGAACTTCCGAGGGATGTCCCATCCCTCGACGGACGGTTCGCTACCGCTCACCGTACCACTCCGCGAACTTCGCCAGCGCCCGCCCACGGTGGGAGATCGCGTTCTTCTGCTCGGTGCTCATCTCCGCGAACGTTGTCCCATCGTGCTCGAAAATAGGGTCAAAGCCGAAGCCACCCTCGCCCCGCGGCGCGACGATTTCGCCGGGCACGCGCCCTTCGAACAGCTTCACCGGCGCTGTCTCGCTGCGCTTCTCCGCGCTCCCGTCGTGGACCTGCTCGTCCGTCGTCGCTGCGCCGCGGTCGTCGGCCGACAGGTCCTGTCCGCGCCGGTCATCGCGGTCGATACCGCCCGGGTCCGGCGTCGCCTCGAACCCATCGCCGTCGCAGTAGGCGATGACCGTCTTGAACGCCGCGCCACGGTCGTCCTCCGGCTCGGTCATGCGCCAGACACGCTCCACGCCGACGGTATCCTCGACGTAAGAGGAGTACGGCCCGGGGAACCCGTCGAAGGCGTCGATGAACAGCCCCGCGTCGTCGACGATGACAGGCCCGTCCGCCGCTCGGTAGGCCGCCCGCGCTCCCTCGGCCGCGACCGTTTTCAGGTCGTCAGCTTGGACTTCCGGGTAGTCGAAGTCGAACTGTTCGACCTCGTCGTCGAGATACTCTGTCGCCTCCCGGACCTTCCCGGGATTGGTCGTGACAAAATTGAGCATACCGGGACACGGCGACCGGCGATAAAAGAGCCGTCGAAACTCCGCAACCGCCCAACCAATCCGTCTCAGTCGACGACGACTTCGACCGGTTCGTCCTCGCTCTCGGCCTCGAACTCCTCGTCGCTGCCGCCGCGTTCGAGATACAGCATCACGCCAGCGACTGCCAGCACGACCCACGAGCGCCAGTTCGCAAGGTTCAGCGTGTAGCCGATGCCGAAGGGTTTCTCGACCAGCATGTCCTCGTTCGGCTTCCAGTACGCCGACACTAACCGTTTGAGGCTCGGTCGTTCGAAGTTGTACGGCACGCCGAACAACGTTCCCGACTGGGGTTTTTCTGCCATATCGAACTCTATTCGGGCCGCGGTTAAACCATTTGTCCACCACCTTTTTGCTGCGAGGGGTGTTCTCGGCCGCGGGGCGGCCTGCGGGCACCCCCGCTTGCAAAAACGTGGGCGAAAAAGGCGCGAATCGCTTCGCGATTCGCGTGAAACCGCGGCCTTCGGCCGCGGTATGCTTGCTTTTATCGACTGCGATGTATTCGTGTTTTCTACTGGTACCGGCCACGTCCTTCGATGTCGTCGAGACTGTCGAACACCGCGTCGGCGTGGTCGCTCTCGGTCCGGTAGGCGTCCTCGGCGGCCGACAGCAGCGTTTCGGGGTCGTCCGCAGTCCCAGCGAGCGACTGAGCGAGGACGTGGAGATCCATCGCGTGGTCCTCGGCCTCCTGCGTGTAGTAGCCGAGGCCGAAGTCGATGAGGACGGTTCGGTCCGGGTGACCGTCACGGCTCCCGACGCGGACGTTCCGCGTCGTCGGGTCGCCGTGGACGAAGCCAGCATTGTGGATGCGAGCGAGCCAGCGGCCCACGTCCGTAACGCGCGACTCAGACAGTCCCTCGCGAAGATCGGCGTCGCCCACCCGCTGGAAAACGATGCGGGCCTCCTGTGGGTCTACGTCCCGGACTAGCGGCGTCGGGACACCGTTTCGGCGCGCCTCGCTGGTGAGCCGCGCTTCCTGTCTGGTGCGTTCGGTCCGCAGGCGGTCATCAAGCGTCGGGTGGCGGTAGCTCCGCGGGACGCGCTCCTTGATGACGCGGGCACCGTCGAAGCGAACGGTTGCCTCCGCGCCCTGAACTTCCTTGTCGGTCGTCCGATAGCTGTCAACCGACTCCTCGGCTCCGCGCCAGCTGACGGAGACTTCGTCGGGCCGGAAGTTCGAGTCGATGCGGGAGTCCTCGATGGCGATGGTGTCGCCGGCCGCGTACATCTTCGCACCGAGCATCGCGATCATGCCAGCGTTGTCCCGCAGGAAACGATTTTCGGGGGCGTAGAACTTCGCGCCGCGTTGCTCGCACATCTCGCCGAGCATCCGCTGGAGGCGGTCGTTCTGGCCGACGCCGCCGCCAAGCACCAGTTCGTCAGCGCCGGTCAGCGACAGCGCCCGCTCGGAGACCTCCGTCAGCATCGCGAAGATGGTCTCCTCCATCCCGCGACAGACATCGTCTACTGGGACGCCGTCGTCGACGGCCTGCTTGGCGGCGCTCATGATGCCCGAGAAGGAGAAGTCCATCCCCTTGACGACGTAGGGCAGTTCGTGGTACTCGCCGTCGCGGGCGTGCTGTTCGACTTTCGGCCCGCCGGGATGGGACCAGCCGATGTGACGGGTGAACTTGTCGATAGCGTTGCCGACGCCGGTGTCCATCGTTTCACCGAGGACGCGGTAGCGGCCGTTCCGGTAGCCCAGAATGTGGGCGTTCGCGCCCGAGGCGTTCAGACAGACCGGCGAGTCAAAGCCCGAGCGGTGCCGCCCGACTTCGAGGTGGGCGACCATGTGGTTCACGCCGACCAGCGGCACGTCGAAGCGTTGGGCGACCGCTCTGGCTGCTGTGGCGACGATACGCAGGCAGGGCCCGAGCCCCGGGCCGCGAGCGAAGGCAACGGCGTCGATTGGCGGGCCGCTTTCGCCGCCAGCGTTTGCGCCGCCACCGGCCGCCCGCTCGTGTGCGTGCTCGATGGCCGTCTCGACGACGGTCGGGATGGCCTCGCCCATATGCTCGGCGGCCTCGCGCGGATGGATACCGCCGCTGTCTGGCGCGTAGGCGTCAGTTTCGATGAAAACGTGGTCGTCGTCGGTTACCCGCGCTGGGTCCGGCGTCTCAAACACCGAAGCACTGGCTGCCCAGGCGGTACCTTCGATACCCAGAATACGCATCGGGTGGCCTTACTTCCACTCGGTGTAGCCGCACTTGCCGCAGTGCTGGCGGTCCTCGTGCTCGGCGAGGACGGTGTCGCCGCACCGGGGGCAGGTTTCACGGTCGAGCTCGCCGTCGTCGCTGTAGTACTCGTTGTGTGGCATCTATGCTTCCTCCGCTTCCTCTTCGCCGTCGGCGACGATCTTGTTGCGTTCGAGCATGTGATCCTGCTCGACGTCGCGGGCGTACTCGGGGTTGTCGTAGACCTTCGCGTAGCCGACCGTCTTCCGCATGCCGAACTTGGTGTCGAGCTTGTGGATGACGACTTCCTCGGCATCCTTGTTCAGCGTGGCCGCAAGAGAGTCGCGGACAGAGAGACGGGAGGGGGTGGCTTCGTCGTGGACGACCTCGAACCGGACGTCCGTGCGGTGCAACATGGGATTCTCGTCTTCTTCGATGATGTCGATATCCATGGTTCGTTGTCCGTATCTACCCGCCGAAGCGCGTAAAAGGATTTCGAAGCGGTTGACGCCGCCTCGACGGCTGAGCGCCTCCGATTCCGTGTCACCGCGCCGTACCGTGATTCGACAAGGGACGGGAACGTGCTGTAGCGGCTAGCTATGTCCGGTACAGCGTTTCCAGAGCAACAGCGGACGGCAACCCCCGCTTACCGCTCGCCCAGCTGTGCGAGGAGGTGCGAGAGGTGGATTCGCTCGTTCGCCGCGTCGACGAGCGCCATATCCGTCTCGCCGGCCAGTTGGTGGATCTCGGCCAGTTGGTCCCCGGAGTAGCGCGACCGGGCCACTTCCAACACGTCGTCGAGGATGTCGGACGCACCGTACCCCTCGTCGACGAGCAGGTCGTCCAGCGTTGACCGTGCGTCGGTAAACCGCCCGTCTTCGGCCGCCTCGACCATCTGCTCGACTTGGTCGTCGGCTTCGACGGCGTTCAGAGTCTCGAAAGCCGCGTCCATCGTCACCTCCCCCTCGGCTTCGGCAGTCGTCTGGGCGGCCAGCACCGCTGTCCGCAGGTCCCCCTCTGCGTAGCCGGCGACGTACTCGATGCCGTCATCGTCGTGGTCGACGCCCTCCGCAGTGACGATGTCCTCCAGTACCGACGCCGTCTCCTCGTGGGTCGGCTCGCGCATCACGACCGGGAAACACCGCGAGCGGATCGGCGGGATAACCGCCGAGGGCTGGCGCGTCGCGATGACGAACTGTGTCGCCTCGTAGTACTGCTCCATCACCCGACGCAGTGCCTGCTGGAAGTCCTCGCGCATCCCCTCGGCGTTGTCAAGCAGGATGGTCTTGTAGCTGCCCGACACCGGTGAGTAGCTGGCGGACTCTTTGAGGACGTGGTTGATGAGGTCGGCCTTCGAGGACTCACGGCGTCGCTTGCTGTCGATGAACGACGCGAACCGCGGGTCGTTGGCGACTTCCTTTTTCGTCATGCCGAACACGTCGGCCATGTTGAGTTCCGTGAAGTCCGCGTCGGGGTTCTCGTGGACCTCCCGTGCAAAGGCCCGGACAGCGGCCGTCTTTCCGCTCCCTTTCGGCCCGTGGACCAGCAGATTCATCGGCTCCTCGATGGCTCCCTGCAGGTGTTCACGGGCCTTCGGCTGGCGGATTTCCGACAACTCCGGGGCGTGTGTCTCCGTCCACAGCGGCGCGTCCATCTGTTGGCACTGCGTATGGCCGGCCCCGACAAGTATCCCGCGGTCCGAGGGTTCGCAGCACTCGAAGAGTCCTCGTCACAATAGCGCAATCGTATGGGTCGGTGACTGCCGCAGCTATCGGACTGCGAAGGGCTATTGAGACGGGGTGTGTCCCGATTCAGCCGGTTACGAGTCTATGCGCTTTGCATCCGGCTGCCAGCCGCACTCCACGCACTCGAACTCCTCGTCGGCTGTTTTGATCACCGGCTCATGGCATTCCTTACATTCCCGAAGGGGATTGTGGGGCCGAGTGGATGGTCGCGGCATACGTTACCATACTACACATTCATGCTACATAACCATTCACTCTACGTACCTAGAATCATGTCGCTATGGCCGGCGGAGTTGAAATTGTATACCGCCCGTGTATGCTGATTTCCGGCGGTACTGGGGCTTACGATGCAGTCGCAGCAAAATGCGCCGGCCGGGAGTGAGCAAACGCGGAGCGTTTGCGAACATCGGGCGGCAAACGACAAAAGGGAGTGCGCCGGCCGGGAATTGAACCCGGGCTATTGCCTTGGGAAGGCAATGTCCTACCACTGGACCACCGGCGCTCGTTGCACTCGCGCCGAGGCTCGCGATTCCCGCGGAATCGCTCACCACCGGCGCACTTCGTACCAAACTGTCAACAGCGACCGCACTTGAACGTAGCGTTTTGACTGGACACGTGTCCGAAAATATCACGCCGATAGATGGGTATTAGTTCCGTCCGTCCAACCAATAGACATGGCAACGGCCGAATCCATTGTCCGTGCGGACGACCCGCTTGACCTGTCGTTCTCTGAGGCTGAACTAGACGCCCACCGCGACCATATCACATCGTTCATCGAGGAGCAGGTCGACGCCGCCGGTGTCGATACAGTGGTGCTGGGACTCTCTGGTGGTATCGACAGTACGCTCGTCTCGCATCTGGCTGTCGAAGCGCTTGGCCGTGACGCCGTTCACGGGCTTGTGATGCCCAGCGAGGTCAACCGCGTGGACAACATGAGCGACGCCGAACGGGTGGCTAACGACCTGCTCGGCATCGAGTACGACGTTATCGAAATCAATCCGCTGGTCGACGCATTCCTCGACGCCTATCCCGACGCCGAGGGTGACCAGCTCGCCGTCGGTAATCTCCGGGTTCGCTGCCGAGCGGTACTGAACTATCTGGTCGGCAACCACGAGCAGGCGCTGGTACTGGGCACCGGCAACCGCAGCGAGGCGCTGGTCGGCTACTACACGAAGTATGGCGACGGCGCAGTCGACTGCCATCCTATCGCACCGCTGTACAAACAGCAGGTCCGGCAGCTGGCGAAACACATCGGCGTCCCCGATGATCTCGCCGAAAAGACCGCTAGCGCCGAGATGTGGGCCGGTCAGACTGATGCCGACGAAATGGGGATGGACTACGATACGCTCGACTCTATCCTTGCCCTGCATATTGACGGCGGCGTCCCCGCGGCTGCAACAGCGGAGCGGCTCGGTGTCCCGCTCGATGTCGTCGAGACTGTCCGCGAGATGTACGAATCGAGCGCCCACAAGCGGGCGATGCCGCCGGGGCCGGACCCGCTGTACTGAGTGCTGCTCTCACACTTTAGCCGTTAGCGGACCGGATTCTCCGGGCCGCGACCCAGATACTCCGAAAGGAACGCGTGGACGGTCTCTGCGTCGTAGTTGTCCATCGTTAGCTCGTGTTGCCATCCAGTCACAACGTACGTCGCCCGCGGGTCGTCGTTGGGGTTCGGGACGGCGACGACGCTTCGCCACGTTCCAGTGTGGACGCTTGAAAATTCCCGAAGGCTCTGTCTGGCTTCAGGCGAGATCTCCGCGGGATCGTAGTAGACGATGACCGCGCCGTGTTCGAGCGTGTGGACGAGCGAACCGAGCAACGGCGTCGCCTCGTAGAAGCCCGCATCCGCCGTTTCCGCGTAGTGTGTCCCGGAGAGTGGCGGGACGCGCTGGTAGTCGATGGCACTGCCCTGTTCGACGTGGTTGTTCCCCCGGTCCGGGAACTGCTCGACGTCGGCCAGTCGGTCGCTGTCGCCGGTGTCGTCCAGTGACGATGCTTCGACCCCGGAAGCCTCGACTGCGGAAAGCGGCTGTGCGCCCGCCGTCCCGACGAGGTCCGCGTCGCTGCCACCGCCGTCGCCACTCAACTGGGTCACGTACGCTGTGAGCCCGATAGCGAACACGACGACGATGCCGATGACGATCGCTCCGACCGGGAGAGAGTTGCTGGCCTCCCCTCCGGTGTGTTCCTTGACGCGCCGACGGTCAATTGCACCTAGTTCGCCGTCGTGGGCGTCGGCGAGGTGGTCGAGATAGGCGTCGTCGCCGTCGAACGATTCCGCGCAGTACTCACAGTCGACCATTAGGGGCCCGTACGCGAGGAGTCGGCTTGTACCCTTCCCTACTCGGTCTTCGCGTTGAGGTCGGCGAAGGCCAGCTGCTCGCGGCGCTCCTGTGTTTCCCTGTCGGCGTCGTCTCGCATCCGTTCTTTCAGGACTCGAAGCGCGTCCGCGTCAACACCGGCTAGTTCTTCGGCGACAGCCCGTGGTTCCGTGGTAATCCGCGAGACTAAGCCCATCCGAAGCGCCGTCTCGGCGTCCAGCGTTCGGCCCGAAAGCGCAATATCCAGTGCCTCGCCGGTCCCGACGATATCGGGGAGCCGCGCTGTCCCGCCCCACGCGCCGAACAGGCCGAGTTTGACCCCGGTTTCAGCCAAGGTCGCGTCGGGGGTCGCCACCCGAATGTCGCAGGCCAGCGCCAGTTCGACACCGCCGCCCCGCGCCGCGCCGTCGATACCGGCGACGACCGCTCCATCGTAAGATTCGAGCGTCTGAGCGACCCGCTGGCCCAGCGCCGCGAACGCCTCGGCGCTCTCTGAATCGAGCGCTTTCACCTCGTCTAAGTCCGCACCGGCACAGAACGCCTCGCCAGCGCCGCGGAGATACAGCACTTGCTCGGTCGCGGCCTCGACCGCCGCTTCGAGGTCACGCAGCGCCGCGCTGGTGAGCGCATTGCGCTGGTCGGGCCGGTCGAGCGTCAGGGTCCGGATACCATCGCGGCTCGTGGTCTGTACCATGCTTGCTGTGACTCTGTGGTTTCCAAAGGTCTTTGCCCTTCCCGTCGCTAGACCCTCATAATGGAGGAAGTGGCGGCAGTTCGCCGAGCGGCGTTGGCGGCAGTCGACGATGTCGGGCCTGACCGGCTTCACGGGCGGATCGATGCTCGCCTCGACGACGCGTCGCTGGCGCCCGGCGTCCTGACGCTCGTCAGCGCGGGTGCAACCAGCGACCCGCCGGTCGATCTGGCCGACGGCGTCGCTGACCGCGCCGCCGGCGTCCAACTCATCTACGAGGGGCTCTCGCTCACTCGTCAGTTGGCCCGTGACGACCCGTGGGTCAACGGCGACCGCGACACGGCCGACCTCGACATCCTCATCGCTGACATCCTCGTCTCGCGTGGCTTCTACCTGCTCGCTAGGACAGAGGCCGCCGACGCCGCCGTCTCCGTCGTCCGTTCGTTCGGCCACGACCAGACCGTCCGGCAGACGACCGGTGACGAGAGCCCCGACACTGCGCTCGAAACCGATATTCTAGAACTCGCCGTGGTCGCCGGCGTCACCGCTGCCGGCATCCGACCGACGCCGACGCTTCGCGAGTACGCGACTGAGCTGGCCACCGACGGCCTCCCGCCGAACGCCGAATTGCTCGATGAAGATGTCGCTGACGCCCTTCGGGCCCGCGCGGGAGCAGAACAGCCGTCCGGGGACGGGACCGAGGCCGCCGCCGACCACTGATACTAGTCGACACACCGGCCCTGAATCGAAACGACTTTAGACAATTGCCGGATACACATTGATGCGTGCCTGGGTAGCTTAGCGGTAAAGCGCGTCCTTGGTAAGGACGAGACCCCGGATTCAAATTCCGGCCTAGGCTTTCTCCACGTTACTGACGCGGAGTGACAGCGATAGCGCTGTCGTGCGCGAAAGCCGGATGCGGTATTCGAACCGGCGGAAGACTCGCTTCGCTCGTCTCCGAGGGGCTCAACTTCCGGCCTCGAATTTGCTCGACTGCACTGCGACGATGTTTCCCCGTCGAGCGACCGCTATCGGTCCGGTTCCTCGGCGAGCGCCGTCTCACGCAACTGTTTGCACTCCTCACTCTCGGCAGTCAGTTCGGGCACAGGTGTCGGTTTGCCGTCGTCGACGGCGACGAAGGTAGCGTAGGCACTCGTCGTCTCCTCGGTCTCCCCCGTCTGTGGGTCCTCTCGCGCGACTTCGATGCGGACCCGGACGCTGGTCCGACCCGTCGCGTAGGCATAGGAGTCAATAAGCGCAGTGTCGCCGATAGGAATCGGTCGCTCGAAGTCCACGCGGGACATCTGCGCGGTCACACAGGATTCTCTGGCGGCCCGCATGGCCGACATCGCTCCGATTTCGTCCATCCATTTCATGACGATACCCCCGTGGGCGCTCTGGTAGTTGTTGGCGTGGGTCGGCTGGACGCGCTCGCGGTTGATGATGTGCGTATCGGCGATAGTCGGCATACCGTCTCATAGAGCGTGTCCGGGAAAACGGTGTGGTGCGCCGCTGACGGGAGTCACCGGCGACGGTGCACACTTATACTGTCGCCGTGACCCATAATTGCCAGTCAAACAGCCGACTTGCCGGAGCTACCCGGTGAACTGGTGGTATTCGAGGCCTTTGTGCTTCATCTCGTTGTGTTTGCGTTCGAGGAACGAGTAGACGGAGCCATGCGGTGCACCGTCCAGAATCATCTCGGCGGCTTCTCGAACGGCGTCGACCTGCTCTGGGCCGCCGATGATACCGAGCGTCGACCCGTAGATGACGACGGCCGCCCCGGAGAGTTCCTGCATGAGTTCCCGCGTTCGACCGCCCTCGCCGATGAGCCGTCCTTTCTGGCGGCGGAAGTCGTTCTTGTTGCGGGAGGCGGCCTCGATGTCGATGAGTTCGAACATCATCATGTCGTCCTCCAGTAGCGCCAGCGCGTCGTCGGGCGAGAACCCGCGGCCAATGGCCTTGACGATGTCGGGGCCTTTCAACCCCGTTACGGGGTCGCCGACGGACTCGACTTTCACCGTGCCGTCCTCGGAATCGATATCCAGTCGGACCTCTGCGCGCTCCTCGATCTCGCGCATGGTCTCACCGCCCTCACCGATCAGCACACCGATACGGTCCTGCGGAATCTTCACGTGTTGCATAAGTATACCTCCTTTTAGGAGGGTCTGCCTGTTTAAAACTTCGGCGTCTGGGCTGGTTGGTGCCGAGTGCCACCCGTCGGCTGGCGGTCAGTTGTCTGTTACATAGTGCGACGGGGCCGGTCAGACACGCAAGACGGCGGAAAGAAACCAGATGAGGCCGAAGACACCACCGGCCGCACCCGCTAGTTTCGTGAGCATAACGTTCCAGTCGGCTGGTTCGACCGCACTGGAACGGGTCGTGCTCCCGATGGCGTCCAGTTGTTCGCTGAATTTCGTGACTCCGTACGCATACCGGTACATGAGCGCGCCACCGATCGCTGTGAGCGGGCCGAACAGGAGGCCGGACTGAGATTCCTCGGGCTGTCTGTCCTCGGGCCCGGGATTGAAACTGACCGTGTCCGGTGTCCCTGTCTCGTCATTCTGATCCACTGCGACTGTGGTCTGGGCGGGTGACTCCGATGACTGCTCGCTGTCCTTGGTGTCGGTCGTCGCAGTGTCGTGGGTCCCAACTGCGATTTCGTCGAGATATGCTCGGCCATCGAGCTGGACCTGCCAAGCGGTGTTTGCAGTGCTGGTCGAAACCGTTCTGGTCACGCGGTCCCGGCGCTGCTGGTCAGTATCCCACAGCGCGACCTGTGCGGTCCCGTTTGGATACCATCGGATCTCGACGGCGAAGAACCGACCAGTGGGAGCTGTGATGCGCTCTGACGCCACTGTTCCGCGTTCGTCCGTCGCGACGATGTCGACGCGGTCGCTATTCTCCCGACCGACATTCTGGATGGACACTGAAGCCGTGGCGTTCCCGTCGGCGCGCTCAACGACTCGTAGCGCCCCGCCACGACCCACGTCAACGACACCGGTCACAGTGCCCTGACTGGCGTTGACTGTTGTGGCGGTAAGCGTCGCGGTGGCGTTGTCACGGACACCGAGCGAACAGTCTCCGTCCGCGCCGATACGGAGGATTTCGCCGGCAGTCCAGTTGGTCGTCGACGCGGTCCCAAGTCCATCGACGTAGTGGTATGAGGAGTCAGTGGCCGGTGTCTCCGGGCGCTCGTCTTGCACCGAGCACTCTGTCTGTGGGGTCGCCGACTCGGTTGTGACGGTGTGGCCGTGCGTCGTCGTCGATGGCTGGTGTCCATCGGCCGTCGAGCTTCCTGCGGCAGCAGCAAAGCCCGGGTATGCGACCAGTACCATCACGCCAAGTAGGGCAACGAGCGGTACTAGCTGTCTGGTCGTGGGGGTTGGAGGGCGTCCCATCGGTGGATAGCGGGCGATTGATTCGCAGTGATAGGCTCTCGTTGGTGGTTGTCACCGGGCCGTCGCTTATTGCTGTTCTGCTTCTGTGGGACAGTCCAACGGTGGTGGCTATCACGAGCGGTGGTTTCCATTCGCCACCCGCCGACGGTGAACGGTCAGGGCTGTGTCGGAAACGCGTCCCAGAGACCTTGCTGTCAGTCCAGAAACTCAACACCAGTAATTTCGAAGCGAGCGCCGCCGGTGTCGCTGTCGGTAACGACGATATCCCAGCCGTGTGCGCCCGCGATGGTCCGGACAATCGAGAGTCCGTAGCCGCTGCCCTCTTCGGCGGTCGTGAAGCCGTGGTCGAATACGTCGTCTTTGATGTCGGCTGGAACTCCCGGCCCGTCGTCCTCGACGTAGAAGCCGTCGTCAAGCGGGCCGACGCGGACGATAACAGCACCGTCGCCGTGTCGGATGCTGTTCTGAAAGAGGTTCTCGAACAGTTCGATGAGGCGGTCGGCGTCGGCGCTCACCGAGCCGATAGTGTCGTAGTGGAGCGTGGCTCGCTCGGTGGTTCCGGCGGCCCCTTCCCAAGCGGTGTCGACAACGTCCTTGACGTTCGTCGTTTCCGGGTCGGTGACGACGTTTCCCTGTTTGGCGACCGAGAGGAGGTCGTCGACGAGGCGAGCCATTCTGTCACTTGTCGCTTCGAGCGCGTCGAGGTGTTCCTCGTCACCGGTTTCGCGGGCCAGGGCCACCCGTGAAGAGATGACGCTGAGTGGACTCTTCAGGTCATGGGCGAGGACATCGGTGAATTCCTTGAGCCGGTCGTTCTGGCGTTCGAGCATCTTGTCGTACTGGTGTTTCTCGGTCGTGTCTTGGCTGACTACGACGAACCCTTCCGGGTCTCCGTCCCCGAGCGGCGAGAGCGAGAGGGTTGCCCAGAACACCGATCCGTCGGCCTGTCGATGCCAGTGCTGTGTCTCGACGGGACCGTTCGCTGCCTCCACTAGCAGCGACTCGACGGTCGTTTCCATTTCTTCGGGGTCGGCGAACAGCATCTCGACGTGATGGCCGACCGTCGCGTCGCGTTCGTAGCCGTACAGCGCCGCTGCCGGGTCGGGCCAGTTCGTGACGGTGCCATCAGTGTCAAGCATGAACACAGCGTGCGATGATAACCCCTCGATAAGCCGATCAGAAACTGAGTCGTCGCTCCCCGCTGTCTCCTCGTCTGAACTGTTGTCCGGTGGTGTGGGATCCATCAGCCGTACCTGCCTGAGATCGGCCAGTGAAACTTCCAACGGGACAGGGGCCACTGTGACCGTTCACTCATACTTACATATATACAATCTAATACATTACGCACTGTGGTTTTCACAGCGAAAAGAGTTGTGATGAATCGGATAACAAAGCCGCAGTACAGCGATTTACTTCTGGAGCTTCTTGCGCATGGTTTCAAACGACAAGCATCTACCTATCGCGGCGACAATATATTCCCAGTTCAGTAATCCCGGGTCCGAACAGAACGCGGGTGCTTACTCCTCGTCGCGGCGGTCGGCCGGCGTCCCCTGCGGGACGGCGTCGTCGTCGCTTCCCGGCGCGGTGTCGTCCTTGTCCTTCGGCGTCGCGTACTCCCGGACGTACGCGAGCAAGGCCTCGGGCGTGGCGTCGACGCCCTGTCTGGCGAAGAAGTTCGCGACGTTGCGGCAGTCCCGTTCCAGGAAGTCGTCGGCGTTGGGGTGGTGGATAGTCACCGCCTGGCCGAGGTCGATGATGTACAGCTGGCCCTCGTGGAAGACGATGTTGTACTCCGAGAGGTCGCCGTGGACGAGGCCGGCGTCGTACAGCCGACGGGTGTACTCCTTGACGACCTCGTAGGCGGTTTCGGGGTTCTCGATGCGGACCTCGCTGAGGCGCTTGCTGCGACCGGCCTCGGTCCCGAGATACTCCATCACGAGGACGTTCCGCTCGACGGCGATGGGTTCGGGTGTCCGGACGCCGGCCCGTCGGGCGCGTTTGAGATTTGATGATTCCTTGCGAACCCATGCGGTGACGACCTTCTTCTTGTCCGAGCCGATGCCCTCAAAGCGGGGGTCGCCGTCGAGATAGCTCCGCATATCCTTGAAATCGGAGGCGTTGATGCGGTACACCTTGACAGCGACCTCTTTGTCACCCGACAGTGCCGTGTAGACGTTGGCCTCTTTCCCTGTCGAAATCGGCCCGCCGAACGCGTCGATGTGGCCGTCCTGTACGAGTTTGTACAGCGCGCCGTAGGTGGCGTCGTCGAAGACGCTGGCCTCGACCTTAAACTGGTCGGCGTCCTTGATACGCTCGCGGAACTCGCTGAACTCACGGTCCCGTTTGCGAGCGATGCGGTCAGCTTCCGTATCGGAGACATCGACTTCCTCCCACTCGTCGCCCGGCGAGTCAACGTCGTCAGTGTCGAGCAGGCCGAACTGCCCCTCGGTCACGCTTTTGCCTCCGTCGGGCCCGCGGCCAGATACATATCAGGCTACTCCTGAATGTGTCCCTCCTCGCGTAGTTGGTCGGCATCCTGTTTCTCGTAGCGCCACGTGATGTCGGCTTTCTCGTCTTGCCAGTCCCACGGTTCGACCAGCACCACGTCGTCCTCGCGAATCCAGATTCGCTTTTGCATCTTGCCCGGAATCCGGGCTGTGCGTTCGACGCCGTCCATACAGCGTACCTTGACGCGATTCGCGCCAAGCATATCCATGACGACGGCGAACACCTCGTCATCTTCCGGCATCCGCAGGTTCTTTCTGCTGTCGTTGTCGCTCATAGACGGTACTTCGACGGGGAGAGGTTTAAGGTTTGGAAAAGTTGGACCGCAAACGCGGTCCGTGGCCCCCGATACGGGGTGGGACAGACGCTGGGGCCGTACAGAAAACCGCGGTCGTCGCGTCAGTCAGCGCCGAGACAGCCGACCCACGAGCAGTCGGTGCAGGTCTCGATGCCTTTCGCTGTCGTCGTCTCGCTGCGACAGCGCGGGCAGACGGAACCGACCTCCGGCGGCTGGACGGACTTACTCATCGGTGATGATGTCCGCCGACAGGCCCTGTGCCATCTCGATGTCCTTGGAGTTGTTGAGCGTCCATGCGGTTCGCTCGGTAACCGCCTCGATAACTTCGCGGCCGCTCGGAAGGCCGTTGCCGGACTTCTTGACGCCGCCGAAGGGCAGGTGGACCTCCGCGCCGATACACGGGAGGTTCCCGTAGGCGAGGCCGATTTCGGCCTCGTCACGGAACTGGTTGATCTGGCGGTAGTCCTCGGAGATGATTGCGCCGGCGAGGCCGTAGTCGACGCTGTTGTGCATCTCCAGCGCCTCGTCGAAGTCTCCCGAGTACTCGAGCAGGGCGACGTGAGGCCCGAACACTTCCTCGTTGATACAGCGCAGGTCCTCGTCGTAGTCGATTTCGTAGACGAACGGCCCGACCCAGTGGCCCTCCTCGTGGCCGTCCGGAATCTCTTCAGCACCGAGGTCAGCGCGGTCGACGAGCACGTTCGCGCCCTCTTCACGAGCGAGGTCGTTGTACCGCTTGAATTTCTCGACTTGGTCCTTCTCGATGAGCGGCCCCATGAAGGTGTCTTCCTCCAGCGGGTCGCCGACGGCGATGTCCGATGCGATGTCGACGAACCGCTCCTTGAACTCGTCGTAGAGGTCCTCGTGGACGATGAGGCGCTCTGAGGAGACACAGCGCTGCCCGGTCGTCTTGAAGCTTGACATCACGGCCGAGTGGACGGCGATGTCGAGGTCGGCTTCCTCCGTGATGACGACCGCGTTCTTCCCGCCCATCTCGCAGGCAGCGATCTTTCCGGGCTGTCCGCCGACGTTTGAGGCGATCTTGTGGCCGACTTCGGCGCTGCCCGTGAAGAGGACCGTCTCGACGCGGTCGTCTTCGACGATGGCGTTGCCGGCGTCGCCGTAGCCCTGCACGAGGTTGAACACACCGTCGGGGATGCCCGAATCCTCGAACATCTCGGCGATGATGTGGGCGCACCACGGGGTCTGCTCGGCGGGCTTCCAGACGACGGTGTTGCCCTCGACAAGCGTCACGGCGAGGTGCCAGAACGGGATGGCGACCGGGAAGTTCCACGGGGTGATACAGCCGACGACGCCCTTCGGCTTGCGCCGCATGTAGGCGTCCTTGCTGGCGATTTCGGAGGGTACCACGTCGCCGTGGGGATGGCGGGCGTTGCCGGCGGCCCATTCGACCATGTGCCAGGACTCGGTGACGTCGGCCAGCCCTTCGCTGATCTCCTTGCCACACTCCATGGTGACGATTTCGCCGAGTTCCTCGTGGCGGTCACGCAGCTCGTGGTAGATGTCCCAGAGGTACTCTGCGCGGTCGATGTGCGAAAGCGAGCGCCACTCGTCGTAGGCGTCCTCTGCCGCGGCCAGTGCGCGGTCGACATCGTCTTCGGTCCCGCGGTGGAACGACGCGAGTGCCTCTCCGGTGGCCGGGTTCTGACTTGTGAACGTTTCGTCGCCGGTGCCTGTTGTCCATTCACCGTCGATGTAGTGTCGTCGTGAGTCGTCTGTACTCATAGTATGTACTGTATGCGTCCCCCACCAATATGTTCCACCGTCCATGGTCAGGGGTGCAGTAATTGCCTGATAGATCACCCACAACCGGAAGTATCTCCCATGGTCGGTGTTTCCCTTATGAACCGCACCTTTATTTGCGTCCATAGCGTGACTTCCTTTAGCACCCCTTCATACGGAGGGCGCCCAGTATGAGCGAAGCACAATCACAACACGGGGGACTACAGCTTACCCTGAGCATCTGGCACCCGGACTGCTGGACGCTTGAAGTTACCGACCAGACGGCCGCCGGCCTGTTGGCTCACGGCGTGTACAACACACAGAACGGCAGCGTAAAGGGACTGTTCACGGCGTATGCTGACAGCATTAGCGACGTTGAGGACCTCATCGATGCGACCCGTGACTCGTCGTTGACTGACTCAGTGCTGGAGTTGCGCGAGCGCCACGGCGCGACTGGAACGGGCTCGTCACCGGGGAACACGACCCGAGAGCTGTTCGTCGAGTACAACCCGGACAACACCATCAGCGACAGCCTGCTTTCACGCGGGTTCATCCACAACGACCCGGTTCGGGTCCGTCACGGTCGCGAGCACTGGCCGGTGTTTTTCCCGGATTCCCGTGACGAAGCCGAGTCGCTCCTCGACGAAATTCGCGAGGAACAATCGGCCGACATCGAAGTCACTCGAATCACGTCCGCCGGCGGCGGTAATCCAGAGCAACTCCGGCGGATGGACCGGCTCTCGGACAGCCAGCGCGAGGCGTTCGAACTCGCCCGACAGGAGGATTACTACGCGTGGCCACGGGGTATCTCGACGCGCGAACTCGCGTCGAAACTCGGCGTCTCGAAGACGACGCTGCTTGAACACCTCAGAAAGGCGGAAGCGAAGCTGTTAGACCCGGATTAGTAGATTAACTCAGCACGGCCCGAACGGCAAACAGTGCATTCTCTTTGCGCTCGCGGACGCGCCGGTAGAAGTAGGAGAACCACTTGTCACCGTAGGGGATGTACTGCCACATCGGGACGCCCTCGGCGGCGAGGTCGCGCTGTGCGTCGTCACGGACGCCCATCAGCATCTGTACCTCGTAGTCCGTGCCGTACTCGTCGTGGAGGTCCTTCGCGTAGTCTATCATCGCCGGGTCGTGGCTGCCGACGCCGATGCCGCCCTCGAACTCCTCGAACATTAGTTCGAGACAGTCCCGATAGGCGTCGTTGACACGCTCTTTCTTTTTGTAGGAAACACTCTCTGGCTCGGAGTAGGCCCCCTTGACCAGTCGGACCTTCCCGGGCAGAGGCGCGAGCCGTTCGAGGTCCTCAGGTGTGCGCTTGAGGTTCGCCTGCGTACAGACACCGACGCCGCCCTCGTGTTCAGTGACGAGTCGCTCGTACGCGTCGAGAGTCACGTCGGTCGTGGTGTAGTCCTCCATATCGACCCAGACAAAGACGCCGCGGTCGTCGCCCGCCGCGACGATGCGTTCGAGGTTCTCGACGAACACGTCGTCGCCAACGTCGAGGCCGATCTGTGATGGCTTGACCGAGATTGCGCAGTCGAGGCCGCTCCTGTCGATCTCTTTGATCAACTCGATGTACTGGTCTGCGTCTTCGTCGGCGGGCTGGCGCTCGTCGTAGTGTTCGCCTAACAGATTTAGGATGCCTTTGACGCCGTCGTCGTTGAGCGAAGCGACGTGGTCGAGCGCCCCCGGTGCTGTCTCCCCGGCGACGAAGTTGTTCGCTATCGGCGGAATCATTATCGAAACTACGCCACTATATCAGCCTAAACGCACCCCCTACCAAAAAAATCACTTTTCAAACCCTGAAATCAAGCGGGCGTGAAACTGCCGAGCGTATCGTCGTCGGTCCGGTAAAACGTGTGCTCGCCCGTGATATGTGCTGTGACCGAGACGACCGGCTTAGTCACGGTGACGCCGTCGTCGACGCTGGTATCAGTGATATACCCCCAAATGTCGACCCGACCGGGCCGGTCACTTCGACACGCTCGCCGGTAGCGAGGTCGCCGTCGACGTGATGGAGCGTCAACCGCGCACACGTACCCGTTCCACAGGGTACCGTGATGAACTCCGTTCGTTCCATAGCCGTAGCGATACTCTATGCAGGGAACGCGTTCCAGAAGTATTAATTGACGGCTTTCCCTATGCGGTTGAGAACATGGCACCTACCATGGACGGTGACAGGGTTATACAGGGACTTACGAAAAAGGATATCAGTATACCATGAACGAACATGACAAGCGTTCGATCGACAGGCGAAGCGTAATCAAAGCCGCTGCCAGTGCTGGACTCGTCGGCCTCGCCGGCTGTTCCGGCGGTGCTCCCGAAGACGGTGGTGGGAGCGATGGCGGCGACGGCGGCGATGGCGGCGATGGCGAATCGACGGATTCCTCGACGGACTCTGGTTCCGAAACCTATACTATCGGGATGGTAGACAGCCTCTCCGGGTCGCTGTCCGCGTTCGGACAGCGGAACCAGCGCGGCAAGGAGATCGCGCTCGACGATGTCAACTCAGTCGGCGTCGGTGGCGGCGAACTGGCGATCTCACAGCAGGACGACCAGAGCACGAGTCAGGGCGGGGTCAGCGCAGCACAGACGCTGGTCAATCAGGAAGAGGTTCCACTGCTCATCGGTACTGTCGGGAGCGGTGTCAGCACGGCCATCCACGAGAGCGTCGTCCAGAATACGGACGTTGTCCAGATCAGTCAGAACAGCACTAGCCCGAATCTGACGAACTTCCCGGATCTGCTCCGGATGCCGCCGGCCGGCAAGGCACAGGCGGAGGCGATTTCGTCGCTCCTCGACGAGGACGGCAACGAGTCCGCCGCGCTGGCTTGGATCAACAACGATTACGGGCAGTCCGTCGGTGAGGCCTTCATCGAAGCCTACGACGGGGAGATTGTCTACAACGAACCCCACGACCAAGGCCAGTCTTCTTACAGTAGCACCATCTCCTCGATGTCTGACACCGACGCCGACGCGTGGGTGTTCATCACGTATCAGCCGGAGTTCGCGACGATGTCTCAGGAGGCGTTCGACCTCGGTGTCACCGATCAGGCCGCCTGGTACGGCGGTGACAGCGTCAAAGGACCGAAAGTCCTCGAAGCGGCTCCCGAAGGAAGCCTCAATGGGATGAAGGCCGTCGTCCCGAGCGTCCCACAGGACGCCGAAAACTACCAAGCGTTTGTCTCGGAATTCGAAGACCGCTTCGGCCAAGAACCCACGTCGTGGTCGGCGTACGCCTACGACGCCGTGGTCGTCAGCGCACTCGCCATCGAGGCCGCCGACGAGTTCACTGGCTCGGCGCTCATGGAGGTCGTCCGCGACGTGACCCGGCCCGAGGGCGAGGAGGCGACCTCGTACGAGGCCGCCCACGAGATTCTGGCAAACGGTGGCTCGCCGTCGGACGTGGACTACACCGGCGTGAGCGGCCCCATCGACCTCGACGAGAACGGCGATCCCGTCGGGTTGCTGCAGGTGTTCGAAGTCGTGGACCACGCGTACGAATCCAGCGGCTTCATCGAGGGCTAAGGCGGCCACGACCCTTTTCCATTTTCACCAATGGCGCAGATATTACAGTACCTGGCAAACGGGCTCGTTTTCAGTAGTATCATCATCCTCGGGAGTATCGGGCTCTCGCTGGTCTACAGCATCGCCGACTTCGCGAACTTCGCACACGGCGACACGATGACGCTTGGTGCCTACGGGGCGTTCGTCGCGTTCGGTGTGTTCGGCGGTCTCGGCGGCACCGTTCTCGGCCTTCCTTTGGGCTTTTTCCTGTCTCTGGTGGTTGGGATGGCGCTTGCGGCTGTCGTCGCTGTCCTCACCCATATTCTCGTGTACAAGCCCCTCGATACGGACTCGATCGGGCTCCTCATCACGAGCATCGGTGTGGCGTTCGTCTACCGCGCGGTGCTACAGGCAACCTTCGGGACGGACTTCCTGCAGTACGATATCAGTCGCAGCGGGCCGATTCCGGTGCTGCTGGATACGCTTGATGTCGCAGTGACACAGCGGGATGTCGCAATTATCGTCAGCGCGGCGGTGCTCGTCGCCGGCCTGCATCTGTTGCTCCAGCGGACGACGCTGGGACGGAAGATGCGTGCGACGGCCGACAACCCCGATCTTGCACGCGTGAGCGGTATCCGAACCGACCGCGTCATCCTCGTCATGTGGGTCGTCGGCAGCGCCTTGGCCGCCGCTGGGGGCGTTTTCCTCGCGCTATACAGTCAGCTCGACCCACGAATCGGATTCAACATCCTGCTGGTCGTGTTCGCCGCGGTCATCCTCGGCGGCATCGGCTCGGTGTACGGCGCGATGCTCGGTGGCCTTCTCATCGGGATGCTCCACGAACTGACGCCGCTGCTTGGCGATATTGGACTCCCCATCAGCAACGCCTACGCGCCGGCCGTCGCGTTCGTCATCATGGTCGCGGTCCTGCTTGTCAGGCCTCGCGGCATCGCGGGTGATATGACATGAGTGCGCTCGATGTCGGTACGTACTCGCCCCGTGAGAAGGGCGTCGTCGGACTGCTTGGCGCACTCGGCGCGTTCCTGCTCGTTGCGGTGCTGACTGGCTTCCTCGCCCCAGCGTATCTGCTGTATCTCATTGGGCTGTCGGCGATGTACATGCTCCTCTCGATGGGGCTAAACGTCCAGTGGGGGTACGGTGGCATGATCAACTTCAGTGTCGCGGCCTTCTTCGGCCTCGGCGCGTACGGGACCGCGTTGCTGACGGCGTCCGGCTCGCCGATATCCGGCGGTGTCAGCCCCGTCATCGCGCTGTTTGGCGGCCTCGGCCTCGCCGCGGTGCTCGCGGTCATTATCGGGTACCCGACGCTGAAGCTCCGCGACGACTACCTCGCCATCGCGTCGCTGGGCCTCGCGGAGGTCGTCCGCATCTTCATCCTCAACGAATCACAGTGGACGGCGGGTAGCGCCGGACTGACCGGCATCCCGCTGTTCTTCTCTGACTGGCCCGTGCTCGGTGACCTGACCTACCCGTACATCTTCTACGCGGGCGGGACGCCGGTGTTCAACATGAGCCAGTCGGTCGTCACCAGCGCGCTGAACGTCGTTCTCGTCACGGTAATTGTCGCGGCGGTCTATCTGTTCCTGCGCCGCATCCACCAGTCGCCGTGGGGGCGCGTCCTGCGGACGATTCGGACCGACGAGGACCTCGCGGAGACGCTGGGCAAGAACACCTTCGCGTTCAAGATGCAGGCGTTCGTCATCGGGAGCCTCATCATGGCGCTCGCGGGCGTGTTCTACTCCCATCTCGTGTTGTTCGTCAGCCCCTCGGACCTGCAGCCCATCACGACGTTCTACGTCTGGGTCGCCGTCATTCTCGGCGGCACCGGAAGCGACCGCGGCGCGATGCTGGGCGGGTTCACTATCGTCGCCATCCAGCAGGGGACGCGCTTCATGACCGACACCGGGCTGCTACCAATCGGCGCGGCACCGCTTCGACTCATGCTGGTCGGCCTGCTCATCATCTTTATCGTCAGACTCCGCCCGGAGGGGATTCTCCCGCCGGAGCGTGAACTTATCTGGCCCGACTCGCTGGGCGGTGGTCGCGATGAGTGAGCAGTCGCTCGTCTCCGATGGCCCCGTCCTCGGGAAGGCTGACCCTGTTCTCCGTGCCGAGGGTCTAGAGAAACGCTTCGGCGGCCTCGTGGCGACGGACAACGCGTCAATCGAGGTCGAACGCGGCACGATAACTGGCCTCATCGGTCCCAACGGGGCCGGCAAATCGACGCTGTTCAACCTCGTCTCGGGCTTCTACGAGCCCGATGCGGGCTCGGTCGCGGTCAACGGCGTCGACGTGACCGGGCAGAAGCCCCACGAAATCGCCGATCAGGGGATGATCCGGACGTTCCAGACGCCGCGCAAACCGGAGGGCATGACCGTCCGGGAGGCGCTGCTTGTGGGGCCGCACAACCAGACTGGGGAATCGATTATTCCGCTGTTCACCTCGCCTGACACCGTCGAACAGGAGGAACGGCGCTCGCTGGAACAGGCCCAAGAGATGCTCGAACGGTTCGAGATCGGCGACCTAGCGACCCAGCCTGCGACAGACCTCTCCGGCGGGCAGATGAAACTGGTCGAACTGGCCCGCGGGATGATGGCCGAACCCGACCTGCTCCTGCTCGACGAGCCCGTCGCCGGCGTCAACCCCGTACTGGCCGACAAACTGGCCGGGTTCATCGAGGAACTCAACGAGGAGGGCATCACCTTCCTCATCATCGAACACGATATGAACTTCATTATGCGGCTGGCCGACCCGATCATCGTCCTCAATCAGGGGAGTGTCCTCGTCGAGGGGCCGCCGGAGGCGGTCCGGAGCGACGAGCGCGTCATCGACGCCTATCTGGGAGGGCCGTCGGAATGACCGATCCCATCCTCACCGTCGACGGCGTCGACAGCGGCTACGGCGAGGTGCAGGTGCTCGACGACCTCTCCTTGACGCTCGGGGAGGGCGAAATCGCCTGCCTCGTTGGCCCGAACGGGGCCGGGAAGTCGACCGTCCTCAAGACGGTGTTCGGGATGCTCGAACCGTGGACCGGTTCCGTCCGTCTGGGCGACCGCGAGATCGGCGGGATGGCCCCCGAGGACATCGTCCGCATCGGCGTCGGCTACGTCCCACAGACCGAGAACGTGTTCGGCTCGCTGACCATCGACGAGAACCTCCGGATGGGCGGGGTCGCCCGCGACGGCGGCCTCGACGAGGTCGTGACCGAACTGTACGACCGGTTCCCCATCCTCGACGACAAGCGCACCGCGAACGCCAAGACGCTGTCGGGCGGCCAGCGGCAGGTGCTCGCCTTCGCTCGCGCACTCGTGATGGAGCCCGACGTGTTGCTCATCGACGAGCCCAGCGCCGGACTTGCGCCCAACACCGCAAAGGAGGTGTTCGACGACGTGGAGACGGTCAACGAACTCGGCACGTCGATTCTGATGGTCGAGCAAAACGCCCGCGAGGGACTGGGTATCTCCGACCGCGGGTTCGTCCTCGATCAGGGGACAGTCAAGTTCGAGGGCGAGGCCGACTCGCTGCTTGATGACCCCGAGGTGTCCCGACTGTATCTCGGCGGCGAATCCCGTCGCTGAGATCGTTTCGGCTGTCTCAGTCGTGTCATGCGCGGTGCTGCGGTGACGAGCCGTCCCCGAGAGGACAAGGCAACACAGAAAAGCCCCCCTTACATACCGCCTGCCAATGACGGTGATGCTCCCGACCGAGGCCGACGACTGGGCCGTTGCGTGGCGCGACCGGATCAACGAACGGGACGCCTTCGCTGACAGTGCCGACGGCTTCACCGCCGCGTTCTGTTTCGAGATTCGCGCCGACGACGCCTACGCCGGTGCGCCGATACAGTTCTCGGTCGTCATCGAAGACGGCGTCTGTACCGCCGCCAGAACGGCTACAGACCCCGAGTACGACTTCGCATTCCGTGGCCCCTACAGCGAGTGGGTCACCATGCTGCAGGGCGATCTCGATATCTCCGCCGCCGCAATGGACGGCACCTTCGATGTCGAGGGCGACACGATGCGGCTGCTTCGCCGGCAGGACACCATCGCCGAGATGGTCGCGGCGGCACAGAACGTCGACACCGAGTTCGAGTACTGACCGACGGGCTTTTGTCCGCCCGCTTGGCCTACACGGGTATGCTCGACAAACTCGGTGCGGTTGGCATCGGCGGCATCGTCGTGTTGCTCGCCGGTATCGGTCTGGTCGCATGGCAGTCACCCATCGTCGCCGCCGGCATCGCCCTCGTCGTCGGCGGCCTCGGACTGGTCGTCTACGGCCTCGTCACGAGCCTGCTCGGCGCGTTCGGTCTCGGCGGTGGGATGGGCGGTATGGGCGGCGGTGGAATGGGTGGCGGTGGCGGCGGCATGCCCTGACACCCGCTGAATATCCATTTTTCAACTCGACTGTGGACCGCTAGCCTGCCGGTCAGTTCTCGCTCGTCGGCCGGTCGGCCCGGTGCTCGCTGATGATCTGGTCGACCATCTCCGCGTTCTGTTCCTTCCGGCGGTCGGCGGCCCGCTCCTCCCAGTCCTCGAGTGCGGCCTCGATTTCGCCCTCGCGGGCGACGGCCAGTTCGTCCACCTCCTGAACAGTGACCATGTCGGCCGGCGCGACGGGAATGTCGTTGTCGAACAGCACCTGATCGGCGATATCGGAGAGGTTCCCGTTCCGGAGCACGATTTTCGGGTCGACATCGGCTAACTGCTGGGCGGTCGACCGGCCAGCGCCCGAGGCGTCCCGGAACATGACGATATCGTCCTCGACGAGGCCGAAGCGCTCGTCGGCGTCGGCGATGGCGTCCTTGGTGAACTGCTCGACCACTTTGACTGGTGTCAGCCCTTCCTGTTTCTCCGAGACATCGGCGAAGTTCGAGTGGTCGAGCTTCCACAGTGCCTTCAGCCGGTCGAGCTTGTCGGCCAGCGCCTCGCGTTTCTCCTCCTCTTCCTCGACTTTCCGCTCTAACGCCTCGTTGCGCCGCTGGAGCCGCGTCACCTCGCGGTCCTTCCGGACTTCACGCCGCCCCTCGCTACGGGCTTTCTCCAGCTGTTTGTCCTTCTCGGAGAGCTGGTCGTCCTTTCGCTGTATCGTCTCCTTGAGGTCGTCGACGTGTGACTCAAGCCGTTCGATGCGGGCGTTCAGCCGCTTTATTTCCTTCTCGTCGTCGGTAAGTTCCCGCGGCTGGTGGGCCGTGGTGTCCTCGTCCTCGCCGTCGTCGTCTTCGAGGTCCCGCAGCACCGTCTCGACACTCTCCTCGCCGGCAACGACGCGGTCGATGACCGGCCCCACGTCGTGCTGTGGCGGTACCTTGCCCGCAACGCGCTCGAACTGGTCGGCGTGGTGGTCGAAGGCGTAGAGGGCGGCGGCCATCGCATCACGCTCGTGGTCGTTGTCGTAGGTCTCCTCGCGGGTCCGGTGTTTCTTCTCGTCCACTGGGAGGTCGGTGTCCGGTTCCCAGCCTGCGGCATTGAACGAGCGCCGGAGTTTCTCGACGGTTTCCGGCATCGGCGTCACGTCGGCGGCGACGACGACCGGCCGCCCGCGCTCGATTATCCACTCCGTCGTCGCGGCGGCGTCGTCAGTGCGAGAAGAGTACACGTCTAACACGGTGCCATCGAGGGAGACGATGGCGACGGCCGTCGTCGTCCCGGGGTCGACGCCGACGACGACGTGGTCGCGCCGTTTCGCAAGCGGCTTGAACTCGATACCGTCCCGTCGTTCGCGCTCGATCTCGACCCGTGTGTCGCCCGAACGCGCTCTCGATACGGGGATATCCTGTGGCCGGGCCGACACCTGAAACACGGCGTTGGAGAAGCCGCCGTACTTCTCGGTCACGTCTCGCTCGTACTCCAGTCCGGCGGCGTCGAGTTCGGACTCGATTTCGCGTGCTCGCTTCCTGACCGCGCCGTGGATACGCCGGGTGTAGCGGTCCTCTGACCAGCCGCCCTTGCCCGTCGAGCGGCCGCGGGAGACTTTCACCTCGGTCGTGTCGGTGAACGCGGACACCTCCTGCCCGACGTTAGCGGCGGCCAGCCGGGCCGCAGCCTCGGCCTCCTCCATCGGGTCCTTGCCGTAGGGGACGCCGTGGCGCTTAGCGACTCGCGACAGCGGTTCGGGCCGCTCGTCGCCGGTCACCTGCACCAGTTTCGTTTCGTCGGGGAGCGAGCCGAGAACGTGAATCAGGGCGTCCTTGTCCGCAGCGAGTTCGTACATGTTGTCCGTCGCGACGATGGCCGGCTCCTCCTGTTCGATACGCCGGCGGAGCTTCCGTCGCGAGACCACGTCTCGCTCGACTGATTCCCCGTCGAAGACCACCAGCGCGTACGAGGGCGCGTCACCGCGCACGTCGCCGCTCTGGATGTCGACCCCGAAGACGACCGCGTCGAGCGCTGCCGTGCGGTTCACGAACCATGGTAGGCGACGGTCGACTATAAATCCGTTCCGGGGGACTCGAAGCGGCCTCCGACACCCAACCGTAACGTTTCTTAGTCACACATATCAACTGGGCTGCATGATTGCACAACAGCACCACACTGGGTGCACCACGGGGGTCGGTCAGGATGGCCTCTGAGAAAGAGAAAATGCTCGCGGGCGAGCGCTACGACGCGAGCGATCCGGAACTCGTCGCCGGCCGCGAGCGTGCGAACGAACTCACCCGAGAGTACAACCGCACCGACCCGTCGGAGGCTGACACCAGACGGGCGCTCATCGAGGACCTGTTCGGCTCGGTCGGTGGGGACTGCCACGTCGAACCCCCGTTTCGGTGTGACTACGGCGACAACATCCACGTCGGCGATGGGTTCTACGCGAACTTCGACTGCGTCGTGCTGGACGTCTGTCGGGTCGATATCGGCGACGACTGCCTGCTCGGGCCGGGCGTCCACATCTACACCGCAACGCACCCGCTCGATCCGGACGAACGACGCAGCGGCGCCGAGTACGGAAAGCCGGTGACTGTCGGTGATAACGTCTGGATCGGCGGGCAGGCAGTCATCAATCCGGGCGTTACCATCGGCGATGACGCCATCGTCGGGTCCGGCGCGGTCGTCACCGACGACGTTCCCGCCGGCGTCGTCGTTCAGGGCAACCCCGCATCGGTCGTGCGAGACATCGAGGACTGACGGCCCCGTGCAGCAGCCACAGCTGAATGGATGTGACCCGTCGCGGGGTTCTTCGCGCTGTGGCACGTCCCCCCTGTATGGACACGACAACGGAACACGGCGTTCGAACGGTCGAAACACGGAGCGAACTCGACGACGTGGTGGCGACGGCCGACCGCGTACTGGCGATGGTCCGGACGACCGGCTGCACCATCTGCAAGTCGATGGAGCCGATACTCGACATTGCCGCGAAGGCCACCGACGCTACGGTGGTCGTTTTCAATCCGAAACGCGACCTCGACGCCGTTGCGGCGTTCGATGTCCGGAGCGTCCCGACGTTCCTGCTGTTCGCCGACGGCGAGCTTATCGACCGCCGTGCCGACGGGTTCGTCCCGGCCGAGGAGCTTATCGAGTTCATCGAGAGCGGGTCGGAATCGGGTGTGTGAGCTGGGCCGCATTGTCACACTGAGACAACACTTATACCCCCGCTTGTCGAAGCGCTCCCTTGATGGCCCTCCAAATCGGCTCCGCCCTCGAAGAGGCGGGGTATCGGCTGTTCAGTCGTACCGGCGCGATACTGTTCGGGGCGTTTCTCGCCCTGATGTGTGGCATTCAGGCACTGTCTAACACGATTCTAGCGATTACCTACGCAAGGCTGGGGTACGGTGAGCTCGCCTCGATGATACCACTCACTCTCGACATCTCGCTCAACGTCGCCGGTGCTGGTATCGCCGTCAGCTCCGTGGTTTCACTGTATCTCACCATCGTCAGCTTCCGGACGTTCGTCGGCGACGCACGCGACAGCTTCCCTGCCGGCGCGTTTACGCGGAACGTGCCGCTGGCGATGGTGAACGTGATCGTCGGCGGCATCGTCTACGGCCTGCTGGTGTTCATCGGGTCGGTCTTGCTCCTCATCCCCGGCATCTTCGCGTACGTCGCGTTCATCTTCATGATGCCCTATATCGTCGCCGAAGACCGGAACTTCGTCGCGGCGCTCAAGCAGAGCTACCGGCTCACTGAGGGAGACCGGGTTGGGATGTTCGTCCTGCTGTGCATCGTCGTTGCTGTCGGGACGCTTCTCGGCGGTATCGTTGGGTTTGTGGGCTCGCTGGCGCTCCCGGGCCCGGCCTCTCTGTTGCCGACCGTCGTCATCCAACCGCTGATATCGCTGTACAGCACCGCGGTTATCGCGGTCGCGTTCGAGCAACTCCGTGAGCGTGACGGGACGCCGCCGTCTGCCCTGAGCGAGGACGACACGTCGATGGCCGCTCTCTGACTGGCGCTGCTGGCTGCTGTCGTCCCAACCAGAGACTGCTACCGGACCGTGACTGTCTTATCCATCCAGTTTCCTATCGGGAGCAATGCGACGGCATCGGGTCGGAACGAGTCTGTACGCCGGTGTGCTGTTTGTCGTCCTCGGCGTTCTCGCGTGGGCGACTGGCCAGCCGTTCATCTTCCCGAGTCTCGGTCCCTCGGCGTTCATCCTCGCGTTCGAGCGGGAGAGCAACCGGACACAGCTGACCAGCGTCGTCGTGAGCCATCTCATCGGCGGCGTCGCAGGGCTGCTCGCGTACACCTTGCTCGCAAGCGGCGTCTCCCTCGTTGCGGACCCGGCCGCGTTCTCGACGGCCGGCCTCCGCCTCGTCGCGAGTGCGACGCTCTCAATTGTCGCCACGAGCTGGGGGATGATCGCCACCGACACGATTCATGCCCCGGCCTGTGCCACGACACTCATCGTTTCGCTGGGGCTGCTCTCGACGCCGCTGCAGGTCACAACCATTGTCCTCGGCGTGGGTGTCCTCGTTGCGTTCCACGCACTTGTGCTCTCTGTGTATCACCGAGCTATCGGTTCGTCCCGGCCGGGAGTCGTCGATGGCTAACGGTCTCTACTGTGGCTCACTCGTCCGGTAGTTGGACGGTCAGCACCGGCACCGGCGATTCGCGAACGACTGTTTCCGCGACGCTCCCGATGAGATAGTGGTCCAGTCCGGTCCGGCCGTGGGTCCCCATCACGACGAGGTCCGCTGGAATCTCCGTGACCGCGTCGACGATTTCGGTCTTCGGGACGCCCTCTCGCTGCGTGGTTTCGACCGAGACGTCGTCGGGTAGCTCGGCGACAGTCGTTTCAATGGCCGCCCCAGCACGCTCGCGCTCTGCCTCGACCCACGCGTCGGCCGAGAGGCCGCTAGACGGGCTCTCGAACCGGTTGCGGCTGTCGACGACTGAGAGTACGTGGACTGTCGCGTCGAACCGCCCTGCAATCGCTCCGGCGTGTCTTGCGGCCGCGCCGATACCGTCGCTGCCGTCGGTTGGGAGGAGAATGGTGTCGTACATCGGTTTAGACACCACCCGTCGCCATCAGGAACAGCGCGACGGCGATGACTGCGAACAGCCCGCCGACGAACTTCTTGATGGTCCCGGTATCCAGTGCGGTCGAGACGTACGGTGCAATCTGGCCGCCGGTGACGGTCGCGGGCACGGTCCAGATGACCATGTTCCACGGTGTCGATGCGAGGTCGATTGAGTGCGCGCCCGGAACGAGGCCGCCGCCGAAGACGTGGACCAGCGAGGCGAGGACCGCCGTCAGCGCTACCACGATGTGGTTCGTGCCGATGGCGACCCGGACCGGGACGTCGGTTCGGAGCATCGAGATGATGCCCAGTTCGCCGACACCGAAGCCGGCCAGTCCTTGGAAGACGCCGCCGATACTGTAGTTCGCGAAGCGTTCGAGATAGCCGCCGCGCGTGTAGCCGTAGTCGTTGCCGTCGCGGTCGACGCGCGTCACCGTTCCGTTGTCGGCTGTTTCGACGCCGGCCGGCCCGAGTTTGTTGGCGTCGTCGGGGAGCGTCGTATCGCCGCCGTCAGCTGACACGTCTGGGTCACTGTCGCCTGCTTCGCCCGGCTCCTCGTGGCCGAGGTCGGCCTTGAAAAGCAGGTACGACGCCGCCAGCAGGGCGATCCCGAGTAACGCGTGAAACAGCGGTTCCGGGATGACAAACGACAGCAGCGCGCCGGCGATGACAAAGGGCACGCTCCCGAGGACGAGGCTTAGCGCGAGCCGTCGGTCGACGAGCCCGTACTGGATGAACGCGAGCGCCGAACTGGAGAGGCCGAACGATTCGCTGATGAGTCCGACCTTCACCAGTGTCTCCGGTGTCAGCGTCTCCCCGGCGAGTAGCGGGAAGATGAAGATGAGAAACGGGACGAACAGGGCCGACCCGCTGATACCGACCGTGTTGACGATGGTGGCACCGGTGACGAAGGCGATGCAGAGCCACCAGTATTCGAACCAGTAGCCGGTACCCGCGTCAGCGGGCGTCGGTGCGGCGGTGTACACACCGACGACGAACAGCAGTGGTGCCAGAAACACGAAGACGTGCTGGTACTTGAGAAACCCCTTCTGGAGTCGACTGGACGGTGACGACGTGGTCATTGACGCGTGAAGCCAGCATTGTGAACTATCGCTTAAATCCCTTGTTGTCTGTACTTGTTTCAAAAATGATTGCAAAAACCGGCGAAGACGGCAAAACCGCACGGCTACGCCGGTAGCCTAATATCCCTAATATTTATTTCACAGCCCGTGGTAACACATATCGTTATGAGTTATCCAGAGGGACCGATGGAGTCAGGCGGCCGGTCGAGTTACGATGAAGACGTTCCTGCCGACGCCGCGGACACAGACGGACTCTTTGGAGCCCTGCGTCGGTTCTCGAAGCGGTGGTCCCGCCGCTATATCGAGATGCGCGTCGACGCGCTCGGCAGTCGACGAGACTAGCCGATTCGGCGCTTCACCGCGTTCCGGGAAAGGACTATCTCGCTTCCACCGCAGGGATGGGTATGGATATCGCCAGAATCGCTCTCCACGAATCGGTCGCAAAGGCCTGTCCACTGGAGTCGATGGTCGCCGCGCTACAGGGTGTGGGCGTCCCTGTCGAGGCTGTCGGCGACGACGCGTCCTTCGATGCCAGTGACTGTGTCGTTACGTTCTCCCCGCGGGACGCGTTTCTGGACGCCGCTTGGGTTCATAGCATCCGCGCGGGCTACGACGAGTTCGATGTGGACGCCTACGAGGCCGCCGGGACGGCACTGACGAACAGCACCGGTATCCACGGTGATACCGTTCCGGAGACTGTTGTCGGGTATCTGACGGCGTTCGCCCGCCGCCTCCACGTCTATCGGGACCGACAGGGCGACAACGACTGGACGCAGGAACCGTACGACGCGGCGTTCACGCTGACCGGCGAACAGGTGTGTGTGGTCGGACTGGGTACTATCGGTCAGGGCATCGCTGCCCGGGCCAACGCGCTGGGGATGGCTGTCGTCGGCGTTCGCCGCTCCGGTGAGCCCGTCGAAACCGTCGAGCGCGTGTACACGCCCGACGAGCTGGACGCTGCCGTCGCTGACGCACGCTTTGTCGTGCTGTGTTGTCCGCTCACCGAGGAGACCGAAGGCATGGTCGATGCCGCTCTCCTCGAAGAAATGCGGACTGACAGCTACCTCGTCAACATCGCTCGGGGGCCGGTTGTCGTCGAGGACGCGCTGCTGAACGCGCTCGATGCCGGAACGATTGCCGGGGCAGCCCTCGACGCTCACTGGGACGAACCGCTCCCGGGCGACCATCCGCTCTGGGACCACGAGTCGGTCATCGTAACGCCACACGTCGCCGCGTCCACGAACCGGTACCACGAGGACATCGCGGCGCTCGTTCGGGAGAACGTCGAGCGGATCGACCGCGGCGAGTCGCTTCGGAACCGCGTCGCGTGACGCCCATCCGCCTCGGTGCTGCCGCTTCGCTCGCCCCGCTCAGGTGCCTTCGACCAGTCGCTCTAGCTGCTCCGGCGGAACTGCACCGCGGGCGGCGTGACCGTCGTACGCGAACGTCGGGACGCCGGTGACGCCTTGACGCTTGGCCCCAGTGAATTTCTCGCGGACTTCCGACCGGAGCGCGTCGTCCGCGAGCGCCGACCGGATTTCGTCGCCGTCGACGCCCGTCTCTCCAGACAGGTCGACCAGCACCTCCTCATCGCCGATGTCCCGTCCGTCCTGCCACAGCGCCTCGAAGACAGCCACATCGAAGGCCAGCCACGTCTCGTAGTCGTAGTGCTCCTTGACGTAGTAGGAGGCGATCTGGGCGGGCAGCGAATCGATGTCGGTGGCGATGTCGAGGTCCATCTCCACGTCGTACTTCTCTTGGAGCCGTCGCACGCCCTGTTTGGCCTGCTCGTAGTAGTCCTCGTCCTTGCCGTCGTCGACGGAGTGGTCGATGGAGCCGTCGGGGTTGCGCTTCCCGCTCCGGAGGTCGAAGGGATGCCAGTCGATCTCCAGTTCGTCCTTGCGCGTCGACTGGTACTGCCTCAGCGATTCGCGCCCGAGATAACAGAACGGGCAGACGTAGTCCGAGAAGACCGTAATCCGCTCGCTCGACTGTGTTTCACTCATACGTCCGGGTATGCGTTGCTCGGGGTTAAACGCAGCCACCGTCTGTGTCGGGACAGTGCACGACCGACCGGTTTCGCTACGCCCCGTCGTCGACGGCCCCGTGGACAGCCTCGACGCGCGAGATGAGGGTGTCGGCGGTCGCCCCGAGCAGCAGTACGCGCCCGCCGATACCCATGCCCTCGCGGCCGACGACGGCGACCGGTGTTTCGTCACTGGTCCCGAACGCCCGGTCGACGCCCCACCGTGTCGCGGCGTCATCGGCAACGTCATCCGGTCGCTCGCTGGGGTCGTACGTGGCGATAGCGCCGTCTAGCGATGCCAACGCGTCCTTGACGGCGTCGGTCAGCCGGCAATCGACAGCGAACCGGACCGCAGGGTCGTGCTCGCGGGCGGCAAGCAGAGCGCGAGCCACCGTCGTCGACGCGCCGAAGCGGACGCCACGGTTCGGCCGGACACCGTCCATCGTCCGGGCGATACGACCCTCGACGGCCGCAACCGAATCCGGCGTCTCCGCGTAGGGCGTCGCACCGGCGACAGTCAGCCCCCGCTCGGGGACCAGTGTCGACACGTCCAGCTCAACGAGCGTCGACACGACCCGTTCGACGGCCTCACTCGTCGAACGCCGCGCGGCATCGTTGCGCGTCTGAACGAGGTGGTGGACCGAACCCGGTCCCTCGCCGACATCGATGTTGTACCGGACCGCGCTCGCAAGCAGGTCGATGCCGCCGCCGACTGCCGTCGACAGGTCGTCACCATGAGCTAACTGCGTCGCAATGGCCGAGGAGAGCGTACAGCCGGAGCCGTGCGTGGCCTCGGTGTCGATGCGGTCGTGGCGGAACGTCGTCACCTCGTCCTCGGTCACGAGGATGTCGACGACGGTGTCGCCGGGAACGTGGCCACCCTTTACGAGCACACTGTTAGCCCCCATCTCGACGAGGTCCCGGCCCGCCTGTTTCGCGGCGTCGGGATCGTCGATATCGCGGCCGGTCAGGACGGCGGCCTCGTCGGCGTTGGGCGTGACGACCGCTGCTTCGGCGATGAGGTCCTCGTAGGCGGCCTCCGCTTCGGGGGCCAGCAGTCGGTCGCCAGACGCTGCCACCATCACCGGGTCGACGACGAGGTTCGGCAAATCGGCGGCGTGTTCCACGACGAGGTCGATAACCTCGCTTGCTGCGAGCATCCCCGTCTTGACCGCGGCCACGTCGAAATCTTCTGTGACGGCCTCAAGCTGGGCCTCGATCTCGGCAAGCGGGAGCAGATGCTGGCCCTGTACGCCTGTGGTGTTCTGTGCCGTGACGCTCGTGATCGCACTGGTGCCGAAGCCGCCACAGGCCTCAATGGCCTTGAGGTCAGCTTGGATACCGGCCCCGCCACCGGAGTCGCTGCCGGCGATTGTCAACACGACTGGCGGTGTCACTGGGGCATCCGCTCGTGTCATGTCTGATGCGTTCACCGGCGGCCACATATCGGTGCTGGTCTCTCAGCTCGACTATATTCTGTGGGACTATCCTAGTATGCTAATAATACTTCATACTACATTTGGGAAACATTTATTTGAGACCATGTCGGATGTGACTTTGTACCACAATGGAACCAGCGTCGCGCGATACTACCGACTCCGACGAGCAGTACGGCAGCTTCACTACTGGCGGCGGCGACGTCGTCGTCTACGACACCGAGAATCCGACCGCATGGCTGCAATCGAGCTATGCGGTACAGGTTGGCTGCTCCTCGGAGCGAAAGTCGGCCTGACCTTCTTACCCCACCGATATCATTGCGATACCGACGATAGCCAGCCCTGCAGCGGCTAGGCGTGCCCGGAAGTGTGCCTCATCGAGAATAACCGCACCCAGAATGACGGCGATGATAGCCTGCCCGTTGACGATAGGCGAAACGATACTCGCCGGGAGCAACTGGAAAGACAGTAACACGATGTGATTCGCGTAGGCGACGAACATCGCCGCGACGACGAATTTCGGGAGGTCCGCCCGCCACCCCGGAGGGATCTGGTATCGGAACGCGAGCGGCGCCATCAACGCAGCGATGCCGACGGCCATCACCGGGATGTACGTCGTCGGCTCGATGGCCAGTTCCTGCATCAGCACCCGCTTGCTTACATCGACGAGTGCGAACGCCGCAGCCGACAGCAAGGCTAGCTGTGCGGGCCGGGACTGCCGAGCCCGTTTGAGCGGAGCCAGTAACGCCGTCCCTTGCCAGTTTGCGACGTAGACGGCGGCGGTCGCGACGACGACACCGCTGACCTGTAGCGGCGAGAGGTGCTGGCCCAGCAGTCCGACTTCCAGCGGCAACACGAACACGGGGACGATTTTGCTAATCGGTGACACGTAAGAGACTTCGCCGACGCGGATCGCCCGAAAGAGAGTGAGCAGTCCCACCGCCGTCACCGCCGTCACGGCGAGCACTGACGCAAGGACGCTGATACGGTTTCCTGCTGGGAGGAAGGGCTCGTTGCTGACGAAGACGATGGGGAGGTAGACGATGGGAACTAGGCTGTACGTAAGCAGCAGGAACACCGGCGACGGGTACTCGGTGAACCACCGCTTCATCACGAACAGGTACACCCCAAACACCAGCGCCGACAGGACGGCGTACGCGATTCCGACGTTCACGGTTGACAACGGCCGGCCGTCCGCAATAACTGTTCCCTTCGGGATCGTGTCAGGAACCACGCTGGCGGGCGATCAGGGCCGCGACCAACACTGCGAGGCCAGCCACGAATGCGGTAAAGCCGTCGCCCTCTCCGGCTGTTGTCCGTGTGTTTGTGGGCGTGTCCGTCTGAACCCGAGTCGGTTTCGCCGTCTCCGTCGACACGAGTACGTCGACCGCTGTCGCGGCCCGTCCGTCACCCGCCGACAGCGACACCGTGCCGGGCTCGTCGAGGGCGACCGTCCGCGTGACTGTCCTCGTCGCCTGTGGCGGGAGATACAGCCGCTGTTCGGCGAACACGATGCCGTCGCGGCGGAACTCGACCGCTATTGTTCCCGGAATATCGTTGGCGTTGGCGACAGTGGCGGTCACGTCGACCCTGTCCCCCTGCCTGACTTCGCGTGGACTCACGGCGACGTCGGTTACGCTGGCCGCTGCTGGTTCTGACACGATGACTGTGACAGTGTCGCCGTCGACGCTGACCACGTATCGGCCGGGGTCAGCGAACGTGTGTGTTATCTCGACCTCGGTCCGTACCCCCGGTTCGATCTGGCCCTGTTTCGCGGCGACGACGGTCTCGTTGACCGCCAGCGTCAGGTTGTACGTCCCCGCCTCACCGCCGGCGTTCTCGACGACCGCGTCGACGGCAAGTGTTTCGTTCGTCGCTAGCTGAATCGACTCGCTCCCACCGACTGGTGCGTCTGACCGGTAGAGACTATCTGCGCGGTAGGCATCCGTTCGGTCGACCGGTGGGAGGCTGTAGCCGATACGGGCGGGAATCGCACCGAACAACCGCCGGTGTGTCGTCTCGTTCCACATCGCCACCGTCGCTGTCGTTTCGGTCTCCGTCGCGGTCGTATTTCGGACGCTTGCGCCACCAGCGGCCTCGACCTCGGTGAGAAACTGCGATTGCGTGACCGGGTCACGATAGCCGTTTAGCGACTGAAACACGCTCTGGAGTGTCTGGTTGCGGTCAGTGGCTGAGCGGATATGGACGTCGGTCCGTCCGGCGACGAGCGCACCCTTCCAGTAGTTCGCGTCGTTCGTCCAACTCGACCGGTCCGTCAGCGCCACATCGCTGTAGACGGGCCGGCCGCCTGCTGCGAGCTGTGTCTGGAACTCGTCGAACCCGATCCGGTCCTGTTCTAGGGTCAGGACAGCGGCGTAGTACGTCGCCCAGCCCTCGACCGTCCACCGCGTCTCCCGCGTCGCCTCGTAGGCCTGCCGGCTGTGGACGTACTCGTGGAGCCAGACGTTGTTGGCGGTGTCCAGCGTCTGCCGGGACTGGACCCACATGTCCGCGTCACCGATCTGGTACCCCTCGACGCCCCAGTCGACGGCCCCGGACGGTGCGGCGACGACGAACACCTGCTCGTCACGGTCGCCGACTCGGAGCGCGTTCGACGCGTTCGCCATTGCGTCGAGGACAGAAATCGGCGAGGCCGTCATCGTCGCCCGCTCTGGCACAGCCAGCGTGAACGTCTGGTTGTGTGCCGTCTCCCTGAACGTCGCCACTTCGCCGAGGTACACGATCTCCGCGCCCGCTGCCCCCGGTCCTGCAGTCCGGAGTGTGCGGTTGTACCTGACGGGGTCCTGACCAGTGTAGCGCCAGCGCGTCGGTGTCAGTGACCGGGTGAGCAGCGCCCACTCACCCGTATCGACGCTGAGATACCGGCCCCCGGCTCCCTCTGGACCGCTCTTTTCGATGGTCTGGTTCGGGTTGATGCGGTAGCTGATCGTCGCTGGCCCCGGTGTCTCGTCCCACTCAAACACGGACTCGTTGACACGCTCGAACCCGTCTGTTTCGGTCACTGTCGCCGCTGCTGGGACGTGCGTTTCGAGGCCAACGACCCGGTCCGGGACCTCGTAGGTCAGGGTCACCGCGACTTCGCCCGGCTCTTCCGGCACACGCGCGTAGGTCTGTGTCTGCTGAATCACGTCACCGTCGCCGGTCTGTGTCGCACCCGATGTGGCCGTCCCTGTCTCCATGTTTGCCGCCGTCGCAGCGGCCGCTCCGGCCGCGTCTCCACCCTGTTCTCGTGGCTTCCGCCGATGCGTGTCGGCGCTTCGTGTTCGGACCAGCGAGCTGTTCGACCCGTTGCTGGCTGTCGCTGGCTGCACTGACTCGACTGTCGGTCCACGCTGTTCCGACGCCGGACCGGCTCTGTACGTACAGTTCTCGGCGCTGACTCCAACTGCTGTTCCGTCGCTGGCCCCGGCCGGTACGTGGTCAGTGGTCGCCGCCACCGGGAGCGACGCGATTCCCCCACCGAGGAGAAGGACCACGAGTCCGACGGCCACCACGCGCCGGGGTGCAACAAACATTGCGAACAGTTACCGCCCCATGGTTGAAATAGTTGACCGCCGACCATGAGGGTTGGTCACAGACGCTAACTTCTATCTCGGCCGATCGTTGCCGTAACTTCTCACGAGGGCAAAACAGCCAGACCTGAACCACTCGTGGCCGGCCGCAGCGGATACTTGCGGGCAGACCAAGCTGAAAAGCTGGCGAGCAGGCCACAGCAGGCGCTTGCCACGGCGCTCTCACGAGAACCGTTGGCAGTCAGGAGTTCAGGCGACGTTGAAACCTTTGTCGCGGAGGAAATCCTCGACGCGGCCCGTGTGATTGCCCTGGAGCTCTATCTGCCCGTCCTCGACAGTGCCACCGCAGGCGAACTTCGATTTGAGGTCTGAGGACAGCGAGTCCATGTCGACGTCTTTCGGGTCGAATCCCTCGATAATCGTTACCTCCTTCCCGTAACGGCGCTCGTCGATGCGGATGTTAATCTCCTGAGACTCCTTGGCGACGTCTTCACAGACGCAGAGCTCTTCAGGCAGCCCGCACGTCGAGCAGACTTCCGACATTACAATCGCGCCTACGAACACGTCCTATTAAACACTGTCGGGGACTACCGGTCGGAGACGATTCCATTGGCGATCTCGACGGCTTCGTCGGCCATCGCCTCATCGACCTCGCCACCGTACCGAAGCTGTTCACGCAACGTTGCCAGCCGCCGAACCCGGCTATCGGCCTCTATCGCGTCGAGATACGACCGAACCGTCTCACCGTTCTCGCGATGTCGGTGCTCCTTCGCGAGGACGTACATAGCCCGCTGGAACGCCTGCTCGATGTCGGTTTCGGGGTCCACGCGCCGCTGGTAGCGCAGCCACATCGTTCGATACGCCCGCTCACTGAGGCCGGTCCGTCGTGCGCCCGCTGCGATGCCGAGCAGCGCGACAACGCCGAGCGTCATTTCCTCGCGCGACGGGAGGTCCGGAAGACTCAGCCTCGTCTCGTCGCCTGTATCCGCGCGCTCCGTGGGACTCGTTTCTGTGTCGGTCTCCGTGGCTGTTGGCGTCTCTGTCGGCTCTGACTCGGTGCTCTCGGTTTCGGTCAGCGGCGCGGGCGTCGACGTGTCGGCCGGCGTGTACTGCTCTACGGGGATGCCGTCGCCGACAGTCGGGGATGATTCGTCCGGGCTCGTGTCCTCGATACGCTGCTGTCTGATTTCTTCGCGCGGTCCGGACGGTGTGGGGTCGAACTGCACCCAGCCTTGGCCGGGAAAGTACACCTCGACCCATGCGTGAGAGTTGAGCCCGCGCACGACCCACTGGTCCTCGTCGATTCGCTGGCCGGACGTGTACCCGACGGTCATGCGCGCCGGGATGCCTTGGGTCCGGAGCATCGTCGCCATCGTCGTCGCGAAGTAGACGCAGTACCCCTCGTCCATCTCGAAGAGGAAAGCGTCGGCGACGTTGAAGTCAGGTCGGTCGACGTCAAGTGAGTAGCCCTTGCTCTCCTGCAGCCACCGTTCGACGACCAGTGCCGTCTCGTAGGGGTTTTCGGCGTTCGCAGTGAGGATAGCGGTCCGCTCCGTGACCCGGGCCGGCGTGCTGTCGGGGAGCTGGGTGTACAGCTCCGCAGTCGTATCGTCGTAGTCAGTGCCAGCCTCACGCAGCCCGTCCGGGGTCGCCACGAGCAGTTCGCTCCTGACCTGATAGCTGTCCCCTGTCGACAGCGTGCCGTCCGGCTGGAACCCGCCCTCGTTGGAGACAGAGACAGACGCCTCCCCCGAGTAGCGGACAGGCTTCCATGCGGCCGGGACGGTTCCAATGGTCGACTCCGCCCGGAACTCCTGTCGAAGCGTCCGGGTTTCCCCCGGTGGGCTGTCGAGGCGCTGGTCGTCGTACGGGATGGGGTTCCCCGTCCGAACCCACCCGTTGCCGGTGTAGCGGTCGTAAGAGGTGACCCGCCAGTAGCGCGGTTCCTCGCTTTCGACCGTGTACCGTATCTCCGGGGTCAACGAGATGCTCCCGCGTACTGAGAGGGACTCCCCGGCGTCGAAGAGGCTCCCCTCGACGGTCTGGCCGTCCGACCCGTCGTCGTACGACAGCCAACTGCCGCGGGTGAACGGCACCTGTGACAGCGCCGCTGGGATAACGATTATCGCCGCCAGCTGTTCGAGGACGGCGCGCCGTCCGGTGTCGATACCCTCGCTGTCGTCGCTGGGCTGGTCCTCCCCCACGGCGACCGCACCGGGCCGCTTCGTCAGGTCCGCCGGTTCGTCCGTCGACAGCGTATCGAGCGTCCCGAAGCCGATGGTCGCCGCGATGCCGACCACGCCCAGCAGTGTGGTCACCACACCGGCGTCAGTCGTCAGGGCGAAGAACGCGAGCGCTGTGCCGGCCGTCAGCGTCGCCGTCACGTACCACCGTCGCAACGCGAAGTACCACGTCAGAAACACCGGGGCCGGCGCGAACGACAGTACCCACAGCCTGACCTTGGCGATCTGGAGCAGCGACCGCCCGGTCAGCAGGGCGGCGGTGTCAGCCAGCAGCTCCGTCACCGCCGGGTCCGTCGAGAGGTTCAGGATGTACGCGCCGAGCCCGCCGGCGAACAGCATTGCGCCGACACCGACCGCCAGCGTCGGCCTGAGCACGCGGGCCAACAGCGTCGCGCCGACGAACGAGAGTGCAACGAGTGCCAGAAACAGCGTCGGGTCGCCGACCACGTCGCTGAGATAGTACATCGTCCGCAGCGGCGCACCGATAGCCAGCGCCGCCGCAAGCAGGGCCAGTATCCGCGACCCGCTCCATGGGAGCCGGTCGCGGACCTGTTCCGTGACGGCGGCGCTCATCCGTTCACCTCGCCCGCGATGGGGTTGTCCCGACTCGCGGTTACGTCAGCGAAAGATCGGCGGCGACCGTCGACCGACACCGTGACGCCGTCACCGTTGGCTGTGATGACCACGTCGGCGTCGTCCACGCGGTCGGTTCGGCCCGCGTCAGCCCGGGCCAGCAGTTCGAGGAGCCGCGTCCGGTGGGTGTCGCCGTACCCCTGTTCGACAGCACCGTTCGGGACGGCGAGTTCGACCGCGAGACCGCTTTCCAGTGCGGCCGTCGCGATGGTGGCCGCTGCGGCGGCCATCTCGTCGGCGTATCCCTCACTGGCCGCTGCGGCGACGAGCAGGCTCCTGTCGCTCCGGCTGTCAGTGAACTCCTTGACCAGCAGGTCCTCGCGCTTGGCGCTGGATTTCCAGTGGACGTCCCGCAGCGAGTCGCCGCTGACGTACTCACGTAGCCGGTCGAACGACTGCCGGTCCTTGCTTTCCGGTGAAAACGTTCGCGTGAACGCCTCCTGACCACCCAGCTGATAGACGGGGGGATACACCAGCACGTCGGTCATGCTGTCGATGGTGTAGGTCTCCGCGACGAGCCCCAGCGCGTCCGTCACCGTCGCCTCGATGGGGCCGACCTGTTGCTCGCCCCGGGCCGCGTAGGTGACCCGGTAGGTCACCGTCGCCGGGAGGGACTTGGTTACTGCCGTCTCCCCCTCTAACCCTTCGGAGAGTCGGTCGGTTATCGTCGCGATGCCGCTGCCGTCGACCCGGAACTCGACGGGTTTCGTCTCGCCGGGAAAGCCGCGCCGGAGCCGGCCCCGTTCGACAGTTGGCGCGCCGTTCCAGCGGACCTGCACGGCGGCGGCGAACACGCCGACGAACAATGGGCCGGCGACGGCAGTGAGCCCGGGTTGACCGTATCTGGCGCTGATCAGGAGGGCGGCGACGGCAAAGACGAGGACGGCGAAACCGCGTCGTGTCGGTCTCATTCGACGGAGACGGTATCGAGTGCCTCCGCGACGAGTTCTCTGGCGTCCTGCTCGCTGCTCTCGGTGCGGATGCGATGCGGGAGGACGACCGGCGCTTCCGTCTGGATATCGTCGGGGATGACGTAACTGCGCCCGTCGAGGACGGCCCGAGCCTGTGCCGCCCGGAGCAGCGAGATGCTCCCCCGCGGGCTGACGCCCAGTTGCGCGTTCTCCCGCGTGTACCGCGCCAGTCTGGTCGCGTACGAGCGGATTGGCTCCTCGACAGTCACGTCGGCCACCGTCTCCCGGGCGGCGGACAGTGTTTCGAGGGTGGCGACCGAGGTGAGTTCCTCGATGGGATGGTGTCCCACCACGTCACCCAGCATCTCCGTCTCCGCCGCCTCGTTCGGGTAGCCCAAGTGCAGTTTCATCATGAACCGGTCGAGTTCGGCCATCGGCAGGTCGTAGGCCCGGTTCTGCTCGACCGTGTTCTGCGTCGCGATGACCGTGAACGGCTGTGGAACGGGATGCGTGGTCCCGTCGACAGACACCTGCTGTTCCTCCATGGCCTCCAACAGTGCCGACTGGGTCTTCGGCGGGGCGCGGTTGATTTCGTCGCCCAGAACGACGTTGGCGAAGATCGGGCCGGGCCGGAATTCGAACTCTTGGGTCTTCTGGTTGTAGATGTTGACGCCGGTCACGTCGGTCGGCAGGAGGTCCGGTGTGAACTGGACGCGTTTGAACTCGCCGTCGAAAGAGGCTGCGACGGATCGGGCCAGCATCGTCTTGCCGACGCCGGGGACGTCCTCAAGCAGGACGTGCCCGCGACCGAGTACCGCCGTCACGATGTGTTCGATGGCGTCGTGTTGTCCGACAATGACCTGCTCGACGTTTTCGATCACCTGATTAGCGACGCGTGTGGCGTCACGGAGGGGACTGTCCGACTGTTGACTGCGTGAGGTGTCAGTGTCTGTCATAGTCGCGATCTCGTGGGACGACGCCGCGGCACGGGGACTGGTGGAATAGTCTGTCCTGTCGACCAGTAAGTGTCTTGTGTGGTCCGCCACATCCTCCGGGCCGTTCAGTTGTACCCACGCCTACGGCGTGAGCGTATGTAACTCTGTGGATGAGTGAGAACAACACACGTCCGCTTGACGGCCGGTAGCGCCGTTCACCATGACTTACACGCCCCACAGACGAGTTGGCCGTCCTGCATCCACCGCCGCTCGACGACCTCATCACACTCGGCACAGGCGGCTCCCTCGGGCGACCACGAGTACGTCGTCACGGCCGGTTCGACTGTGTCAGCAGAGGCGTCGGAGTCCGGAGTTTGACTTTCTGTCCCTGCAGTATCATCTCCCGTAGACGTCTCGCTCTCGCTTTCGTCCTTGCTCTCGCTGCTACCGACAAAATCCTCCAGCGAGGCGTCTTCGCCCATACACCTCTGTTTTGCCCGCGGTCACAAAATACCCTGTCGGTCGTTTCGCCCGGTTACACCTGTTTTGGGGCCTCTGCCGGACCGCTATTCGGTGGCGACGCCGACGGTTAGCAGCGTCCCCAGTTCACGGTAGCGCTTGACCATCGCCTCGCGGGTCTCGAATTCGTCCGTGGGGAACGCATCCGCCGCCGGGATTTCTACCTCGCGGTCGGGGATGGTGTCCTGCGACGCAACGGCTAAGCCGGCCCCGCGGAATGCCTCGCGGTACTCGTCGGCGCTCCAGCGAGTCATCTCGATGTCGATGAACTCCTGCCACTCGTGGGAGTGGACGTTCTCCTCGTAGTAGTTCACCGCGATGTGGGCGGTCCCGCCCGGTCGTAGCACCCGCTCGATCTCTTCGAGAGTGTGTGGCGGGTCGCTGGCGTAGTAGAACGCCTCCATCGAGAACACGTGGTCGATACTGTCGGTCGCAAACGGCAGCGCGTCGAAATCGCCACGCAGGAACCCGATGCCGTCGTCATCAGTGTACTCGCGGGCGTTCCGGAGCATTTCTGGGGACCCGTCGAGCCCGTAGCAGGGACCGGCATCGTTGGTGTCCCGGAGCGCACGGAGCGCGTAGCCCGAGCCCGTCCCGAGGTCGAGTACCGTGTCGCCCGGTTCGACCGGCATCCGGGCGAGGACGTGCTTGGCGGTGTGCCAGTGCCGGTCCTCCATCCCTCTGTCCTTGCCTTCGGCCGCCCACGCGTCGAATTCCTCGCGAACACTCATACGTCGTTCCACCAGTCGTGGCCTCAAAATGCCCGCTGTTTCTGCCTGCCGGAAACACGTGTCCACCGATAGCCGTACTCGTCTGGTGATGGACATCTCAGCCCACCTCTGTACAACATATATCAGGTGGGAGATAAGTCGGTCGGAGTACTGCGACACGGTATGCGCTCGTACAAGGCCAAATCGGTAACATCGATACAGCTGCCGCCTCGTGAGCGACGTGAAAACGCACTCACAGAGGCCGGGCACAACGTCTTCAACCTCGCTGCAGCGGACGTCTTTATCGACTTGCTGACTGATTCTGGGACTGGAGCAATGAGTGACGACCAGTGGGCGGGCTTGGTGCGGGGCGACGAGGCGTACGCCGGGTCGCGCTCGTTCAAACGGTTCCGTGAGACGGTTGCCGACGTGATGGGGTTCGATCGCGTGGTCCCGACACATCAGGGCCGCGGCGCGGAGAACGTCCTGTTCGGGGCGCTACTGGACGACGGTGATGTCGTTCTCAACAACACGCACTTTGACACCACCCGCGCACACGTAACGAATCAGGGTGCAACTGCGGTTGACTGCCCGGCGGAGACGGACCTTACCGCTGACAGCGTCGGGCCGTTTGCGGGAAACTTCGCCACAGACCGAGGGTGGGACGCTGTCGAGGAGTACGGGCAAGATGCTGTTTCGGCTGTCGTCCTGACGATCACGAACAACTCCGCCGCCGGCCAGCCGGTATCGATGGAAAACATACGCGAGACGGCCGCTTTCGCCACGGAAATCGACGCGACGTTCGTCATTGACGCCTGTCGGTTCGCCGAGAACGCACAGTTCATCAAGCAACGAGACCCCGAATACGCCGATACGCCCCTCAGTGAGATTGCTCGCGAGCAGTTACGTCCCGCGGATGCAATCACGATGAGTGGGAAAAAAGATGCACTCGCAAACATTGGCGGGTTCACGGCCGTCCGCGACGCTGCCCTGTTCGAACAGTGCAAACAGCGCGCGATCCTCTATGAAGGGTTCCCGACCTACGGTGGCCTCGCGGGCCGCGACCTCGAAGCGATGGCCACCGGTCTCCGGGAAGCGGTCGAACCCCCGTACGTCGCCGAGCGACTCGAACAGGTCGCGACCCTCGGCGACCTCCTGCGTGAGCGCGATATCCCGATTGTCACACCGACCGGCGGTCACGCCGTCTACATCGATGCGGCCGCCCTGCTCCCGGACATTCCCGCCGACCAGTTCCCCGGCCAGCGACTCGTCTGTGAACTCTACCGCGAAGGGGGCGTCCGGACAGTCGAACTCGGCTCGTTTGCTTTCCCCGGGGCCGACCGCCCGGAACTCGTCCGTCTCGCTCTTCCTCGCCGGACGTACTGGCGTGAACACCTCGAACATATCGCAGAGACCGCTGCGCGAGTTCGTGACCGGCGCGACGAGTACACCGGTCTGGAAATCGTCTGGGAGCCACCGATGGAAGAGCTCAGACACTTCTCAGCGGAACTCGAGCCCGTCGCGTAGGCTTGTTCGCCCGTGGCTCCGGACGACAGGGGCTCCCGAGCAGCTACGTAGTGGCCGGGAACGCAAACGCAAAGTAGGGCCACGCTAACGTTCAGGTAATGCAAGGACTGCTGTCGGAACTGCTCCAGAGCATCATCGACATGCCCGGCTGGTTCATCGGCGTGGCACTGAACGACCCGCTGGCGGCACTCATGCTCGCCGTCGGTGCCGTCATCACGACTGTCTCAGTCGTCTTCTTCGGGTACCTGTCGCTGGGGGCTGTGCTCTCGCTGTTCAGCGGCTCCGGCGGTCGAGGACCGCCCCAAGCAAATCGATAGCCGTCTCGATATCCGGCCCGAGCGGCGACGCGAACACGATACTGTCGGCATATTCCTCTAACTCCGCCGTGCGTTCCGCGACCGTTTCGGGCGTTCCGGCGATACAGAACGCGTCTAGCATCGCTTCGGTCACGTGCTCGAATGCCGTCGGGAACTCGCCAGCCGAAATCGCCTGCCCGATGTTCTCTGCGACCTCGTGGTCGATGCCGTGGCGGTCAAGCACCGGCGGCGGGGACCCCGCGGCGACGAACGCGACCGGCGGCCGGGCGGCTTCTCGCGCTTCGGCCTCGTCCTCGGCGACTGAGACACTGGCGTAGGCTGCGAGGTCGAACTCACCGTACTTGTCGGGCCGTTCGTCGGCCATGTCTTCTACCTGCTCACGTGCCCACGCGAGGTCCTTGGGATGTGCCCCGTTGTACAGCGCGCCGTCGGCGTGCTTGGCTGACATCCGGGTCATGTGCGGCCCCTGTGCGCCGACGTACACCGGGATCTCGCCGACCTCGTAGTTCAGCCCCGCGTCGACCGCCTCGAACGTCCCGTGGTGGTCGACCCGCTCGCCGTCCCAGAGCTTCCGGGCAGTCGTGAACGTCTCAAGCACGCGCCGCAGCGCGTCGTCGTGGCCGAAGCCGAGATTGCTGAGTGTCGACTTGTCTCCCGGCCCGATGCCGAAGACGGCTCGCCCGTCGCTCAGCTCGTCCAGTGTTGCCACCCGTGAGGCCAGCGTCACCGGGTGCGTCTCGTAGGGATTGGCGATGCCGGGACCGAGCAGGACCTCCTCGGTCCGTTCGGCCATCGCGGTCAGCGACATGAACTGGTCGCGGTTGTTGTAGTGATGACTGACGTACACGGCGTCGAGCGCGTTCGATTCGGCCTGTTCGGCAAACGAGGCGAGCTGTGCGACCGGGTGTTCTGGGGTGAGTTCAATCGCGTACATGTGACCACTTTCTGAGTGCTTGTCTGACGACATCCTTCTCGGGGTCGCGGAACAGCTGCTCGCTGCCCGCGTGGTCGCCGAAGTCGAAATCACGGACGACTGCGGCGGGTGTTCCGCCGTCGCCTTCGCCGGTGACGAGGTTGGCCGCGGCGGCGAGTTCGTCGACGACGGCTTGGACGGTGGCTTCGAGTTCGCGCCCATCGCGGTCGTGTTCGCCACGCCAGTCCCGTGAGGCAGAAAGACCGGCCCAGCCCAGTGCGACGCCGCGCTGGCCGAGGCGGAACGGCCGCCCCGACGTGTCGGTGACGATGACGCTGGGTTCGACCCCCGCTTGTTCGCGGATACCGGCACGGATGGCTTCGGCCTCCGCTGTCGGGTCTTCGGGGAGCAAGAGGAGATCGGCACCGGGCACGTTCGAGCGGTCGATACCCGCGTTGACCGTGATATGCCCGAACTGTGTCACCCCGAGAATAAAGGGCGCTTCGACGAGCACTTCTTCACACTCGTCGAGAATCGCCTGCGCCATCCGCGGGTCCTTCTCTTCGTCGGCGATGTCCTCGATGGTCGCCGCGATGCGCTCGGCGCGCTCGCCCGGCTCGTACGAGGCCAGCGACCGCCCGCGTCCGTTGGCCTTTGAGACGATAGTGCTGGCGACACAGATCACGTCGTCGTCCCGAAGGTCGGCCTGCTCGACGAGCAGTCCCGCCACGTCGTCGCCGGGGCATACCTCGGGCAACCCCTCGACCGCGAA